>NZ_JBBHKA010000001.1:1600632-1920758 GCF_037572775.1 Ramlibacter sp. PS4R-6 | reverse complement strand
CACGTCGAGGTTGCGGTAGTGGAAGAACTGTTCCAGCTGCGGCATGTACTTCACGAGGAAGCGCCGGTCCTGGCCGATGGTGTTGCCGCACATGGGCGACAGGCCTTTGCCGATGTACTTCGAGACGAAATCGAGGATCTGCGCCTCGGCCTCTTCCTCGGTGGTCGTGGACGCCTTCACCTTGTCGATCAGGCCGCTCTTGCCGTGCGTGCCCTTGTTCCACGCATCCATCTTGTCGAGCTGTTCGTCGCTCTGGTGGATGACCAGCACGGGCCCCTCAATGCGGGGCAGCAGGTCGGGCCCCGTGACGATGACGGCGATCTCGAGGAGGCGGTCCACCTCGGGGTTCAGGCCGGTCATCTCGCAATCGATCCAGACGAGGTTGTTTTCGTTCTTGGGCAGGCTGTCGCTCATGCCGCGAATTGTCGCCGTAAACTCCCGCGATGACCGCCTCCTACCTCATGACCCTGGCCTTCGCCGCGTTCCTGCTGGCGGGCCTGGCCGTGAAGTTCTGGCTGGCGTCGCGGCAGGTGCGGCACGTGGCGCGGAACCGCGAAGAGGTGCCCGCCGCCTTCCGCGAGCGCATCCCGCTGGCCGCCCACCAGAGGGCGGCCGACTACACGGTCACGCGCACGCGCTTCTCGATCCTGGAGATGGCATTCGGGGCCGTGGTGCTGCTGGGCTGGACGTTGCTCGGCGGGCTCGACGTCCTGAACCGCGTGCTCATCGACGTCTTCGGGGGTTCGGGCATGGTCCAGCAGGTCGCGCTGTTCGCCGCTTTCGCCGTGATCAGCGGCGCGCTCGACCTGCCCTTCGCGCTGTACTCCACCTTCGTCATCGAGGAGCGTTTCGGCTTCAACAAGATGACGCTCAAGCTGTGGGTGGTCGACATGCTCAAGGGCGTGGTCCTGGGCGTGGCGCTGGGCCTGCCGCTGCTGGCCATCGTGCTGTGGCTGATGGCCGCCGGCGGCGCGTGGTGGTGGCTGTGGGCCTGGGCCATCCTGGTGGGCTGGCAGCTGCTGGTGCTGTGGATCGCGCCGCGGTTCATCCTGCCCCTGTTCAACAAGTTCACGCCGCTGCAGGACGAAGTGCTGAAGGAACGCGTCACGCGCCTGATGGAGCGCTGCGGCTTCGCGGCCAAGGGCCTGTTCGTCATGGACGGCAGCAAGCGCAGCGCGCACGCCAATGCCTTCTTCACCGGCTTCGGTTCGAACAAGCGCGTGGTGTTCTTCGACACGCTGCTGGCGCAGCTCACGCACGACGAGATGGAGGCGGTGCTCGCGCACGAGCTCGGGCATTTCAAGCGGCGCCACATCGTCAAGCGCATGGCCACCGGCTTTGCCGTGTCGCTGGCGGGTTTCGCCCTGCTCGGCTGGCTGTCGCAGCAGGCCTGGTTCTACACGGGCCTGGGCGTGCAGCCAAACCTGCAGGGCTCCAACGACGCACTGGCGCTGCTGCTGTTCATGCTGGCCGTGCCGGTGTTCTCGTTCTTCGTCTCGCCCATCATGTCGCGCGTGTCGCGCAAGCACGAGTTCGAGGCCGATGCCTATGCGATGGAGCACGCCAGCGGCCGCGAGCTGGCCGGCGCGCTGCTCAAGCTGTACGAGGACAACGCCTCCACCCTCACGCCCGACCCGGTGTACGTCAGCTTCTACTACTCGCACCCGCCGGCCTCGGAGCGGATCGCGCGGATGGCGGCGGCCTGAGATGGGCTCGCGCCGCGCTCTTTCGCCGACCGAGGTGGTGACGCGCCTGGGCGCGCTGCAAGGCTGGCAGCTGGCCGGCAGCGGCGAAGACGTCGCGATCGAGAAGATGTTCAAGTTCGCCAACTACCACGAGACGATGGCCTTCGTGAACGCTGTGGCCTTCATCGCGCACCGGCAGGACCACCACCCCGACCTGTCGGTGCACTACAGCCGCTGCGTCGTGCGCTTCAACACGCACGAAGTGAAGGGCCTGTCCGAAACCGACTTCCAATGCGCATCGCTGGTCGATGCGCTCGCCGCGTGACCGGACGCCAACCCGGCCTCGTGGTCGCAAGCCATGGGCGCCACTTCCTCGTCGAGACTCCCGATGGCAAGCGCGTCATTTGCCACCCGCGCGGCAAGCGCAGCGAGGCCGTCGTGGGCGACCGCGTGCAGTGGCTGCAGTCGCACGACGAAGGCACCATCGAGAAGGTCGAGGACCGCAGGAACCTCTTCTACCGGCAGGACGAGGTGCGCACCAAGTCCTTCGCGGCCAACCTGGACCTGGTGCTGGTGCTGATCGCCGCCGAGCCGGAGTTCTCCGAACACCAGCTCTCGCGCGCGCTGATCGCCGCGGAGGCCGAGCGCATCGAGCCCTTCATCGCGCTGAACAAGAGCGACCTGGTCGAGCCGTTCGAGCGCGCGTGGGGCAGGCTGCTGCCGTACCAGCGCATGCACTACGGCGTGATGCCGCTGTCGCTGCGCCTGTCGGGGGACGTCGATCGCGTCAAGCTGCTCAACCACCTCAAGGGCAAGACGACGCTGGTGCTCGGGCCGTCGGGCGCCGGCAAGAGCACGCTGATCAACCTGCTGGTGCCCGGGGCGACGGTGGTGACGGGCGAGATCTCGCAGGCACTCAACTCCGGCAAGCACACCACGACGAGCACCACGCTGTACTGGGTGGACGCGGAGCGCCAGACGGCGCTGATCGACTCGCCCGGCTTCCAGGAATTCGGCCTGCACCACATCGACCCGGGGAAGCTGCCCGAGTGCATGCCGGACATCCGCGCCCACCTGGGGCACTGCCGCTTCTACAACTGCACGCACCTGCACGAGCCGGGCTGCGGCGTGATCGAAGCGGTGGGCGAAGGCGCGGAGGCGATCACGCCTTCGCGCTACAGGATCTACAAGGACCTGTTCGCGGAGCTGTCCTATCCGCGCTACTAGCCGAGCAGGCGCGCGAGCGTGAGCAGCGCCAGCAGCACCATCCACAGCACCACCGAGCGCCACACGAGGCCGACGATGCTGCGCAGGTGGCCGACCTCCGCCTCGCGCCCCGGCGTGCTCTCCGTGGCGTCGACCACGCGGGCGCCCGAAGCAGTGAAAGCCTGCGACGTGTTCGGCGTGAACTTCGATTGCAGCGATTCGCCGCCGAGGCGCACGTTCACCGCGCCGGAGGTCGCGGCGAGGATCACGCCGTCGTTGTCGTTGGGAAAGCGCTGCGCGTAGTTGCGCCAGCAGTCCACCGCGTCCTCGAAGCTGCCAACCACCGCGAAGGCCAGCGCCGTCGCGCGCGCGGGCACCCAGTCGACGACGTTCCACGCCTTGGCCGCGGCTTCCTGCAGCGCCGGGCTGGAAGGCTGCGCGTCCGTGCGCGTGCGGTACTTCCAGTAGCGGCCAACGAACTCGCTCATGCGGTAGAACACCGCGCCGCCGGCGCCGAAGCCCAGCGCCGCCGGGATGCAATACCAGGCGAGCACCCCGAACACGTGGCGGTGCGCGGCCAGCACCGAGTACTCGATCACGTGGCGCACGATCTCGCTGCGCGGCAGTTCGCTCGCGTCCACCTGCTGCCACTGCGCCAGCAGCTCGCGCGCACGCGCCTCGTCGCCGGCGTCCAGCGCGTCGCGGATGGCCGTGAAGTGGTGGCTGAACTGCCGGAAACCCAGCGTGATGTACAGCACCGCGATGCTCCACACCAAGGCGAAGGGCCAGCCGACGAAGGCGATCAGCAGCCAGTGCACGGCGCTCACGGTGATCGCGGGCACGAACACGGCCAGGCCCCAGGTCACCCAGCCGTGCTGGGGCTTGCCGGCGTCGAAGTTCGTGCTGGTCCAGCGCGCCCACGCCCGCAGCAGGGCATGGATCGGGTTGTGGCGCGCGAGCGGGCGCACCTGCTCGATCAGCAGCGCGAACAGGATCGCGAAGAACGACATGCCGAAATGATACGAGCCACTTACGCGGCGAGGAACCGGTACAGGTTGCGCAGCATGCCCGCTGTTGCGCCCCAGATGAATCGCTGGGTGCTTCCGTCCATGTAGGGCATGGAGAACCACTCCCGGTGCATGCCCTCGAACTCGATGTGGTGCCTGCGGTGGTGCGCCGGGTTCATCAGGAACTCCAGCGGCACCTCGAAGGCATCGGCGACCTCGTTGGGGTTGAGCGTGAGGGTGTGGCCGGGGTCGACGAGCGCGACAACCGGCGTGATCACGAAATTGGTGCCCGTCTGGTACGTGGGCAAGGTGCCGATCACTTCCACGTGCGCGGGGTCCAGGCCGACCTCCTCCTGCGCCTCGCGCAGCGCCGTGTGGGCCGCGTCGCGGTCGGTGTCGTCGCGCTTGCCGCCGGGGAAAGCCACCTGCCCCGAATGCGTCGACAGGTGCGTCGTGCGCTCGGTGAAGAGCAGCGCCGGGCGATCGCGCATGACGATCCCGGCGAGCACGGAGGCGGCCGCCAGCGGCCGGTCGGCAAAGAGCGGCTCGGCGCGCACCTCGGCCTCCCATGGGGGCGGGCTGGCGAAGCGCGCGCGCAAGGCATCGGCCGTCAGCGCCGCGGCCGGGACCGCCGGCAGGTGCGCGTCGGTCGAGTCCACGGGCATCTCGCGCGGGTCGAAGCTGGGCAGCTTCGACAGCGGGATGAGGACGTTGGGTTGCTGGGCCATGGGGCTCGAAAAGCAAAAACCGCCGCAGCGGGACGCTGGCGGCGGCTCCGGCCTTCGCGAACGAGGGTTACTCGGCGGCGGGCTTCTGGTGGTGCGCCAGCTTTTCCTTGATGCGCGCGGACTTGCCGCTGCGCTCGCGCAGGAAGTACAGCTTGGCGCGGCGCACGTCGCCGCGGCGCTTGACTTCGATGCCGGCGATCAGGGGGCTGTAGGTCTGGAACGTGCGCTCCACGCCTTCGCCGCTGGAGATCTTGCGCACCGTGAAGCCGCTGTTCAGGCCGCGGTTGCGCTTGGCGATCACGACGCCTTCGTAGGCCTGCACGCGCTTGCGGTTGCCTTCGACGACGTTCACCGAAACGATCACCGTGTCGCCGGGGGCGAAGTCGGGGATGTTCTTGCCCAAACGGGCGATTTCCTCTTGCTCGAGGGTCTGGATCAGGTTCATGGTCTAGGTGATCGATGCCCGGGCTTTGGAATCAAAGGCTTGGAATAGCCGGGTAGAGGATCGGTAGAAAAGCCTGCGATTATAACAACTTAGCGAAGTCCGGCGAGGAAGGCCTCGTCCGCCTTTGTCAGCCGGCCCTGGGCCCGGGCGGCCTCGATCAGGTCGGGCCGCTGGCGGGCCGTGACCTCCAGGCGCCGCTCCCGGCGCCAGCGCTCGATCTGGGCGTGGTGGCCGGACAGGAGCTCGGCGGGGGCCTTGGCGCCCTGCCACTCCTCGGGCCGGGTGTAGTGGGGGCAATCGAGCAGGCCGTCCAGGGCCGGGTTGAAGCTGTCGAACTGGTGGCTGTCCTCGTCGCCCAGCACGCCGGGCTGCAGGCGGGCGACCGAATCCAGCAGCGCCATGGCGGCGACCTCGCCGCCGGAGAGCACGAAGTCGCCCAGGCTCAGCTCAACGTCCACGTACCGGTCGATGAAGCGCTGGTCCAGGCCCTCGTAGCGGCCACACAGCAGGATGCCGCCCTGCCCGGCCGACCACGCCTCGACCTGCGCGTGGTCCAGCCGGGCGCCGACGGGAGAGAACAGCACCACAGGTGCCATGCCCTGACGGTCGGCGCGGATGGCGTCCACGCAGCGCGCCAGCGGCTCGGCCATCATCACCATGCCGGGGCCGCCGCCGAAGGGCCGGTCGTCCACGCGGCGGTAGTTGCCCTCGGAGAAATCGCGCGGGTTCCACAGGCGCACGTCGACCTGTTTCGACTCGTACGCGCGGCGCGTCACGCCCGTCTCGAGGAAGGGCGCGAAGAGTTCCGGGAACAGCGTGACGACGTCGAAGCGCATCTCAGTAGTCGGCCTGCCAGTCGACGGTGATCTTCCGGGCTTTCAGGTCCACGTCGTCGACGTAGGCGGCCACGAAGGGGATCATGCGCTCGGCGGGCTTGCCGTCTTCCTCGTATTCGAGCACCAGCACGGTCTGGGGGCCGGTGGCCAGGAGGTCCTTGACCTTGCCCAGCGCCACGCCCTCGCGGTTGGCGACGTCCAGGCCGATCAGGTCGACCCAGTAGTACTCGCCCTCGCCCGCCGTCGGGAAGCTGGAGCGGGGCACGAACACGCGCGCGCCCTTGAGCGCCTCGGCGGCGTCGCGGCCCTCGACGTCATGCGCCCAGGCGACGACGACGTCCGAGTGTTCCTTGGCTTCCTTGACGCGCAGGAGCACCGTGGCGGACGGCGTCTGCAGGTACCAGCGCCTGGAAGAAAAAAGCGCTTCCGGGGAAGCGCTGTGGGGAATGACCTTGAACCAGCCCTTGACTCCCCACGCATCGGCGATGCGGCCGACCTCGATGGCGTCGGCGGGGAGCGGGGCCGCCTCGAGCCCGGCCGGTAGATCGGCGGGGAGGCGGGCCGCCATGCGTCTTAAGCCGCGGCCGGGGCCTTGGCGGCGGTTTGCTTGAGCAGGCGCTCCACGGTCGGGGAGACCTGCGCACCGACGCCACGCCAGTGGGTCAGGCGGTCCTGCGCGATGCGCACGGACTCTTCCTTTTCGGTCGCGATCGGGTTGTAGAAACCGATGCGCTCGATGAAGCGGCCGTCGCGGCGCGTGCGCTTGTCGGCGACCACGATGTTGAAGAACGGGCGGGCCTTGGCGCCGCCGCGCGAGAGTCGAATGACGACCATTGCTAATATCCTTGGGTGGTAACAAGGCTCCGCAAGAACCTTGCCTTTTCATTCCAGCGTTGAGACACGCGCTTCGGCCACCCGGCCAGCGACACGCTGGGAAGCCTGCGATTATAGCCTTTTCCCCTGCCATGAGCTCCATCCGCCCCAGCCTCGAATCCGACGTCGCCGCCATCACGGCCATCTACGCCTGGCATGTGGAAAACGGCACGGGCACCTTCGAGACCACCGCCCCGACCGAAACGGAGATGGCCGGGCGGCGGGCCGACGTGCTGTCCAAGGGCCTGCCCTACCTGGTGATGGAAGACGGCGGCAAGGTCATCGGTTTCGCGTACTGCCAGTGGTTCAAGCCGCGCCCGGCCTACCGCTTCTCGGCCGAGGACTCGATCTACATGCACAAGGACGCGGCCGGCAAGGGCCAGGGCAAGGTGCTGCTGGCCGAGCTGGTGAAGCAGGCGCAGGCCGTGGGCATCCGCAAATTGATCGCGGTCATCGGCGACTCGGGCAACGCGGGCTCCATCGGCGTGCACCAGGCGCTGGGCTTCACGCCGGCGGGCTCCATCCGGTCCTGCGGCTGGAAGTTCGGCCGCTGGCTGGACATCGTGATCATGGAAAAGGCGATCGGCGAAGGCGACCGCACCGCACCGGCCGACGGCGCATGAAGAACAAGACGGCCGCCGCGTGGCTGGCGTTCCTCGGCGGCCCGCTGGGGCTGCACCGCTTCTACCTGCACGGCATCGGCGACGGGATCGGGTGGCTCCTGCCGCTGCCGACGCTGCTCGGCATCTACGGCATTGCGCGCGTGCGGCAGTTCGGGGTGGACGATGCGCTCAGCTGGTGGCTGATCCCGCTGCTCGGGTTCACGATCGCGGCCACGTCGCTCATGGCCATCGTCTACGGCCTGAGCTCACGCGAAAAGTGGAATGCACGCTTCAACCCGGATGCGGGCGAAGACGCGTCGGCAGGCGCTACCAACTGGTTCACCATCGGCGCCGTCGTGCTCGCACTGATGATCGGCACGGGCTGCCTGATGGCGACGCTGGCCTACAGCTTCCAGCACTACTTCGAATGGCAGATCGAAGAGGGCCGCAAGATCAGCCAGTAGGCGATCAGAAGATCTGCAGGCTGACCCAGTAGGAGATCGCGGCGACGAAGGCGCTGGCCGGGATCGTGAAGATCCAGGCCCACACGATGTTGCCCGCCACGCCCCAGCGCACGGCGCTGGCCCGCTGCGCGGAGCCCACGCCCACGATGGCACCGGTGATGGTGTGCGTGGTGGACACGGGGATGCCCAGCGCCGACGCGAGGAACAGCGTGATCGCCCCGCCCGTCTCGGCGCAGAAGCCGCCCACGGGCTTGAGCTTGGTGATCTTCTGGCCCATGGTCTTGACGATGCGCCAGCCGCCGAACATCGTGCCCAGCGCGATCGCGGTGTAGCACGAGAGCTCGACCCAGATCGGCGGCTGCTTGGCGTCGGCCGACATGTAGCCGGTGGCGAGCAGCAGCATCCAGATGATGCCGATGGTCTTCTGCGCGTCGTTGCCGCCGTGCCCCAGGCTGTAGGCGCCGGCGGAGACGAGTTGCAGGCGGCGGAACCAGCGGTCCACGCGCGAGGGCGTCGAGCGCCGGAACAGGTGCGACACCAGCACCATCATCAGCGACCCGAGCAGGAAGCCGAGCGTCGGCGACACGAAGATGAAGAGCACCGTCTTCCACACGCCGGCGGCGATGAGCGCGCCGGCGCCGGCCTTCGCCATCACCGCGCCCACGATGCCGCCGATCAGCGCGTGCGACGAGCTGCTGGGGATGCCCCACAGCCAGGTGAGCACGTTCCAGGTGATCGCGCCGACCAGCGCGCCGAATACCACGTGCGTGTTCACCACGCCCGGTTCCACGATGCCCTTGCCGACGGTCGCAGCGACATGCAGGCCGAAGATGAAATAAGCGGCCAGGTTGAAGAACGCGGCGAACGCCACGGCCTGCGACGGCCGCAGCACGCCGGTGGACACCACGGTGGCGATCGAGTTCGCGGCGTCGTGGAAGCCGTTCATGAAGTCGAACGCGATGGCCAGGGCCACCAGCATCACGATGACCCAGAGGGCGGTGGTTTCCATCGCGTCAGGAGTGCTCGAGGATGATGCCCTCGATGACGTTGGCCACGTCCTCGCACTTGTCGGTGATGGTCTCCAGCAGCTCGTAGATGGCCTTGAGCTTGATGACCTCGCGCACGTCCTGCTCCTCGCGGAACAGCTTGCTGATGGCCGAGCGCATCACGCGGTCCGCGTCGGACTCGAGCTTGTCGATCTCCTCGCAGGTCTTCAGCGCGGCTTCGGCGGCGGCCGGCTCGCCCAGGCGCGCGATCAGGTTCACGGCTTCCTTGACGCGGTCGCAGCACTTGACCGAGATGTCCGTCAGGCGCGAGATTTCGTCGGTCATGTGGCGCACGTCGTACAGCGCCATCGTCTCGGCCGTGTCCTGGATCAGGTCGGCGACGTCGTCCATCGTGTTGATCAGCGTGTGGATCTGGTCGCGGTCGATGGGCGTGATGAAGGTCTTGTGGATGAGGCGGTTGACCTCGTGCGTCACGCGGTCGGCGGCGCGCTCGGCATTGTCGACGTCGCGGTTGTATTGCTCGCGCAGGTGGCTGTCCCCGTAGTGCGTGACCAGCTGGGAGAAAGCGCGCGCCGCCTCGACGATGCGGTCGGCATGCTGGTTGAACATCTCGTAGAAGTTGCCTTCGCGCGGCAGCAGCTTGCCAAACATCGCTCTCTCCAGGTCCCGGGGTGCGGCGAGTGTAACTGGGGGGTGGCGCTCAGCCGTTGCGGAATATGAAATAGACGGCGCCCACCATGCACAGCGCCGCCCACACGTAATCCATCTTCATCGGCTGGCCCAGCACGAACAGCGCGAACGGCACGAACACCGCCAGCGTGATCACCTCCTGCAGGATCTTCAGCTGCGCGACGGTGTAGCCCGCCTCCAGGAAACCGATGCGGTTGGCCGGCACCTGCAGCAGGTATTCGAAGAGCGCGATGCCCCAGCTCGCCAGGGCCACCACGTACCATGCGGAACCTTCCTTGAAGAACTTCAGGTGGCCGTACCAGGCCACGGTCATGAACACGTTGGACGCGACGAGCAGCAGGATGGTCTGCAGCGACAAGGGGATGGCGGAGAGGCTCATGCAGCCATTATTGGTCCACGCCGACGAGTGGCTGGTGGCCGTCGATAAGCCGGCCGGCCTGCTGTCGGTGCCCGGCCGTGGCGCGGACAAGGCCGATTGCATGGCGGCGCGGGTGCAGGCCGCGTACCCCGATGCGCTCGTGGTGCACCGCCTCGACATGGCGACCTCGGGCCTGTTCCTGATGGCGCGGGGCCCGGAAATCCAGCGGCGCATGGGCGCGGCGTTCGAGGGCCGCGAGGTGCGCAAGCGCTACGTGGCGATCGTTGCGGGGCTCATCGCGCAGGACGAGGGCGAGATCGACCTGCCGCTCGCCGCCGACTGGCCCAACCGGCCGAAGCAGGTGGTGGACCGCGCCAGCGGCAAGCCGAGCCGCACGAAGTGGCGCGTGCTGGCGCGCGGCGCCGACACGACGCGGGTCGAGCTGGAGCCGGTCACGGGCCGCTCGCACCAGTTGCGCGTGCACCTGCAGGCCATCGGCCACCCGATCCTGGGCGATGCGCTCTATGCGCCGCCCGAAGTCGCCGCGCATTCAGCGCGCCTGCTGCTGCACGCGGCCGGGCTGGCATTCACCCATCCGGCAACGGGCGAGCCGTTGGCGCTTGCCAGCCCTGTCCCCTTCTAGCGCGCTTCGCGGCTATGCTGGCGGCATGGACCCGTCCGCCCTCACGCGCCGCAGCGCCGCGGCCTTCGTCGCCTTTCCCTGGATCTGGTCGGCCGCGCGCGCGCAGCCCATCGCGCCGCGCCGCACGACGCCTTCGCAGACCGAAGGGCCGTTCTATCCCGTCGAGCTGCCGGCCGATTCCGATTTCGACCTGCTGCGCAACGGCAACCTCACCTATGCGCGCGGCCAGCCCGCGTGGGTGGAAGGCACGGTGCGCGACCTGGAGGGCCGGCCCGTGCGCGGTGCCGCCGTGGAGATCTGGCAGTGCGACGAGGCGGGCCACTACCACCACCCGGGCGACCGCGGCGCGGACGCCGCTTTCCAGGGCTTCGGCCGCGTGACGACGGACGCAAGCGGCGCCTGGCGCTTCCGCACGATCAAACCGGCGCCCTACTCGGGCCGCACGCCGCACATCCATTTCAAGGTGAAGCTCGGCTCACGCGAGCTGCTGACCACCCAGATGTACGTGGCGGGCGACCCGCACAACGAACGCGACGGCCTGTGGCGCAGCCTCGACGCCGCCGACCGCGCGGCGCTCACCCGCAACTTCGTGGCCGGCAGCGACGGCGTGAAGGCGGATTTCCCGATCATCGTGAAGACCTGACATGGCGCAGCACCTCACCGTCATCACCGGCGCGTCGCGGGGCATGGGCCTGGCGATCGCGCAGCAGCTGCTGGACGCCGGCCACGACCTGCTGTGCATCTCGCGCAAGACCAACGACGCGCTGCAGGAGCGCGCCGCGAAAGCGGGCGTCGCGTGCGAGCAATGGCCGCACGACCTGGCGCGCGCCGCCGGGGCGGCCACCCGCCTGGAAACCTGGCTGAAGGCCAAGGAGCCCGGCGGCTACGCGAGCGTCACCCTGATCAACAACGCCGCGCTGCTGCCCCAGGTAGCGCCGTTGTCGGCCATCGGCGGCGACGACATCGCCGATGCGCTGCGCGTGAACCTCGAAGCGCCGATGCTGCTGACCGCAAGCTTCCTGCGCGCGACTTCGGCCTGGAAGGTCCCGCGCAAGGTGCTGAACATCTCCTCGGGCCTGGGCCGCCGCGCCATGGCGTCGCAGGCGCTGTACTGCGCGGCCAAGGCCGGGATGGACCACTACACGCGCTGCGTCGCGCTGGAAGAAGAGCGCGCCCCCGACGGCGCGAAGGTGTGCTCGCTGGCGCCCGGCGTCATCGACACCGACATGCAGGTGCAGCTGCGCGGCAGCGACCCCAGCCAGTTTCCCGACATCGGCTACTTCACCGGCATCAAGGAACAAGGCGTGCTGGCTTCGCCGGAAGAAGCGGCGCGCAAGGTCATCGCCTACCTGGGCCGCGCCGACTTCGGCGGCAACCCGGTGGGCGACATCCGCGACTAGCCGCCCTGGAAGCCCTGCGCGCGGTAGGTGACCACCAGCGTGTCGCGGTAGCCCCCGCCCTCGCCCGCCGGCTGGATCGGCGTCGACTCGTGGATCACGCGCTCGTCGTCCAGCAGCAGCAGCGACCACGGCTGCGTGAGCGTGAAGCGCTCGCCGCGCGGGCCGTCGGCTTCGAACACGCGCGTCTCGCCGCCCTTGATGCCTTCGCGCGCGACGAGGAACACCGCCACCACATCCACGCCGTCGCGGTGCGCACCCTCGGGCGTCGGGCGGCCGATGCCGCCTTCGGTGTCGATGCGGAACTGGTGCGCCTCGACGAACCAGCGCTGCCGGCCCTTCAGCGCGGAACTCACGCCGCCCAGCCACCGCAGCAGCGCCAGCCACGCGGGCGCCTGCGCAACCTGCGGCGCGACCGGTTCGAACCAGCGCTGCATGCCGCCGTGCAGCGCGTTGTATTCGACGCCCTGCCAGTGCGCGCGATGCGGCGCCAGGCCCACTTCCTCGCCGTCGACGGTGAATGACGAATGCCGGCGCTTGCGGTAGTGGCCCCCGTCCTTCAGGTACTGGTCCGGCGCGAGGTCGTCCCAGCTGGCGCCCAGGGCTTCCAGTTCCGCCGCCGGGCAACGCGCCAGCGCGCTCACGGCTTGCGGCGTGAGCACCGCGTAGCCGCGCTGGCGCATCGCGGCGTCGAGTTGCGTCGGGTCGGTGAAGGCGGGCGCGAGGGATGTCACGCCGCGAGCTTAGCGCGGATGCGCCGGCGCGCTAGGCCAGGGGTTTCAGCTTGCCGAGGATGGTGGGCAGGAACTCCGCCACCGTGGGATGCGCGGGCAGCGCCTCCTTCATCACCGTCGCCGTGCCGCCCGCCGCCATGAAGTTGGTGAAGACGTGCACGATCTCGTCGGCGGCGATGCCGGCCATCGCGAAGCCGAGGAACCGGTCGGTATCGGCGTCGACCAGCAGCTTGACCAGGCCCGCGGTCTCGCTTTCCTCCTTGGCGCGGCTGACGTTCTTCATGTCGAACGTGGCCATCAGCACGCGCTTGCCGGACGCCCGCGCCTCCGTCTCCGACATCCCGACGCGCGCGAACGGCGGGTCGGTGAACATCGCGTAGCACATGGTGCGCTTGTCGGCCGAGCGGTTGCCGCCGTCGTGGTTGGCCAGCACGATCTCGTGGTCGTGGAAGCTCGTGTGCGTGAACGCGCCGCGCTTGTTGATGTCGCCCAGCGCCCAGATGCCGGGCACGTTCGTCTCCAGCCGGCCGTTCGTCGGGACGAAGCCGCGTGCGTCGGTCTCCACGCCGACCGCTTTCAGGTTCAACTTCTCGGTGTTGGGCAGCCGGCCGGTCGCGACGAGCACATGCGAGCCTTCGATGCGCTCCTCGCCCACCGTCACCGCGACGCCGTCCCTGGCGCGCTCGACTTTGGTCACGGGCTTGCCGGCGATGATGCGGATGCCCTCTTTCCCGAGGAAGGCCGCGATCGACGTGGTGAGGTCCTCGTCCTCGCGCGCCGTGATGCGCGGCGCCGTCTCCACCACCGTCACCTGCGAGCCGAGGCGGCGGAAGATCTGCCCCATCTCTAGGCCGATGTAGCTGCCGCCGATCACGACGAGGTGCCGCGGCAGCACGCGCAGCTTCAGCAGCGACTCGTTCGTGAGGTGGGGAACGCCGTCCAGGCCGGGGATGGGCGGCACGAATGGCCGCGTGCCGGTGTTGAGGTACACGCGCTTCGCGCGCACCGCCTTGTCGCCGGCTTTCAGGTCGAACGCGCCTTCGCGGCCGCCGGCGAAGGCGCCCCACTCGCGCAGCAGCGTGATGCCCGGAGTGCCGGCGATCCATGACTCCAGGCCGGCGCGCGCGGTGTCCACCCGATCCTGCATGCGGCTCATCGCTGCCGCGAAGTCGATCCTCACCTCGCCGACGTTCACGCCGAACTCCGCCGCGCGGCCCGCGAGGTACGCGACGCGCGCACTCTTGCGCAAGGTCTTCGTGGGCGTGCAGCCATTGTTCACGCAGGTGCCGCCCAGGTGCTGGGCCTCGATGAGCGCGACCTTCTCGCCGCGCTGTGCCAGCGCGACGGCGAGCGCCGGGCCGGCCTGGCCGGCGCCGACGATGGCGGCATCGACGTGGATCATGTGTTGGTCACCTTCACGCCCTTCCAGAACGCCACGCGGTCGCGCACCATCTGCGCCTCCGGCTTCGGGTCGGGGTAGTACCAGACGGCGTCGGGATTGAGCTCGCCGTTCACCAGCAGCGAGTAGTAGCTGGCCGTGCCCTTCCACGGGCACACGGTATGCGTGTTGCTGAAGCTCACGTACTCGCGCCTGAGCGCGCTTGCCGGGAAGTAGTGGTTGCCTTCGACCACCACGGTGTCCGTGCTTTCGGCGATCGTCACGCCGTTCCAGGTCGCTTTCATCCGGTTTCCTTCAGGCCGGCGCGTGCAGCCAATGCACGCTGAACAGCTGCGCATCGTCGGTCCACACCGGACCGGGCCGGAAGCCCGCATCCAGCGCCATCGCGTGCAGCCCCTCGACCGTGAACTTGTACGAGTTCTCGGTGTGGATGGCCTCGCCCTCGTCGAACTCGAAGCGCTCGCCGCGCCATTCGACCCGCTGGCGCTCGCGGCTCACCAGGTGCATCTCGATGCGCGAGGCCGGCGCGTTGTAAAAGGCGCTGTGCCAGAACTTCGACAGCTCGAAGCCGGTGCCCAGCTCGCGGTTGGCGCGAGCCAGCAGGTTCAGGTTGAACTCGGCCGTCACGCCCTGCGCGTCGTTGTACGCGGCGTGCAGCACCGCCGGGTCCTTCACGAGGTCGGCGCCGAGCAGCAAAGCGCCGCCGCGCAGCAGCTGGCCCGCGAGCACGAAGAAGTGCAGCGCCTCCTCGGGCGTGAAGTTGCCGATGGTCGAACCGGGGAAGAAGCCGATGCGCTTGCCCGCGCCGGGCAGGGGCGCGGGCAGCAGCAGGCGCTGCGTGTAGTCGGCCACGACGGGCTGCACGTCCAGGCCGGGGTAGGTGCGCTGCAGCTCGATCGCGGACTGCGCGAGGTGGTCGCCCGAAATGTCGATGGGCAGGTAGCGTGCGGGCGCTTCCATCGCGTCGAGCAGCAACCGTACCTTGCGGAGCGACCCCGCGCCGAACTCGACGACCTCCGCGCGCGGGCCCATGAGCGCGGCCATCTCGCCGGCGTGGCGCGTGAGGATGCCGAATTCGGTGCGCGTGGGGTAGTACTCGGGCAGCTCGCAGATGGCGTCGAACAGCTGCGAGCCGCGGCTGTCGTAGAACCACTTCGGCGAGATGCGCCGCGGCCGCGCGGCCAGGCACGCGCGCATTTCGGCGGCGAAGGCGGCGTGTGCGCCCATGCCGGGCTCGGCGTGGACCTGCGCGCGGCTCAGCATGCGGCGTCCTTCGCGAGGCGGATTCCCGAGAACTGCCAACGCGCCGCGGGCGGGAAGAAGTTGCGGTACGTGGCGCGCTCGTGGCCGGCGGGCGTCGCGCTGCTGGAGCCGCGCAGCACGAGCTGACCCACCATGAACTTGCCGTTGTACTCGGCCACCGCGCCGGCCCACGGCCGGAAGCCCGGGTACGGGTCGTACGAGGAACGCGTCCACTGCCAGGCATGGCCGGTGAGCTGGTGCATCCCCGGCGCGGCGCTCGCGGCTTCCCATTCGAATTCGGTGGGCAAGCGTGCGCCGGCCCACTCGGCGTAGGCCGCGGCTTCGTAGTAGCTCAGGTGCGTGACGGGTGCTTCGGCGTCGAGCGGTCGCACGCCGTCCAGCCCGAACACCTGCCAGTGCGGCGCCGGTGCGCGCGGGTCATCCGGCGCGATCCAGTACAGCGGGTGCCGCCAGCCATTGGCCTGCACCGCCGCCCAGCCGTCGGACAGCCACAGCGACGGCTTTTCGTAGCCGCCGTCGGCGATGAACTCCGCGAACTCGCCGCAGGTCACCAAACGGTCGGCGATGCGGAAGGGCTGCAGCAGCACCTCGTGGCGCGGTGTCTCATTGTCGAATGCGAAACCTTCGCCCGCGTGGCCGATGCGCGCGACGTCGCCCTGCATGTCGATCCAGCCGGCCGTGCTCGGCCCGGACGCCAGGCGCAGCGGGGGCGCCTCGCCCGCGCGGTAGGCCGGCAGCAGCGGGTTGCACCCCAGCGTGTACAGGATGTCGGTGAGGACCAGCTCCTGGTGCTGCTGCTCGTGGTTCAGGCCCAGCTCCATGAGCGGCGCCGCCGCATCCCATTCGGGGCCCGTGGCCGTTTCGATGAAGCGCGCCATCGCCGCGTCCACGTGCGCGCGGTAGCGATGCACCTGTGCGAGCGACGGCCGCGTCAGCAGGCCGCGCTGCGGGCGCGGGTGGCGCGGGCCAAGCGACTCGTAGTAGGAGTTGAACAGGTGGAAGAAGCGCGCGTCGAACGGCTCATAGCCCTTGGCGTGCTCGCACAGCACCACCGCCTCGAAGAACCAGCTGGTGTGCGCCAGGTGCCACTTCGTGGGGCTGGCGTCGGGCATGGGCTGCACGCACTGGTCTTCTTCGGACAGCGGCGCGGCCAGCGACAAGGTGTGCGCGCGGACCGCCGCGTAGCGGTCCTGCAGGGCGGCGCGCGGGTGCGCGGCCGCGTGCGCGGCAAGGGACACAGTCACGTGGAAAACCTCCAGTGGATGAGTCGTCGGCGGGGCAAATTCATTACAGCACAAGGCGGTGATACGTGCGGGACAGCACACGAGGCTCCTGACAAGTAGCATCGCTGGCGCTACGACGCCAGGAGCCGACATGACCACCACCACCGCCCTCACCAACCACCAGGTCCGCCTCGCGAAGCGGCCCACCGGCCTGCCCACGCGCGACGTGTGGTCGTTCACGACCGAGCCCGTGCGCGAGCCCGCCGACGGCGGCGTGCTGGTCAGGAACCTGGCGATCTCGCTCGACCCTGCCATGCGCGGCTGGATGAACGAGGGCAAGAGCTACATCGAGCCCGTGGGCATCGGCGATGTGATGCGCGCCGGCGGCATCGCCAGGGTCGTCGCATCGAAGAACCCGCAGTTCAAGGAAGGCGACCTCGTCTCCGCCGCGACGGGCGCGCAGGAATACGCGCTCATCGAGGCCGCGCAGGCGCGCAAGGCGGGGCTCTTCAAGATCGACCAGCGCCTGGGCACGCCCAACCAGTGGCTCAACGTGCTGGGCATGCCGGGCATGACGGCCTACTTCGGGCTGCTCGACGTGGGCCAGCCCAAGCCCGGCGACACCGTCGTGGTATCCGGCGCCGCGGGTGCGGTCGGCCAGACCGTCGGCCAGCTCGCGAAGGTCAAGGGCTGCCGCGTCGTCGGCATCGCCGGCGGCCCGGCCAAGTGCGAGTGGGTCGTCAACGAGCTGGGCTTCGACGCCTGCATCGACTACAAGGCCGGCAACGTGCGCCAGGGGCTCAAGGACCACTGCCCCAAGGGCGTGGACGTCTACTTCGACAACGTGGGCGGCGAGATCCTCGACCACGTGCTGGCCAAGCTCGCGCGCGGCGCGCGCATCGTCATCTGCGGCGCCATCAGCCAGTACAACAACATGGAAGCGGTGCAAGGCCCGAAGAACTACATGTCGCTGCTGGTCAACCGCGCGCGCATGGAGGGCATGGTGGTGTTCGATTACGTCGACCGCTTCCCGCAAGCCGTGGGCGAGCTCGCCGGCTACCTGAAGGACGGCCGCATGAAGAGCCGCGAGGACGTGGTGAGCGGCCTCGACAACTTCCCCGAGGCGCTGCTCAAGCTGTTCAAGGGCGAGAACTTCGGGAAATTGGTGCTCAAGATCGCCGACGCCTGATCACGACAGCGGCTTCACGCTCGAGCCCTTGACCTGCACGCGCGAGCCGGCCGCCAGCGCGCCGCGCTGCTCGATCGTGCGCGTGCTGCCGTCGTCCATGCGGATGTGCATCTGGTAGGCCCGCGGCGCGGTGCCCCCGGGCTCGTTCACGGCCACCACCATCTGCACGACGCCGCAGTCCTTGCACGCGGCCGCGCCGCCCATCGAGCGTGTGTCGGGCGCCTTCAGCGGCGGTGCGGTGACGACTTCGGCGGGTGCAGTGCCGCCCGCGACGACGGGATCGTCGCCGCGCTTGACCATCACCGCCGCGACGACGGCGAACACGGCGACGGCCGTGACCGCCGCGGTGGGCAGCAGCGTGCTGCCGCGGCTGGGCTTGTCGGGCTTGCTGGGTTCCATCGGCTCGACTGTCGCCAATGGCGTGGCTCAGCAGGTGTAGGAAGTCGGCGCGTCACGTGTAGTCGGGCGACTACACGCGCGAGTTGCGGTTGGCCTCGTTGACGGTGATCCAGAACTCGTACATCTGGTGCAGCTTGCGGCGCAGTTCCGCCGGGTCGACGGTCTTGCGCACGACGCTGTTGGCCCCGGCCTGGTAGCAGCGGTCGAGCTCCGCCTTGTCCGAGGTGCCGGACAGCACCACGACCGGCACGCCTTGCGTCAGCGGGTCGTCGCGCATGGCCTCGAGCACGTCGATGCCGTGCACGCGCTCCAGCGTCAGGTCCAGCACCACCAGCCGCGGTTGCCTGCGCGTGTCGCGCCCGGCATGCGCGCGGCGGCCCAGGAGCCAATCGAGCGCGCGCTCGCCGTCGGCGACACCGAGGATGCGCGCGGGATCGCAGCACTCGCGCAGCGTGGCCAGCGTGAGCTCGCGGTAGTCCTCGTCGTCCTCGACCACGAGGACGGCGATGTCCTGCAACTGCGGGGGATGCGCCATCGAGCTAGACGCCGCCCTTCGGGTGCGTCGGGTCCACCCACAGCACCTGCTCGGGTTTCTCGACGGGTTCGATGTCCAGGTTGACCGCCACCGCCTGGCCGTCGCTGCGGCACAGGACGCACTCGAGCGCCTCGGTCGGGCTTGCGTTGATCTCCTGGTGCGGCACGAAAGGCGGCACGTAGATGAAGTCGCCCGGCCCCGCCTCCGCGGTGAACTCGAGGTGCTCGCCCCAGCGCATGCGCGCGCGGCCCTTCACCACGTAGATCACGCTTTCGAGGTGGCCGTGGTGGTGCGCGCCCGTCTTTGCGTTGGGATGGATGTGGACCGTGCCGGCCCAGAGCTTCTGCGCGCCCACGCGCGCGAACGTGATGGCCGCCTTGCGGTCCATGCCCGGCGTCGAAGGCACGTTGGGATCGAGCTGGTTGCCGGGGATGACGCGCACGCCGTCGTGCTTCCAGCGCGCATCGTGCGAATGTTCGTGGCCCATGGTGTCAATCCAGCGCAGCGTAAACGAGGTGGCGGAACAGGTTGCGGAAGAAGATACGCTGGTTCGGCGCCTGCGTCATCAGGAGCGCGAAGATGTCCTCGGCCGGGTCGATGAAGAACGAAGTCCCGCCGATGCCGCTCCAGAAATACTGGCCCGGCGAGCCCGGCTGCGGCCCCATGCCCGCCTCCTTGCGCACGGCGAAGCCCAGGCCGAAGCCGTAGCCGGGGATCAGCAGGTCGTTGTACGCGGGCAGCGCGCCCAAGTGGTCGGCCGTCATCCACTGGACCGTCTTGCGCGACACGAGGCGCTCGCCGCCGAGCGAGCCGCGGTTGGCCATCATCGAGAGGAAGCGGACGTAGTCGTGCGCCGTGCCGAAGAGGCCGCCACCGCCGGATTCCCATGACGCATGCGCGCGGTGGTCCAGCATCGTGACGGGCTGCCCGCTGTCGGGGTCCTTGCCGAAGGGCTGCGCGACACGGCCCCACTTCGGCTGCGGCACGTTGAACGACGTCTCCTTCATCGCGAGCGGCTCGAAGATGCGCTCCGCGAGGAACTGGCCCAGCGTGCGGCCCGAGGCCGCCTCGACCACGGCGCCGAGCACGTCGGTCGCATGGCTGTACTGGAACCAGGTGCCCGGGTGGTCCTGCAAGGGCAAGGACGCGAGCACGCGGCAGAACTCGCGGTTGGTGCGCGACCGGTCGACGAGGTTGTTCGCCTCGTACAGCTGCTGCACGGGGTTGGCCCCGAGGAAGCCGTAAGTCAGGCCCGCGGTGTGCCGCAGCAGGTCGTGCACGGTCGCTTCGCGCGCGGCCGGCACAAGCTCGTTACCCGCCTGCACCTTCGGTTGGGCGAACTCGGGGAAGAAGAGCGACAGCGGCTGGTTCATCTGCAGCGCGCCTTCTTCCATCAGCATCAGCGCGGCCAGCGAGACGACGGGCTTGGTCATCGAATAGATGCGGAAGATGGCATCGTCCCGCATCGCGGCGCCGCTGTCGGGGTCGAGCCGCCCCAGCGCCTCGAACAACTCGACCTGGCCTGCACGCGCGACCACGGCGATCGCGCCCGGGATGCGGCCGCGGTCGATGTGCGATTGCAGGGTGGATGTGAGCCGCGCCAGGGCGCGGGGGTTGAAGCGGGACGGCACGGGCGTAGCGTACAACGCGCGCGGCGCCGTCACAAAACCTCGGGTTTCTGGCGCAGCAGTGACCATGCCATCGCGCCGAGCCCGGCCACGGCGCCCAACAGCGCTGCCCATAGCCAGGCGTCGTGCTCGCGCGCAGGCTTGGCCGGCTTCTGCGCCTCTCGCGCGGGCTGCGGCGCAGGCTGCGCGACGGCCTGCGCAACGGGTGCCGGTACGACGAGCGGTGGCGCGACCCTCACCTCCAGGTTGGCGGTGCCCGCCGCGAAGGGCTTGTTCGCCTGGTATTTGGGGACCAGCGTGGCCAGTGGCAGCGCGCGGGGCTCGCCGGCCACGTCGCCCCACGTGGCGGTGAAAGGTGCCGCGCCACTGGCAAGGAAGACGATGGCGCGCTCGCGCGTGGCGATCTCGATGCCCGGCGTCGGCTGGCCGACCTGCGCGATGCCGCCGCGCACGCGCAATCGCAGCCGGGGGTAGGCCACGCCGCCGAGGTCGACCTCGACCGCCTTTTCCTCCACGCCGTTCTTCTGCACCCGGGTAGGCGACGGTGTCGGCGAGCTGCTGCTCGATATCGGTCGCAGCCGCCGGCGCGGGCGGCGGCGCGTGCCTCTCGCGGTGGCGCAGGATCCGGATCGGGTTGTGCAGGTGGTGGTGGTGCGGGTGGTAGTGCGGCGCCGGCGAATAGCCGGCGGGTATCAGCGCGAGCACCTGCACCTGCGCCAGCGTGTTCGACTGCGCCATCTCGATGCGCAGCTTCTGCACCGGCACGTTGGGCGGCACCGCGTAGTCGCACGAATCGGCCGTGCAGCTCGCCGGCGCGATACGCGGCAGCCACAGCAGGCGCGGCGCGGGCGACGCACGGTCGTCCCATGCGAACGGCACGGCCACGCCGGCGGCGTTGCGAATGCGCAGTTCGGCGAGGCTGGCGTCCAGCGCGTTGGCGTAGGCTTCGACCGGGATCGCCATGCGGTAGTAAGGCCCCTCGCCCTGCAGCTCCAGTGCGCCGCGCTGCGGCGATGCCAGGCCGTGCGCCGCTGCGCAGCACCATACGATCGCGACGGCGCGGGACAGCTTCATGCGGCGGCCCCCACGGCGGAAGCCTTCGGCGGCACGGGCGCGAAGTAGCCGACCAGCAGCAACAGCACGCCGACCGCGATGAACGACACGATGCGGTAGATGCCGCCCGTGTCGGCGAGGTCCACTACGAACAGCTTGACCACCACCACGCCGATCAGCGCCGCGCCGCCGATCCAGTTCGCGCGCGATGCGCGGCGGTGGGCCACGACCATCGCCAGCACGCCGCTCACCGCCCACGTGATCGACAGGGCCGCCTGCACGAGGCGCGACGACGCGAGCGCGTGCATGTCCCAAGGAATACCGGCCCAGTGGTGGCAGGCACGCAGCACGCCCCCTGTGAGCAGGTACAACGCGAACAAGGCCAGCGCGCCCCTGGACGCGTCGCTGGCAGCGCCGCGCGACGGCGAAGCACGCCACCACAGCATCGTGCTGGCGAGGGCCAGCGCAAAGGCCAGCTCGAGCGGGTTGAGCAACGGCACATAGGGCAGCGGCCGCGAGTCGCCGGGCGACGCGAGGTTCATCACCAGCACGTGCAGCAGCATCACGGCCACGATCGGCATGCAGCCCCGCCCCATGTACGCGGGGCGGAACTCGGCCACCGGCCACACGCCGCGCAGGCGGGTGGCGATGAGCGCGACCACGAGGCCGGGCACCAACAGCCAGCCGAGCACCGACCAGCCGCTGCCCTCGACGCCCGTGGGCATCATCCGCAAGCCGCATTCCTTCGCGGCGAGGAAGACGAACAGCCACAGGCCCGCGGCGTGCATCCAGCCCAGCGCCTCGCGGCCGAGCCAGCGCGGCTGTGCGCGCAGCAGCGCGAGGTGCCACGCGAAGGCCAGCGGCCAGGCGAGCCAGCCGGCGTCGCGCGACGGGAAATTCGGCGACGCCCCGGTAGCCAGCGCGATGGCCAGCGTGAAGTACAAGGCCGGCACGGTCACGCTGGTGCACAGCCCGGCTTCGCGCCAGCGGCGCCACGTGGCCAGGCTGCTGGCGAGCGCAGAGGTCGCGACGGCCAGCAACACGGCCGCCGCCCCGAGGAAGCGCAGCGCGTGGTCGCGTTCCAGCAAGCGCACGATCTCGTGCCACCAGGCGAAGACCCAGAACGCGAGCGCGCCCAGCACGGGCAGCCAGCGCGCATAGGCGTCCTCGCACCATTCGTTGATCCAGCGCTTGCGCGCCGGCATGTCGGCCGATTCGCGCACACGCTGCGACTCGGCGCGGATCCAGTCGCCGGCGACGAACCACGTCACCGCGAACAGCATCGGCACGAGGAAGGCCGGGTTGGCGATGCTCGCTGCCGCGGGCGCGGGGCTGAAGTAGGTGAAGAAGGCCCCGGCGGCGGCCAGCTGCAGGCCGCCGGCCGCGAAAGCCAGCGGCGTGTGCAGCAGCCGCAGCGCGACCCACAAGACGGCGCACGCCGACAGCGGCCACCACTGCGTCGTGTCCTTCACGCTGGCGCCGAAGAGCGGCGCCAGGTGCAGCAGCACCACACCGGCCACGGCGGTGAGCGAACTGGCCACGGACCAGACGGGCCGCAGGCCGCTGCGCAACGCGTCCTGGCGGTTGAGCCACAGCGTATGGCCGGCCGTGAGCAGGAAGCTGGCCGCGATCGCGATCATCTCGATGCCGCCTTCCGCGCCGTCGGCCAGCGCCGGGCCGGTGCTGGCCAGGCCCGCGCCGCGCTGCAAGGTCGCGGCGAACGTCACGACCGCGAACACCTGCAGCACGCTGACGATGGGCCGCAGCTCGTCCGCTTGCGCAGCCCTCGCGTAGGCATACAGCGCCAGCGCGAGCACCGCCGTGGCCGTCGCCGCGCGCGCGGGCTCGAGCAGTTCCCACGGCAGGATGGAAATGCCCGCCACCGCGAGCCACGGCAGGAAGAAGCCCAGGCTGGCTTCGAAGTCGCCCATGGCCGCCTTGTTCCGGCGGTGCAGGGCCGACATGACACTGGCGGCCGCGGCGAACACGAGCGGGCCGAACACGGTGCCTTCGAGCACCGGGCCGACGCCCGTGGTGTTGACCGCGATCTCGTGCAGCAGCTTGTACGCCGCGCCGGCAAGGACCACGTACGACAGCAGGCGCGCATAGGGCCGCTGCTGGCGGATGCCGAGCCAGTACATGCCCGCGCCTTCGATCGCCCATGCGGCGCCGGTCCACGTGCCTTCCAGGCCCAGCGGGATCGCCAGCGTGACGAAGATCGCCGCGACGATCGCATACGCCTCGGCGAGCAGCGCCAGCCCGTGGCGCTGCTTCGCGTACACCACGCGCGCGAGCACGAGGTAGAAAGCCGCGAAGGCCAGCGCGGACCACGCCGCCCCGTACTCCCAGGGCCGCATCAGCATGTATTGCAGGCCGAAGGCGGTGACGGGCGTGCCGAACACGAGCGCGCTGTCGACGCGGCCCACCGCACCCAGCGCCTGCCCCGCCCTTTCGCGCAGGCCTTCGGGCGCGGGCTTTTTGCTCAGGTCGGCCAGCGTCCGCGATGCGAACAGCACGCCCATGAAGGCGAACAGCGCGAAGAAGAACACCAGGAAGGGCTGCACCACGCCGAACTGGTCGTCCGTGTAGTGCGTGTTCGCCCAGCCGACGGCCAGCGTGAACGTGCCCACCAGGCCGATGAGGTTCTGCACGCGCCACGCCTTGTAGGTCGCGACGAGGAAGATGCCGGCGTCCAGCACCGCGAGGTACGTGAACAGGGCGACGGGGTGGTTGCCGCCGGTGGACACGAGGACCGGCGCCGCGAAACCTTCGAGCGCGGCGACGGTCGCGAGGATAGATGCGTTCTGCAGCACCGCCAGCGCCGCGCTGAGCACCGCCATCGCGGCGAGCATGGCAAAGGCCGCCCCCGTGGGCAGCAGCGCATGCAGCTTGATCGCCGCGAGGATGGTGAGGTACAGCACGCCGATGCCCGCGCCCTGCACGATCAGCGCATAGTCCGCGCGCTTGCGGCGAAGCAACCAGCCCACCACGAGCAGTCCCAGCCCGGCGAACGCAACGCCGGCGTAGCGCAGTTCGACCGGAACCGTCACGCGCTCGGCGGTGTAGCGCAGCAGGAACGCGAGGCCGAGGAACAGGATCAGCACGCCGACCTTCACCAGCGTGTTGCCGCCAAAGATCCATCCCTTCACGCGCGTCACGATTTCCGGTTCCGGCTCCGGTTGCGGGCGGCGCACCGGGGCGGGCGTGGGACGCGCCGCGGCAGGCACGGCTGCCGCGGATTGCGTTGCGGCGACGCGCGCGGCGACCGGCTCGGGCATCGCCTGCGGCCGGGGCGCGGCTGTGGCGATGGGAGGCGCGGCTGCAACAGGGCCCGCGGTGGCGACCGGTGCCGCACTGGCGACGGGTGCAATGCTGGCGACGGGTGCAATGCTGGCGACGGGTGCAATGCTGGCGGCTGGCGGCGCAGCGGTGACGGCAGGTGCGCCCGTCACGGCCGGGGCCTGCGCCGTCGCGCCGCTTCGCGCCATGCTTTCGAGGTGCAGCACGCGTTTCTCGAGCGCCGCGACTTTCGCGCGCAGGGCGGAGAAATCATCGTCCTCGTGTGGGACGGTCATCACCGGCTGCACGGCTTGGGCCTGCGCGGCGCCGCCGAAGAGTTTGTGCGCGACGAATGCGACGCCCGCCGCGATCACCAACGTGAACCAACCCGCGCCCAGGATGGCGCCGATCACCAGGCCCAGGAGCCCGCCCAGAAGCCACATGTCATCCTCCTCCCGTACGCCGAAAGGCCTACGTCAACTCTGGCGCGCATGGTAGCCGAAGCTTCGCGCGGGCGAAGCCGGCGGGCGGCAAGTTGCGCCGGAAGCTACCGGAGGTGTCGCGCCGCGTCACCGCGGCCGGTGCATCACGCGTGGCGGCGCCACGCGAGGTCCGCGCCCTTGACCATCGCCTCCAGCTTGGCCAGCGCGACGTCGCGGTCCATGGGCGCCATGCCGCAGTTGGTGCAGCACACCAGGCGCTCCTTCGGCACGAACTGCAAGGCCCTGCCGATGGTCTCGGCGACCTGCTCGGGCGTCTCCACCTCATCGCTCGCCACGTCGATCACGCCGACCATCACGTCCTTGCCCTGCAGCAGCTTCATCAGGTCGGGCGGCACGTGCGAGTGGAAGCATTCCAGGCTCACCATGTCGATGGAGCTCTTCGCGAGCGCGGGGAACACCTGTTCGTACTGGCGCCACTCCTCGCCCAGGGTCTTCTTCCAGTCCACGTTGGCCTGGATGCCGTAGCCGTAGCAGATGTGCACGGCCTTCTTGCACGTGAGGCCCTGGGCCGCGCGCTCCAGCGCCTTCACGCCCCAGTCGGCGGCGTCCTTCATGTACACGTTGAACGCGGGCTCGTCGAACTGGATGATGTCCACGCCATCGTCCTGCAGCGCCAGCGCCTCCTGGTTCAGGAGCTCGGCAAAGGCGAAGGCCATCTTCGCGCGGTCGCCATAGAACTGGTCGGCCACCGTGTCGACGATGGTCATGGGCCCGGGCAGCGTGAACTTGAGCGTGCGCTTCGTGTGCGCGCGCGCCAGCTTCGCCTCGAATTCATGCACGCGCCCCTTCAGGCGCAGCGGGCCGACCACCTGCGGCACCATGGCCTTGTAGCGGTCGTTGCGGATGCCCATCTCGACCTTGTGCTCGAAGTCGATGCCCTCGACCTGCTCGAGGAAGCCGTGCACGAAGTGCTGGCGCGACTGCTCGCCGTCGCCGACGATGGACAGGCCAGCCTCCTCCTGCTCCTCGATCCACAAGGTCGTGGCCGCGGCCTTCGCGCGGCGCAGTTCCTCGCCCTCCGCCTTCCACTTCGGCCACAGCTTGTTCGTTTCGGCGAGCCAGTCGGGCTTGGGCAGGCTGCCTGCGATCGACGTCCTGAACATCGGGGTACTCCTGGTCGTACGGCTTCTTGTCTCCCCACTTTCGCATAATGCCAGCATGGCCGAAAACAAGAACAAACCCCGCGTCGTGATCGTGGGCTGCGGCTTCGGCGGGCTCGAGGCCACCAAGGCTTTCGCCGGCACCGGCGTCGAGGTCACGCTGGTCGACCGCACCAACCACCACCTGTTCCAGCCGCTCCTGTACCAGGTGGCCACCGCCGGCCTTTCCGCGCCGGCCATCGCCGCGCCGATCCGCCACCTGTTTCGCAAGCAGCCCAACGTCACGAGCCTGCTGGGCGAGGTGCAGGACATCGACCCCAAGGCGCGCACCGTGCACCTGAAGGACGGCACGCAGCTGCCCTATGACCACCTCGTCGTCGCAGCGGGTGCGACGCACAGCTACTTCGGCCGCGACGACTGGGCGCCCTTCGCGCCCGGCCTCAAGACCCTGGACGATGCGTTCGAGGTGCGCCGGCGCATCCTGCTGGCGTTCGAGCAGGCCGAAAAGGAAAGCGACCCGAAAGCCCGCGAGGCCTGGCTCACCTTCGTGATCATCGGCGGCGGTCCGACCGGCGTGGAGATGGCAGGCACCGTGGCCGAGATCGCGTGCGACACGCTGCCCGGCGAATTCCGCCGCATCGACCCCAGCCAGGCGCAGGTGCTGCTGCTGGAAGGCGGCCCGCGCGTCCTCCAGGCCATGCCCGACAGCCTGAGCGAGCGTGCGCGGCAGCAGCTGGAGAAGCTGGGCGTGCGCGTGCGCGTGGATTCGCGCGTGGTCGCCATCGATGCCGGACACGTCCAGGTGCAGCCCGCCACCGGCGAGCCCTACAGCATCGCAACGCGATGTGTCGTGTGGGCCGCCGGCGTGGCCGCGTCGCCGCTGGGCCGCAAGCTCGCGGCCAGCACGGGAGCCGAGGTGGACCGCGCCGGCCGCGTGCTCGTCGAGCCCGACCTGTCGCTGCGCGGCCATCCGGAGATCAGCGTGATCGGCGACCTCGCCGCCGCGAAGAGCTACGCACCCGGCCGCGACCCCAGGCCCGTGCCGGGCGTGTCGCCCGGCGCCAAGCAGATGGGCCGCTGGGTCGCGCGCAACATCCTGCGCCGCGTCGCCGGTCAGCCGACGCAGCCCTTCCGCTACCGCGACTACGGCAACCTCGCCACCATCGGCCGCAACGCGGCGGTGGTGGACCTCACCACGCCGGCCGGGCAAGTGAAGTTCAGCGGCTTCTTCGCCTGGCTCTTCTGGCTGTTCGCGCACATCTACTTCCTGATCGGCTTCCGCAACCGCATCACGGTCCTGATTGATTGGGCATCCGCCTACTGGAGCAAGCAACGTTATGCCCGCGTGATGACGGGCGTCGACGTGTAGCCTGCGGGGCGTGCCTGCCAACGCCACCACCACCGTCATCGTCAACTCATCCTCGGGTACCGGCTGCCCGGCGGAGTACGAACGCGAACTCGAGGAGCGCTTCGCCGCGCAGGGCGTGCAGGCCGACGTGCGGCTGGTGCACAGCGGCGAGGCGATCGTGGCCGCGGCGAAGGACGCCGTCGCGCAAGGCGCAACTTGCGTGGTCGCGGCGGGCGGCGACGGCACGGTGAGCGCGGTGGCATCCGTGCTCGCGGGCACCGGCATCGCGCTGGGCGTGTTGCCCATGGGCACCTTGAACCACTTCGCGAAGGACCTGCGCATCCCGCTGGAGCTCGACGATGCGATCGCGACGATCGCCGGCGGGCGCGAAGCCGACGTCGACGTGGGCGAGGTGAACGGCCGCGTGTTCATCAACAACTCCAGCCTCGGGCTGTACCCGGACATCGTCCTGGACCGCGAGCGCCAGCGCCGCCGCCTCGGGCGCGGCAAGTGGATGGCCCTGATCGCCGCCAGCCTGCATGCCGCGAAGCGCTACCCGGTGCTGTCGCTGGCGCTGGAGGTGGATGGGCAGCCGCTGCACCGGCAAAGCGCCTTCGTCTTCATCGGCAACAACGCGTACACGATGGAAGGCTTCGAGGTCGGCGAACGCGAGCGCCTCGACGAACACGTGCTCAGCCTGTACGTCACGCAGCGCAAGGGCCGCTTCGCGCTCCTGCGGTTGGCGATCCGCGCGCTGTTCCGCCGCCTGGACCAGGCGCGCGACTTCGACAGCGTGCGCGCCGCGCACGTCACGGTGCAGACCCGGCGCAACACGCTGCACGTGGCCACCGACGGCGAGGTGGTCACCCTGCGCACGCCGCTCGAGTACCGCATCCGGCCGGGCGCGCTGCGTGTGATGGTGCCCACAGCCTGAACACCTCGAAACGGGCGTAGTCCTGCGAGCGGGCGCGCCGCATGGTGCATGGCTCTGTCAACGACGGCTGACGCGAACGCGCTGGTGCGCACCGCATGATTCGCGTGCCGCGCCGCAGAGCTCGGCAGCCGAACGACAACAAAAGCAGGATCGATGCAGTATCCCCACCTCTCTTTTCGTGTTTCCGCGGTCGTCGCGGCGCTGTGGTTGAGCGCCTGCGGTGGCGGCGGCAGCGACGGAAGCACCGCCGCCGGCACGCCGGTTGCCGCGGCCCCGCCGGTGGCGGCGCCAGCGCCCGCCCCGGCTCCGGCGCCCGCCCCGGCTCCGGCGCCTGCTCCGGCCCCGGCACCGGCCCCGGCACCCGCTCCCGCGCCAGCGCCGGCCCCAGCGCCCGCACCGGTCCCGGCACCAGCGCCCGCCCCGGCGCCTGCACCGGCTCCTGCCCCCGGACCGACCACGGCCAGTGCTTACAGCTGGTCGGCGGCCATCGCCACGCCGCACGTCTGGCACTCGCTGTCCATGAACCCCACCGGCGACGTCATCGCCGCCGGCGAAGCGGGCGGCGCGATGTACATGTCGCGCGACGGCGGCGCCACCTGGACCGCCGGCAACAGCCCGTCGGCCACGTGGATCTCCAGCGCGATGTCCGCGAGCGGCTCGGTCGTCTACGCGCTCGAATACGGCGGCGCGATGTACGTGTCGCGCGACTTCGGCTCCTCCTGGACGCGCCTCGCGGCGGCGCCCGGCAACGCCGGATGGGAAGCGGTCACCACGTCGCAAGACGGCCAGCGTGTGGCCGCGGTGGTGCAAAACGGCGCGCTCATGCTCAGCAGCAACGGCGGCGCCACCTGGCGCACGGCCGCGATGCCCGATGGCCAGCCCACCCACTGGTGGCGCTGGATCGACGGCTCCGCCGACGGCCGCGTGCTCGTCGCGGTGGCGCACACCGGCGACATCTTCCGCTCGGCCGACGCCGGCGCCACCTGGCAGCGCCTGGACGCAGGCGCCGCGGAGAACTGGTACCGCGTGAAGGTCTCGGCCGACGGCAGCACGATCGCCGTGGTGGCCAACGCCTTCGGCGGCGTTTCCGGCACCGGCATCTACGTGTCGCGCGACGGCGGCGCGAACTGGACCAAGGGCTACAGCCTGGTCGCCGACTACACCTTCCTCGCGATGTCGGCCGATGGCCGCACGATCGCGGCGACGTATTCCAACGCCGGCTCCGCGCCCGGCGGCGCGGTGCGCTCCACCAACGGCGGCACAAGCTTCACGCGGCTCGGCATGCCGACAGGCGACAGCGACTGGCGCGCCATCGCGATGTCGGCGGGCGGCGACCGCGTGGCGGCGGCGGCGGGCGGCTTCAACACACAGACGAGCGGTCGGCTCTACACCGGCCGATGACCACCCCGCCCTATCGATTGAGCGCGCTGTTCGCGCTCGCCGTGCTCGCGGCCTGCGGCGGTGGCGGCGAGCCGGACGGCACGGCCACGCAGCCGTCGCAGCTCCCGATGGCCGCCGCCGCGCAGCCGATGGCCGCGACGGCTTCCTCGTACAGCTGGACGCTCGCCGACCGCACGCCGCGCATCTGGCATTCCATGTCGGCCAGCCCCTCCGGCGACGTGATCGTCGCGGGCGAGGCGGGCGGGCGGATGCACGTGTCGCGCGACGGCGGCGCCACGTGGGTCACGGGCAACAGCCCCACCGGCAGCACGTGGATCTCCAGCGCGGTGTCGGCCACCGGCGACCGCATCTACGCGCTGCAATACGGCGGCGCGATGTACCTCAGCCGCGACTGGGGCGCCTCGTGGAAGCCGCTCACGAGCGCCGGTGCGGGCTGGGAAGCCGTGGCCACCTCGCAGGACGGCATGCGAGTGGCGGCCGTGGTGCAGAACGGGCCGGTGCTCGTGTCCAGCGACGGCGGCGCGACCTGGCGCACCGTGGCGATGCCCGACGGCCAGCCCAACCACTGGTGGCGCTGGATCGACGGCTCCGCCGACACGCGCGTGCTGGTGGCGGTGTCGCACAACGGCGAGGTCTTCCGCTCCACCGACTATGGCTCCAGCTGGCGGCGCGTGAACGTCGTCGTGGGCGGCGCGGTGGTCACCGAGAGCTGGTACCGCGTCAAGGTCTCGGCCGACGGCAACACGATCGCCGTGGTGGCCAACGCCTTCGGCGGTGCTTCGGGCACCGGCATCTACGTGTCGCACGACGGCGGCGCGAGCTGGGTGCGCGGCTTCTCGATGGTGGCCGACTACACCTTCCTCGCCATGTCGACGGACGGCAGCGTGATCGCCGCGTCCGTATCCAACACCAACGGCACACCGGGCCGCGTGCTGTGGTCCGGCGACGGCGGCGCGAGCTTCACCGCGCTGCCCATGCCGGGCAGCGACACGAACTGGCGCGCGGTCACGATGTCGGCGGACGGCAACCGCATGGCGGTGGCCGCGGGCGGTTTCAACACGCAATCGGCCGGGCTGCTCTACACGGCGCGCGCGTCGTCGGCAACGCCGGCGCCGCCGCCCGCACCCGCGCCCACCCCGGCCCCCACGCCCGCTCCCACGCCGGCCCCGGCACCGGCGCCTTCGTGCAGCGCACCGCTCTGGGACCCGAACCACGCCTACTGGGCGGGCGACCGGGTCACGCGCAACGGCAACCTGTACGCGGCGACCAACTCGGACACGCAGTGGAACGTGAACAGCCCGCCGGAGTGGACGCCCAACTACTGGGCGGCGACGACTTGCGCTTCACCCGCGCCGGCACCGGCGCCCTCACCGGCACCTGCGCCTGCTCCCACGCCGGCGCCAACGCCGGCGCCGACACCCGCCCCCGCGCCCGCACCCGCTCCGGCCCCCGCGCCAGCGCCCGCGCCTGCACCCGCGCCGGCCTGCACGGCGCCGCTGTGGGACCCGAACAAGGCGTACTGGGCCGGCGACCGCGTCATGCGCAACGGCGCGCCCTACACCGCGATCAACTCCAATTCGCAGTGGAACGTGAACAGCCCGCCGGAGTGGACACCCAACTACTGGTCCAAGGGGAGTTGCTGAGGGCCGGAGCCCGCCGGGAATGCTATGGTGGCGTCGCCGCGGCAACGGCCGCGGGCAGGCACACTTCTTTCTTGGGACTGGGCATGGACCACCAACTGCACCGCAGGCAAGCCCTGCAGACCCTCGGGGCCGCGGCCCTCCTCGCCAGCACCCCGCTCGCCTTCGGGCAGGCGATGACCCCGATCAAGTTCCAGCTGGACTGGCGCTTCGAAGGGCCGGCGGCGCTCTTCCTGACGCCGGTGGCCAAGGGCTATTTCAAGGCGGCCGGCCTGGACGTCGCCGTCGATGCGGGCACCGGCTCGGGCGCGGCCGTCACGCGCGTGGCTTCGGGCACCTACGACATCGGTTTCGCCGACCTCGCGGCGCTCATGGAGTTCCACGCCAACAACCCCGACGCGCCGAACAAGCCCGTGGCGGTGATGATGGTCTACAACAACACGCCCGCGGCGGTGATGGCGCTGAAGAAGTCGGGCATCTCCAAACCGTCCGACCTGAACGGCAAGAAGATGGGCGCGCCGGTGTTCGACGCCGGGCGCCGCGCCTTCCCGATCTTCCAGAAGGCGAACGCCATCAGCGGCGTGAACTGGACGACGATGGACCCGCCGCTGCGCGAGACGATGCTGGCGCGCGGCGACGTCGACGCGATCACGGGCTTCACCTTCACGTCGCTGCTCAACCTCGAGGCGCGCGGCGTGAAGCCCGAGGAAGTCGTCACGCTTCAGTACCTGGACCACGGCGTGAAGCTGTATGGCAACGTGGTCATCGTCTCGCCCAAGTTGATCCGCGAGAACCCGGCGGCCGTCAAGGCCTTCCTCTCCGCCTTCACCAAGGGCGTGCGCGACGTCATCGCCAACCCCACCGCCGCCATCGAGGACGTGAAGGCGCGCGACGCCATCATCAACACGCAGCTGGAAACGCGGCGCCTGAAGATGTGCCTGGACCTGGTGGTCAACAGCGCCGACGCGCGCGCCGAGGGTTTCGGCCAGGTCAACCCCGGGCGCCTTGCGCTGATGGCATCGCAGGTCTCCGACGCGTTCGGCACCAAGACGCGCGTGAACCCGGACGCGGTCTGGAACGGCTCCTTCCTGCCGGCGAAGGCCGAGCTCGCCGCCGCCCTGCCGAAGAAGTGATGGCGCAAGCGCGCCCGTTCGTCGAGTTCCGCGACACCTGGCTCGCCTACAACGAGGAACTGCACGCGCAGGGCCGCTTCGCCGTGGAGGCCATCGACATCGCGGTGGCGCCCGGCGAGTTCGCGGCCATCGTCGGCCCGTCGGGCTGCGGCAAGTCCACGTTCATGAAGCTCGCCACGGGCCTGAAGGCGGCCACGCGCGGGCAGGTGCTGGTCGACGGCCAGGTGGTCGACGGGCCGCTCAAGATTTCCGGCATGGCGTTCCAGGCGCCGTCGCTGCTGCCCTGGCGGACCACGCTGGACAACGTGCTGCTGCCGCTGGAGATCGTGCAGCCGCACCGCAGCCAGTTCCGCCGGCGCCGCGACGAGTACGTGCAGCGCGCTCTGGCGCTGCTGGAGCAGGTGGGCCTGCGCGGCCAGGCCGGCCGCTACCCGTGGGAGCTGTCGGGCGGCATGCAGCAGCGCGCCAGCATCTGCCGCGCGCTGATCCACGAGCCGCGCCTGCTGCTGCTGGACGAACCGTTCGGCGCGCTCGACGCCTTCACCCGCGAGGAGCTCTGGTGCGTGCTGCGCGACCTGCATGCGCAGCAGCGCTTCAACGTCATCCTGGTCACGCACGACCTGCGCGAATCGGTTTTCCTGGCCGACACCGTGTACGTGATGAGCCGCGGCCCCGGCCGCCTCGTCGCGCGCAAGGAGATCGGCCTGCCGCGCCCGCGCGACCTGGAGGTGACCTACACGCCGGCCTTCACGGACATCGTCCATGAACTGCGCACGCACATCGGTGCGCAGCGCGCCGAGGCGGCTGCATGAGCGAGCGCAACCTGCACCGCTGGGCGCCGTGGCTGTTGCTCGTGGCCGTGCTCGTCGTCTGGCAGGTGCTGTGCAGCGCGCTGCAGGTGTCCGAGTTCATCTTCCCGTCGCCGATGCGCGTCGCCGAGCAGATGGTGGAGTTCCGCGGGCCCATCGCCAAGCACGCCTGGCACACCTGGTGGGTGACCATGGCCGGCTTCGGCATCGCCATCGCCGTCGGCGTGCTGCTGGGCGTGGTGGTGGGCACCTCGCGCTTCGCCTACGCCGCGCTCTATCCGGCGATGACGGCGTTCAACGCGCTGCCCAAGGCGGCGTTCGTGCCGTTGCTGGTCGTGTGGTTCGGCATCGGCGTCGGGCCGGCCATCCTCACGGCCTTCCTCATCTCCTTCTTCCCGATCATGGTGAACATCGCCACGGGCCTGGCAACGCTCGAGCCGGAGCTGGAAGACGTGCTGCGCGTGCTCGGCGCCACGCGCTGGGACATCCTGCGCAAGGTGGGTTTTCCGCGGTCGCTGCCCTACTTCTTCGCCTCGCTGAAGGTTGCGATCACGCTGGCCTTCGTCGGCACCACCGTGTCGGAGATGACGGCGTCCAACGAGGGCATCGGCTACCTGCTGGTCTCCGCGGGGTCGGCGATGCAGATGGGCCTTGCCTTCGCGGGCCTGGTCGTGATCGGCGCGATGGCGATGCTGATGTACGAGTTCTTCAGCGTGCTGGAACGCCACACCACGGGCTGGGCGCACCGCAGCGAGACGCGCTGAACCCGGCGTATAAACGCGCATGGCCATCCGCATCGTCCGGCTCGGCACCCCGCGCGCAGCGGGCGAAGGCCTGCGCCTGGGCACCGTGCGGCGCCCACCGCGCGGCGTGCCCAAGGCGGAATTCGCCAAGCGCGATTTCTACGACACCTGGCTGCCGAACCTGGCGCCTTCCGCGCCGCTCATGGCCGACGGCCAGGCCGCGGAGACCGACAAGGATTGGGCCGCGTTCAAGCGCAAGTTCACCGCGGAAATGAAGCAGCCGGACGCCAGCCACCTGCTGGACCTGCTGGCGGCGCTGTCGCACCAGTCGTCGTTCTCGCTCGGCTGCTACTGCGAGGACGAAAGCCGCTGCCACCGCTCGGTGTTGCGCGAACTGCTGGCGCAGCGCGGCGCCGCCATCACTTAGCCTTGCCGCGCGCGGCGTTCAGCGCGACGGCCGCGCGCACCAGCGCCTTGAACGCGTTGGCGTCGACCTTGTCGCCTTCGTGGATGTCCAGCGCGCGGCGCGTGTTGCCTTCCAGGCTCGAGTTGAAAATCTTCTTGGGGTCCGGCAGCGACGCACCCTTGGCGAACGTGAGCTTCACCGCCGACTTGTAGCTCTCGCCGGTGCACAGGATGCCGTCGTGCGACCACACCGGCACGTTCCACTTCCACTCCTCGACCACGCCGGGGTCGGCTTCGTGAATGAGCTTGCGCATGCGCGCGAGCGTTTCGCCGCGCCAGTCGCCCAGCTCGGCGATGCGGCGGTCGATCAGGCCGGATGCGGATTCGTTCATGGGAGCCGATTATGGATTTCCGTCGCCGCGATCGCCGCCTGGCCCGCGGCCACGTTGATCTGGTTCAGGCCCGACGCGACGTCGCCGGCGGCGAACAGGCCCGGGACCGTCGTCTCGAAATGATCCGTCACCACGAGCTGCCCGTCGGCTTCCACCTGCGCGCCCAGCGCCGCCGCGAGGCCGGAACGGTGCTCCAGCCCCAGCGCGGGATACAGCACGTCGAAGCGCAGCCGCGTGCCGTCCTTCATCTCGACCTCGATGCCGTCCTTCGGGTCGCAGTGGACGTGCCGCGGCTCCTGCTCCACGATCGTCACCTTCGCCGCGCGCAGGCGCTCCAGTTCCTTCTCCTCGCAACGGCCATGCGTGCCAAGGGACAGCCACGTCACCTCGTTGTCGAAGCCGGCCACGAAGGCGGATTCGCGCAGGCCGTGCAGGTCGCGCCCGATGACGGCCACGCGCCGCCCCTGCGTCTCGTAGCCGTCGCACACCGGGCAGTAGCGCACGTGGCCCGTCTGCAGCGACTCGGCCAGGCCGGTGACCTCGGGCTCGACGTCGCGCGCGCCGGTGGCGAGGATGACGAAGGGCGCGCGGAACGTCGTGGCGCCGGCGCGCGCTTCGAACACGTCACCCTGCCTCGCGAGGCCATCGACACGCGCCGTCTGGACGGCGGCGCCGAACTTCGCGGCGTGTTCGCGCATGCGCTCCAGCAGGTCCTGGCCCGCGATGCCGTCGGGAAACCCGAGCACGTTGCGCGACTTCGGGATCATCGCGGCTCGGCTCGCGCCCTCGTCGATCACGACCGCGCGGCGCTTGTAGCGCGCCAGGTAGACCGCGGCCATGAGACCCGCCGGCCCGCCGCCGACGATGATGCATTCGAGTTCGTGCAATGCGATCAGGCGGTGCTGAGCGCCTTCTGGTCCGCCGAGCGCAGCGCGGTCGCCACCGCGCTGCCCAGCGAATTGATGTCGAAGGGCTTGCGCAGCACGGTGGGCCGCCCGGCGAGGCGCTCCACCGCCGCCATGTCGGCGTAGCCGGTGGCCAGGATCACCGGCAATTCGCCCACCATCTCGCGTGCCTTGGAGATCACCTCCGCGCCGGTCATGTCGGGCATCGCGTAGTCGACGACCAGCAGGTCGGGCTTGCGCGAGCGGATGGCCGCCAGCCCTTCGGAGCCGTTGGCCGCCTCGCTCACCGAGTAGCCGATCACGCCCAGGCATTCCACGATCACGCGGCGCACGTCGTTGTCGTCCTCGACCACGAGGATGTGCTGCGACTTCTCGCCCTGCGGCACCGGGGCGGCGCCGGGCTCGGTCGCGTCCTCCTGGCCGTCGGTGGCGCAGGGAAAGTACATGTCGACCGTGGTGCCGCGCCCCAGCTCGCTGCGGATGAAGGCGAGGCCGCCCGACTGGCGCGCGAAGCCGTACACCTGGGACAGCCCCAGGCCCGTGCCGCTGCCGATCGGCTTGGTGGTGAAGAAGGGGTCGAACACCTTGGTGATGAGTTGCGGCGGGATGCCGGGCCCGGTGTCGGTGACGGAAAGCACGACGTACTCGCCGGGTTCGAGTTGCCCCTCGGCGCCCGTGGCGTCCTTGCGGCAGGTGGAGATGCGCAGCGTGCCGCCTTCGGCCATCGCGTCGCGCGAATTCACGGCGAGGTTCAGCACCGCCATCTCGAGCTGGCTCGGGTCCACCGTGACGGCGCAATCGGGCTCGCACAACTCGAACTCGACCTGCACCGCGGATCCGGCCGAGATCTCGATCAGGTCGCGCATGCCGGCGAGCAGCTTGTTCACGTGCGTCATGCGCGGGTGCAGGGACTGGTTGCGCGCGAACGAGAGCAGCTGGTTCGTGAGCTTGGAGCCGCGCTTGGCCGCGGACCGCGCGCGGTCGAGCACCGGCTTGACCTTGTCGTCCTTCGCGTAGATCGAGATCAGCTCCAGGTTCATGTTGACCACGTGGAGCAGGTTGTTGAAGTCGTGCGCGATGCCGCCCGTCAGCCGGCCGATGGCTTCCATCTTCTGGCTTTGCGTGAGCTGCGCCTGCGCGCGCTCGCGCTCGGCGATCTCCTTCATCAGCCGGTTGTTGGCCGTGGCCAGCTCCAGCGTGCGCTCCTCGATGCGGCGCTCCAGGTGCGCGTTGAGCTTCTGCACCTCCGATTGCGTGCGGCCGATCTCGTCCAGGTGCTCGCGCGTGACGTACTGGCGGCGCCGCGCACGAACGGCGGCGTCGGCGGCCGACAGCAGCGTCTCGGCATTGAGCGGGCGCTCCAGCAGGATCACGTTGCCCAGGCTGTGCAGCTTCTGCACCGCCGCCGGCGGGCGCGGGCCCACCTGGCGCGAAGCCAGCACGATGAACGGGAAGTCGGACCAGGGCGGCTGCGCCGACAGCCATTCCTGCAGCATCTGCACCAGCGTCGGGTCGGCCAGGGCCTCCTCGGTGACCACCGCCGCCGCCGCGCCCTGCTTCATCTCGGCGACCAGCTGCGCGGGCGTGTTGCAGATCTGGGCCCGGTTGTTGGCCTGGACCACGTCCTTGACGACCGCCGCATCGCGCCCCCGGGGCGCGTGGATGAGGACGCGGAACTCCATCACCGGACCTTGATGTCGCGGTCCGACAGCAGCGCCATCCCCCCGCGGTAGTTCGCGACGCCGGTCAGCACGCCCTCGAAGTCGGTGAGGGACTCGCCCACCTCGATGCCTTCACGGGTCAGGCGGAACTCGCGGATGGTGAGCTCGTGGGCGCTGGTGCGGCTCTTGATGACCGACACCGCCTTGAGCAGGCTGCCGCGCGCCTCGAAGAAGCGGAACAGCAGCACACCGTCGGAGAGGTAGGACAGGTCGACGTCGCCGCGGATGTCGCCCACCACGCCGTGCTGCGCAAGGATCAGGATGGTGACGATGCCGCGCTGGTTCAGGTAGGTGAGGATCTCGTGCATCTGCAGCAGGAGGTGCTTGTCGCCGGGCATGGCCTGCAGGTAGGCGTTGAGGCTGTCGATCACCACCGTGCGCGCGCCGCCCTCGACCGAGCCCTTCACCATGTTGGCGAACTCGCCGGGCGAGACCTCGGCGGGATCCAGCGTCTCGATGTGCAGCTGCCCGTCGCGGATGAAGGCGTCCACTTCCAGCCCCAGCGCGCGCGAGCGCGTGAGCAGCGTGCCGAGGCTTTCGTCGAACAGGTAGTAGGCCGCTTTCTCGCCGCGCAGCAGCGCCTCGCGCGTCGCGGCAATCGCCGTGGTCGTCTTGCCCACGCCCGAGGGCCCGGAGAACAGCATGTTGCTGCCGCGCGCGAGCCCGCCGCCCAGCAGCGCGTCCAGCTGCCGCGAGCCGGCGCTGACCAGCTCGCCGTCGTACTTGCCGCGGTGCTCGTTGGTCACCAGGCGCGGGAACACCTCCAGGCCGCCCGTGAGCAGCGCGCAGTCGTGCTCGCCGCCGCGGAACGGGATGCCGCGCATCTTGATCACGCGGATGCGGCGCCGCTCGGGGCCGTAGGCGTTGATGTACTGCTCCAGCGTGATGACGCCGTGCGCGATGGAATGCAGCTGCAGGTCGTCGTGCGCGGAGCTGCGGTCGTCCAGCAGGATCACCGTGCAGTTGCGCGTGGAAAAGAAGCTCTTGAGCGCGAGCACCTGCCGGCGGTAGCGCAGCGGGTTCTGCGCCAGCAGGCGCATCTCCGACAGGCTGTCGAACACGACGCGCCGCGGCTTGACGCGTTCGACCGCCGCCATGACGCCGCGGGTGGTCTCGCCGAGCTCGACCTCCGACGGGTGCAGGATGGATTGCTCCGCGTCGGGGCTCAGGCCCTCGTCGGTGAGCAGCTGGAAGATCTCGATGCCCTCCAGCGACCAGCCGTGGGACTGCGCCACCGTGAAGAGCTCGCCGGAGGTTTCCGACAGCGTGATGTACAGGCCCTTCTCGCCCAGCTCGGTGCCGCGCAGCAGGAACTGCAGGCCGAGCGTGGTCTTCCCGCAGCCGGGCGTGCCCTCGACGAGGTAGAGATGGTGGGCGGGAAGGCCTCCACCGAGCACGTGGTCGAGCCCGGCGATGCCGGTCGACGCACGCTGCTGTTCCGGTATGGCTGACTGTGCGGCCTGTTGACGCATCGATGAGCTAGGGGTTGCCGGCGAACCGCAGCATCGTATTCCGGCCCGCAGAGCCGGCTTGTAGGAACATGCCGACAGACGAGCTGCCGCCTATCCCGCCCGCGTACTTTCCGCTTCCTGCAGAGCTCGCCACAGCACCTTGCCGCTGCCGCCCTTGGGCAGGCTGGGCGCGAACTGGACGATCTTCGGCGCCTTGTACACGGCCATGTTCTCGCGGCACCACGCGATCACGTCTTCTTCCGTCACCTTGCCCGCGAAGCCGGGACGCAGCACGACGACCGCCTTCACCGTCTCGCCGCGGTAGGCGTCCTTGGCCGAGATCACGCAGGCCTCGGCGATGGCCGGGTGCCGGAACATCAGCGCCTCGACCTCCGCGGGCCAGACCTTGAAGCCCGACGCGTTGATCATGCGCTTGAGGCGGTCGGTGATGAAGAAGTAGCCCTCCTCATCCATGCGGCCGAGGTCGCCGGTGCGGAAGAAGCGCTTGCCCTCGAAGTCGATGAAGGCGTCGCGCGTGGCGTCGGGGCGCTTCCAGTAGCCGTTGAAGACCATGGGGCCGTGCACGATGATCTCGCCCTGCTCGCCCGGCTTCACTTCCTGCTGCGTCCCGGGGTCGACGACGCGGGCGTCGCAGCCGAAGAAAGGCACGCCCAGGCACTGCTGCTTGGGCCGGTCGGGCGGGTTGCTGTGCGAGGGCGCCGCCGTCTCGGTCAGGCCGTAGCCCTCGACGTACTTCAGGTCGAACTGCTCCAGCAGCCGCTGCGCCACCGCCTGCGGCATCGCCGCCCCGCCGCCGCCGATCACCTTCAGGCTGGACAGGTCGTACTGGTCGAAATTGGGGCTGGCCAGCAGGTCGATGATCATGGTCGGGATGTTGGTCCACGACGTGACGTGCCAGCGCGAGATCAGCCGCCCGGCCAGCTCGCGGTCCCAGCGCGGCATCAGCACCAGCGTCGAGCCGAGCCAGATGTTGGTGTGCATCACGCTGACCATGCCCGTGATGTGGAACATCGGCACGACGAGCAGTGCCACCGAATCGGCCGTGCCGTTGCCCCAGGTCGCGCTGCCCATGGCGTTGTGCATGATGCTGCGATGCGGGTGCATGCAGCCCTTGGGCAGGCCCGTCGTGCCGCTGGTGTAGGGCAGGATCGCGAGGTCCTCGCCGGCCGTGACGAGCTCGGGCAGCGGCAGGTCGTTGGCCAGCGCTTCGTCCCACGCAACCGTCTGGCCTCCCGCGATGGGCGGCAGCGCGTGGCGCGTGAGCAGCCAGTCCTTCCAGGATTCGGGCAGCGGGTCCGCCCCCGGCTCGGCGGGATCGAAGGCGTCGGTGTACTGCGTGACGATGAGGTGCGAGAGCCGCTCCTTCGCCGGTAGCGCATCGTTGGCACGCGCGAGTTCGGGCGCGAGGTCGCCCGTGGTGATGGCCACCTTCGCATCGGGATCGGTGATGTAGTGCTTGAGCTCCTCGGCCCGGTTCATCGGGTTCACGGGAACCACCACGGCGTTGGCGCGCAGGATCGCGAAGTGCGCGATCAGCAGCTGCGGGCAGTTCTGCATCGCCAGCACGACGCGGTCGCCCTTGTTCACGCCCAGTGAGACGAGGCGCGCGGCGAGGCGCTCGGCTTGCCGCACCAGCTCGCGGTAGCTGAACACGCGGCCGAAGAACACCACGCCCGGCTTGTCCGGGAAGCGCCGCGCGCTGGTGGCCAGGTTGTCCCACAGCGAGGTGGCCGCCGGGGTGAGGGCATGCGGCAGGCGCACGGGCCAGAAGCGGTAATGCGGGCGGTCCATGGCCCGAGGGTAATCCTCGCCGCAGCCCGGTCGCATCGGGACCATTCCCCAGCGCGTCACCTCGGCGACGCCGATATGATGGGGCGATGGATTTCCTGCAGGACGCGGCGCCGTGAAGCCGCTGTGGCAACTCGGCGCCGGTGCCTTGCACGCGGGCTTCGCGGCGCGCGAATTCACGCCCGAGGACGCCTTGGCGTCCTGCCTGGAACGCAGCCGCGCCTGCCAGGGCGCCGTGAACCCCTTCATCGCCCTCGACGACGGCGCGGCGCGCGAAGCCGCTGCGGCCAGCACCGCCCGCTGGCAGCGCGGGGAGCCGCTCGGGCCGCTCGACGGCGTGCCGGTGTCCCTCAAGGACAACCTGCACGCGCGCGGTTGGCCGACGAGCTGGGGCTCGCGCCTGCTGGCTGCGACGCCGCAGGGCGCGGACGAAGCGCCCGTCGCGCGCCTGCGTAGCGGCGGCGCCGTGATCTTCGGCAAGACCAACCTGCCCGAATTCGCGCTGCAAGGCATCACCGAGAGCGAGGTGGGCGGCGTCACGCGCAATCCGTGGGACCTCTCGCGCACGCCGGGCGGCTCGTCGGGCGGCGCGGCGGCGGCGGTCGCATCGGGATGCGGCCCGCTGGCGCTGACCACCGACGGCGGCGGCTCCACGCGCCGGCCCGCTTCGCATTGCGGCGTGGTGGGCTTCAAGCCCTCGGCGGGCCTCGTGCGCCGCGGCGGCGGGCTGCCCGAGATCTATGGCGACCACGAAGTGCCCGGCGTGATCGCGCGTGACGTGCAGGACGCGGCGCACGCCATGCAGGTGCTGGCGCCGGCCTTCGCGCTGTCGCGGAACGAGAAGCCCGCACGGATCCTCTACGTGCCGCGCTTCGGCGCGCACCGCGTCGACACGGGCATCTCCGCCGAGGTCGGTGCCGCCGCGCAGCGCCTGGCTTCGCTGGGCCACACCGTCGAAGTGAGCGCGCCGGTGCAATGGGCGGAAACCGTCAACGAACTCTGGCCGGCGTATTCGGCGCGCGGCCTCGCCAGGTTGTTCGACCAGCGCGTGGAGCACGGCGATCTCGGCGACCTCGATGAACAGAAGGTGTGCGAGGCCACGCGCGCCAGCCTCAAGCTGGGCCGCGAGGCGCAAGGCATCCGCCACATCGCCGACGCCGCGATCCGCGAACTGCGCGAGCGCATGGCGCTCGTCTTCCGCGACTACGACGCGATCCTCACGCCCGCCACGGCCGCGCTGCCGTGGCCCGTGGGGCGCAGCCATCCCGCGACCATCGACGGCCACGCCGCCGGGCCGCGCGGGCACGCGGTGTTCACGGCCTTCGCCAACGCGGCGGGCCTGTGCGCGATCGCCGTGCCCGCCGGCTTCGTGCACGGCCTGCCGTGCGGCTTCCAGCTGGTCGCCGCGCAGGGCAACGACGCGGGGCTGATCGCGCTGGCCCTCGCCTACGAGCAGGCCTTCCCTCGCGCGGCCGAGTGGCCGACACCCTGACATGACGAAGACATTCGATGCCGCCGCAGCGGCCCACCGGCTGGTGTCGGCGCGCATGAGCGGCACGCCGGTCGCCAGCGCCGACGTCCTGCCGCCCGATCGCGCGGGCGCCTTTGCCGTGCAGGATGCGACGGTGGCTGCGCTAGGCGCAGTCGGCGGCTGGAAGGTCGGCGCCAAGGGGCCGGCGGCCGAACCGGGCTGCGCGCCGCTGCCGGCCGCGGGGCTGGTGGGCAACGATGCGGTGCTCACGGGCCCCGGGTGGCGGATGCGCGGCATCGAAGTCGAGGTCGCGGTGCGTTTCGCGCGCGACTTCATCCCGGCCGGGCCCGACGCCGGCCGCGACGCGATCGTGGCTGCGCTCGATTGCGTGCTGCCCGCGATCGAAGTGGTGGAAACGCGCCTGGCCGATTGGCGCGAGAGCGACCCGCTCGCGCAACTGGCCGACCTGCAGACGCACGGCGCCTTGGTCCTGGGCGCGCCTTCTTCCGTCGATGCCGCCGGCATCGACCTGCGCGCCGTGCAGGCCTATCTCGCCTTCGACGGCCAGCCGGTGGCCACCACGCGCGGCGGCAACACCGCGGGCGACATCTGGCGCCTGCTCGGGTGGGTGGCGTGGCAGGCCGTGCAACGCGGGCGCCCCCTGCGCGCCGGCGACGTGGTGACCACGGGCTCTTGCACCGGCATGCTGTTCGCGGGCTCCGGCTCGCAAGTCGTCGCCAACCTGGCGGGCATCGGGGACGTGCAGCTCCGTTTCTGAGCGCCTGCGAACCAAGGCGGTGCGCGGGGCAGCCATGACCCCCGGGAAATCCCCCGGTCTGGTGCGCAAATCTTGTATACCAGTGGCACGCAAGCTGCTCTAGAGTGGCTGCACATGGCCACTTCCCCCGAGATTTCCGACCGCATCCTCGAAGCCGTCATGGCGCGCAAGCTGGAGCCGGGCTCGCGCCTGGGCGAGCAGCAGCTGGCGATGCTGTTCGACTGCAGCCGCACCATCGTGCGCGAGGCGCTCACGCGCCTGGCTGCGCGCGGCATCGTCACCGTGAGCGCGCGGCGCGGCTGGTACGTGGTGGAGCCGACGGCCGACGAGGCACGCGAGGCGTTCGAGGCCCGCAAGGTGATCGAGACCGGCCTGATCCGCAGCAGCAAGTCCATCGACAAGCCCGCCGTGCAGAAGCTGCGCGCGCACATCGCGCGGCAGAAGGCGGCGGTCAAGGGCACCGACGTCGGCGCGCGCAGCTTCCTGCTGGGCGACTTCCACGTGTGCCTGGCCGAATGCCTGGGCAACTCGCTATTGGCCGACACGCTGCGCGACTTCACGGCGCGCACCACGCTCATCGCCATGCGCTACCAGTCGCCCGAGGACGCCGCGCGCTCCTGCGCGGAGCACGTGGGCATCGTCGCGGCGCTGGAAGCCGGCGACCTGAAGAAAGCCGAGCAGCTGATGGCCGCGCACCTGTCCACGTGGCAGAAGAAGCTGCACGTGCCCGGCGAAGACCCGCTGCACAAGTTGCGCACCGCCCTCGCGCCCGTCACCACGGGCGCGAGGGCACAGGAGTTGCATACAAGGAAACGATCCACCTACCTAGGAGAAGTGCTATGACGCCCACCCGCCGCCTGTTCGCCCTGTCCCTCATCGCCGCATCCGCGCTGGCCGCCACGGGCGTGCGGGCGCAGGCCGCGCTCGACGACATCCTGAAGGCCAAGGAGATCAAGATCGCGATCCCCACCGACTTCCCGCCCTACGGCTTCGTCGGCACCGACCTGAAGCCGCAGGGCCTGGATATCGACGTCGCGAACTACATCGCCGCCAAGCTGGGCGTGAAGGTGGAACTGCTGCCGGTCACCACTGCCAACCGCATCCCCTACCTGCAGACGCGCAAGGCGGACCTCGTGATCTCCACGCTGGGCAAGAACCCGGACCGCGAGAAGGTCATCGACTTCACCATGCCCTACTCGCCCTTCTACATCGCGGTGTTCGGCCCGAAGCCGACCGCTGCCAAGGGCCCGAACGACCTCGCCGGCAAGTCGATCTCGGTGACGCGCGGCTCCATCGACGACCAGGAGCTCACGAAGGTCGCGCCCAGCGCGGCCGAAGTGCGCCGCTTCGAGGACAACAACTCCACGGTGTCGGCCTACGTCGCCGGCCAGGTGCAGCTGATCGCGACCAGCGCGCAGGTGGCCGGCGCGATGATGGCCAAGAACCCGCAGATGGGCACCGAGTTCAAGTTCGTGCTGAAGGACTCGCCCAACTACATCGGCGTGGGCAAGGGCGAGGACAAGCTGCGCGCGAAGGTCAACGAGATCATCGCGGAAGCACGCAAGAACGGCGACATGGACAAGATCGCCATGAAGTGGCTGGGCCGGCCGCTCGGCGACCTGCCCACGCAGTAAGCCGCCGCCGTGCGCGTCACCTTCGACTTCCTCGCCGTCCTCTCGCAGTGGCCCATGCTGCTGAAGGGGGTGGCGTGGACGCTCGGGCTGACCGTCGTTTCCGCGGTGATCGGCGTGGCCGTCGGCGTCGCGTGCGCGTGGACGCGCAGCGAGGGGCCGGCGTGGCTGCGCGCCGTCGCGGGCACCTACGTGGAGTTGATCCGCAACACGCCGTTCATCGTCCAGCTGTTCTTCGTGTTCTTCGGCCTGCCCGCGGCAGGCGTGCGTCTTTCGCCGGAGGCGGCATCGGTGATCGCGATGGTGGTCAACCTCGGCGCGTATGCCACCGAGATCATCCGCGCCGGCATCGAGGCCACGCCGCGCGGCCAGGTCGAGGCGGCCCTGAGCCTGGCGCTCACGCGCGCGCAGGTCTTCGTGCGCGTCGTGCTGCCGCCCGCGCTGCGCAAGGTGTGGCCCGCGCTCGTGAGCCAGATCATCATCGTCATGCTGGGGTCGGCGGTCTGCGGGCAGATCTCCACCGAGGAACTCAGCTTCGCCGCCAACCTGATCCAGAGCCGCAACTTCCGCGCGTTCGAGGCCTTCATGGTGGCCACGGCGATCTACCTGCTGCTGGCGATCGGGCTGCGGCGCCTGCTCAATTGGGCCGGGCCCAAGTTCCTGTTCTAGCGCGATGGTCGAATTCGCCTTCTGGGACATCCTGCGCAACCTGCTCCAGGCCTTGCGCTGGACGGTGGCGCTGTCGCTCATCGCCTTCGTCGGCGGCGGGCTGGTGGGCCTCGCGCTGCTCGTCGCGCGCATTACGCCCAGCAAGGCCGCCCGCGCCTTCGTCGCCGGCTACGTGCAGCTGTTCCAGGGCACGCCGCTGCTGATGCAACTGTTCCTCGCGTACTTCGGCATCGCGCTCTTCGGCATCAACACCTCGCCCTGGGTGGCCGCCGCGCTGGCGCTCACGCTGTACACCAGCGCCTTCCTCGCCGAGATCTGGCGCGGCTGCGTCGAGGCGGTCCCGCGCGGCCAGTGGGAGGCGGCGCAAAGCCTGGCGCTCAACTTCCGCGAGCAACTGCGCCACGTGGTGCTGCCGCAGGCCACGCGCATCGCGATCGCGCCCACCGTCGGCTTCCTGGTGCAGGTGATCAAGGGCACGGCGCTGGCCTCGGTGATCGGCTTCGTCGAGCTGACCAAGGCCGGCACCATGATCACCAACGCGACCTTCCGGCCCTTCCTCGTCTACGGCTGCGTGGCGCTGCTTTACTTCGCGCTGTGCTTCCCCATCAGCCTGTATGCGCGCCGCCTCGAGGCGCGCCTGCGCCCGGCGCATTGAAAGCAGCGAACATGTCGAACGTCGTCGAAATCCGGGGCCTGCGCAAGTCGTTCGGCGCCAACGAGGTGCTGAAGGGCATCGACCTCGACGTCGCCAGCGGCGAGGTCATCGCCATCATCGGCAAGAGCGGCTCGGGCAAGAGCACGCTGCTTCGCTGCATCAACGGCCTGGAGAATTTCCAGCATGGCACGCTCTCGGTGGACGGCAAGGCGCTGCTGCACGACAACCCCGCGGCCATGCGCGAGCTGCGCCAGCACGTGGGCATGATCTTCCAGAGCTTCAACCTCTTCCCGCACCTGAGCGTGGGGCGCAACGTGATGCTGGCCCCGACCCTGGTCAAGAAGACGAACGACACGGAAGCGCAGGCGCTGGCGCGCAAGCTGCTGGAGCGCGTGGGCCTGGCCGAGAAATTCGACGCGATGCCCGATCAGCTCTCCGGCGGCCAGCAGCAGCGCGTGGCCATCGCGCGCGCGTTGGCCATGCAGCCGGCCGTGCTGCTGTGCGACGAGATCACCAGCGCGCTCGACCCCGAGCTTGTGGGCGAGGTGCTGCGGGTGGTCGAGGGCCTGGCCAACGACGGCATGACGCTGCTCATGGTCACCCACGAGATGAACTTCGCGCGCAAGGTGAGCGACCGCGTGATCTTCATGCACCAGGGCAAGGTGCACGAGATGGGCCCGCCGGACAAGCTGTTCGGCGCGCCCGAGACGCCGGAGCTGAAGCAGTTCCTGTCGTCGCTCGACTGATGCTGTCATCCCGGCGCAGGCCGGGATCCAGTGTCTTTCAATTCAACGCCGTCAGGTCCAGCGGCCAGTCGTTGCCGAGCCAGTACGCATAGGTCGTGTGGTCGGCGATCACGTCGCCGCTCAGGCCGTGCACGAGGATGTCGAGCCCGTTGCGGTGCTCGTCGAGCCACGGGACCAGCCGGTCGAATTCGTCGGCGGCGAATGCCAGTTGCACGCTCCATTGCGGATGCGGCCCCACCGGGCGCACGTGCACGCGCCCCACTTGCACCTTGAACAGCCTGCCGGCCTCCTCGGCCAGGGCGCGCGCCTGCTCCACAGTTTCGGGGCCGAAGTAGATGTGGGCGTGGTACGCCTTGTGGACGTTGACGGGGCGTTGCGGCATCAGGCGTCCCAATGCGCGCGGAACACGGGCGCGACGAGTTCGTGGGCTTCGATGCGCTGGAGCAGGTCCGCGAACTGCGGGCGGTGCTCCTTCAGGTGCGCGCGGGCACCGGCCCACTTCGACACGACGACGGCAAGAAAGTCCAGCGCCCCCGGCGCCGCGCCATTCAGGAACGGCGTGGCCTGGAAGGTGTCCGCGAAGATCTCCCAATGCCTGTGCAGGCGCGCGCGCGTGCCGGCGCGGACGGCGTCGAGCGATTCCTTGTCCTGTTCGCTGGTGAAGCGGTCGGGATAGTCGAGGATCGTGATGCAGCTGTAGCAGTTGGCGGGGATGTAGACCAGGCCGCGGATCGCCTGCGCGCGCGCGGCGTCGTCCTTCGGCAGCAACACGCCCGGTTTTGCGGAAAGTCCCAGGTGGATGAGGATCGCCGCGCTCTCGCTCATCACGCTGCCGTCGGGCAGCACCAGCGTCGGGATCTGCGCGAGCGGGTTGACCTTGCGCAGCTCGTCGAGCCCGGGGCCGGGCTCCCAGCTCGCCGCGTTGACGATGCGGTACTCGAGGCCCGCGGCGCGCAGGCCCATCTCGGCCGTCGCCGAACCCGAGCCCTTCGATCCGTACAAGGTGTACATGCGCCCTCCTATCGCTGCAGCGAGCGTTCGATGAATGCCGACCAGGTTTCATTGGGCTGCCACAGGCCGCGCAGCAGCTCGAACGCTTCCTCGCGCGGCCGGCCGTCGCGCAGCGTCCAGTACAGCCCGAGGAAGGCGGACACGCGCATGTTCGCCGCGCAATGGACCCACACCTTGCGTTCGCGGTGCGCATCCATCGCGGCGAAGAAGCGCGACAGGTCTTCGTCCTGGGGCGAGGCGAACTGGACGGGAATGTGGACGTAGTCCATGCCGAGCGCTTCGACCGCCGCGCGCTCGTCGGGCAGCGAGTAGCGCGGGTCGTCGTGCAGCGCGAGGTTGATCACGGTGCGGTAGCCCGCCGCCGCGATGTCGGCGAGCTGCGCCTCGGTGGGCTGGCCGGACGTGCCCAGGCGTGCGTCGACGGCGCGCCAGTTGTGGATCGAGGCGAACGCAGGGGTTGCCATGCGGCGCAGTTTAGTGCGGCCGCAGGGACCCCCGGAAGACACTGGATCCCGGCATGCGCCGGGATGACGAAGTCGCTTCGCTTACTTCGTCAGCTTGGCGAAGACGTAGCCGATGGCGAAGGCGCCGAAGACGACGGCCAGCGGGTTCGCGCGAATCTGCTCGCGCGCCATCTCGCCGTACTCGTCGTGCCAGCCGATCACGCGCTCGGCGCCGGTGTTGAGCGACTGCGCGACGGTGTCGACGGCCTCGTGGGCCTTGTCGGCCACGCGTTGGACCTTGGCTTGCGCGCCGACGCCGTTCAGGCCGGTGGTGGTGCTGTTCGTGGTGTCCATGGTCTCGCTGTTCATGTGTGTCCTCGTCCGTTCGGAAAAAAATCGCCAGCGGCGCCGGCGAACACCCCCACTGTAGGAAGCTCGTCGCTGCGCGCCTGTCGGAAAGGTGCCTGCATGCTTTGTAGGACGGCGCCTGCGCACGGATAATGATCCGGATGGGTTCGATCACCGACGTCGCCGGCATCTCTGCCGGACATTTCACGGATGCGCGACGGCCCACCGGCTGTACGGTCGTGCTCTGCAGTGACGGGGCGGTGGCCGGCGTGGACGTGCGAGGCGCGGCGCCCGGCACACGCGAGACGGATTTGCTGGCCCCCACCAACCTCGTGGAGCGCGTGCATGGCGTGCTGCTCGCGGGCGGCAGCGCCTGGGGCCTCGACGCGGCGACCGGCGTCGTGCGCTGGCTCGAGGAGCATGGCGCGGGCCTCGACGTGCGTTTCGCGCGCCTGCCGCTCGTGCCGGCGGCCGTGCTGTTCGACCTGTATTCCGGCGATCCGGCAATCCGTCCCGATGCGAACGCGGGCTACGAAGCCTGCAAGGCCGCGTCCACGCAGGCGCCCGCCGAAGGCAACGTCGGCGCCGGGGCCGGCGCGGCGATCGGCAAGGTCTTTGGCCTCGAGCGCGCGATGAAGGGCGGCATCGGCACCGCGTCGCTGCGCGTGGGCGACGTCACCGTCGGCGCCATCGTCGCGTGCAACGCCGTGGGCGACGTCGTCGACCCGGAAACCAGCACCGTGATCGCCGGGGCGCGCACCGCCGACGGCAAGTCGCTCGTCGACGCGCGCCGAGCCATCCTCGCGGGCGAGCTGCCGCAATCCGTTTTCTCGGGCACCAACACGACTATCGGCGTGGTCGCCACCGATGCCGCGCTGACGAAGGCGCAGGCCACGCGCCTGGCGACGATCGCCCACGACGGGCTGGCGCGCGCGATCCGCCCCGTGCACACCATGTCCGACGGCGACACGATGTTCGCGCTGGCGACGGGCCGCGCGAAGGATTCGCCGGGCATGCTGGTGCTCGGGACGATGGCTGCCGAAGCGACGGCGCAAGCCATCGTGCGCGCCATCCGCGCCGCGCACGGCATCCGCGCCGGTGCGCTGCACCTGCCCGCGGCGCGGGACCTGCCGCTTCAGTAGCGCGACACGTTGGCGCGCCAGGCCAGGTGGCCGCCGCTGCGCAGGCTGCCCGCGAGCTGCCGGGCGATGTCGCGCGGCGTGCGCAGGCTGGTGTCGATCTCGTAGTCCAGCACCAGCGCGTCGGACGCGTGCCAGTAGCCGTGCTCGGCTTCCTCCAGCGTGCGGTCGCCGCGCGAGAGCGTGCGCCGCTCGGTCTCTTCCCACGAGCAGCGCAGGCCGACCATCACGGGCTGGAACTCGCCCAGTGCGCGCAGCAGGTTGCCCGCCGCGCGCTCGCTGGCCACGACGCATTCGAAGACGACGCTGTGCCCGCGCTCGAGCAGCACGCGCACGCACTGGAAGGCGGCGGCCGTGACCGCGCGCGAATCGATCAGCGACCAGTCGTTGTAGCGGTTGGCGCGATCGAGCACCGACTTCGGCAGGCACTCCAGCACCGCGTCGATGGAGAAGTGCAGCCACGGGCGCGGCATCAGCTCCTCCTGCAGCGCGCGGGCGAGCGTGGTCTTGCCCGAGCTCGACCCGCCCGAGATCACGACCAGTTGGGGTGCGTCCGTGTCCGTCTCCACGGAGGCGGATCAGACACCGCGCTGCTTGCAGGCGCCTTACTGCGAAGGGCCTACAGCCGGGCGTGCAGGCTGTTGCGCAGCGCCTGCTCGACGACCGCGTCCAGCGCGCCTTCCACCATCGCCTGCCCGGAGATCGTCTTGAGCGTCCCGCTCTTGAGCATCTTGGCCAGCAGCCGGCGCGTCATTGACTGCGGCTGCCCGCCCTGCCCCGTGAACATGAACAGCGTCCCGTGCGGGCTGGCCCACGTGACCTGCACGCGCTGCCAGCCGTTGCCCGTCATCATCTCGACCCACGCGCCGGGCTGCAGGTGGTCCACCGGCAATTCGGGCAGGTCGTCCTCGTCGGCCGGAGGCTTGGTGCTGTTGAATTCGTTCGGCTGCGTGGAGGTGAAGGCCTTGGGCGCGGCCATCGACGGGTGCGTCTCCATGAAGCCGGACTCCTGCGCCTCGCTCGGGGCCAGCCACGCGCCCGGGGCGTCCTCGCCTTCTCCCATCATCGCTTCGAGTTCCTCGCGCGAGAGCTTCGGCGCTTCGGCCGGCGCGCCGCCGCGCAGGGCCGCGCGATGCGCCTGCGCGAGGTAGTCGAGGAAGTGGTCCGCCGATGCCTGCGGGTAGGCGATCGTCGCGAGGCCGTGCTTGATCTTCTCCACCAGCGCGGGCACCAGCTTGACCAGGCGCGCCGTCTGCGAGCCCACCACGCGCGGCTGCACGCTCCAGATCAGGTCGGTGAGGATGGCCGTGTAGCCGCCCGGGTCGTGCGAGCCCGTCGTGTCCGTCAGGCGCGCCTGCGCGATGACCTGCGCCCACGGGCCGGTCACGAACGCGGCGATCTCGCGCGACGCCGACTGCAGGTCGGGCCGCAGGCGCAGGCCCTTGGTGACCTTCTCCGCGAGCAGGTTGCGTTGCTCGGCGTTGAGCAGCGCGCGCACCGCCTTCTCCCGGTGGTGGCGGTCGCGCTTGAGCATGTCGCCCCAGGCGTCCTCCAGCGTCTTGATCGCGAAGTCGAACGGTTCGCCGCCGGGCACGCGCGTCTCGCGCAGCACTTCCACGGCCTGGCGCAGCGGGTCGATGAACGCCTGGAAGCCCGGCGACTGCGGCGACTCGAAGCCCAGGCTGCGCTGCGTGAACTCGTCCAGCAGGCGGCGCGCGGGGTGCTTGCGGTCGCTGAAGAAGCGCGGGTCGTCCAGCGCCAGCCGCATCAGCGCGGGCTCCAGGTCGCGCACGCATTGCTGCACCGGCTGCAGCAGCCGCTTGTCGCCGGCGATGCTGTCCACCATCAGCTTGACCACTTCCTGCGCCAGCACCTGCGCGGGCTCGCGCGGCGGCTTGCGGCCTTCGGCCAGCGCCTTCGCATCGGCCAACTGTCGCTGGCGCATCCGCTGCACGACCTCGTCGACCTGGCGCATGTTCTCCAGCGCGTCGACGGCCGCCGGCATGGTGGCCGAGAACTGCGGGCGCGACCCGCCTTCCTTGCTGCTGTCGGTGAAATCGCCCGTGAGCAGGTTGCGCAGCTCGCGCAGGTTCAGCAGCGACTCCTGCGGCGCGGCGGCCGGCGGCTGCGCCGCCGGCGTGGCGACGAAGCGCGCTTCCTTCACGCCCTGCGCGCGCATCCAGGCCGAGAGCTCCTGGTAGACGCGCGCCAGCTCCAGCCCGAGCGCGTCACCGAAAGCCACCATCCAGCGCACGCGCATGGGCGCGGAGATCGGGCTTTGCTGCACCACCGTGCGCAGGCTGCGCACGTACACCTCGGGCCTCAGCGGGTTGCGATCGGCCTGCACGCTGCCCAGGCCCTGCACCGCGGAGATCAGCGCGTTGAGTTCCGTCAGCTCGGCTTCGACGATGTTGCCCACCGCCTGCTGCAGGCGTGCGTGCTCCACGTTCTCGTGCACCTGGTCCTCGCCCATGAGCTCCAGCGAGTCGAAGCTGAGCGTGGCCGCCTTGCGCGTGTCGCCCGCGATCGCATGCGCGAACTCGGCCAGCAGGGCTTGCGGGTACGCCTCGCACAGGGACTGCTCGTGCTTCATCAGCGTGCGAGCGGCTTCCACGGACAGGCGCCGCTCGATCTCGTCGGGGCCGGTGGTGCCGCGGCGCTGCAGCGATTCGCCGGCGCGCACGACCAGGCGCTGCATCAGGGCGCGGCCCTGGGCGGCGGCTTCCTTGATGCAGGCCCGGTACAGGGCCTGGTAGGTCGTCTGTGTCGGCACACCCATTCGCTTTCTTCTCCCTGCGGGTCGGCGCCGCCTGCTCGCGTGCATCGGCACCGGCCTACGAACTGTCGTGGTACACGAAGTTTAAGCTGGTCGGCAACTACAGGAGACTTCCATGCGCAACCCCCTTCTCGCCCAGGTCCTGGGCGGCGTCTTCGCCAACGCCATGCGCGGACGCGCCAACCCGGGTCCGTTCGGCCGCACCGGCGGCATGGGCGGCGGGCTCGGCGGCGCCGCGCTTGGCAGCGTGCTCGGCGGCATGATGTCGCGCGGCCGCGGCGTGGGCGGCCGTGGCGGCGGCCGCGGCATGTTGCTCGCCATGCTGCTGCCCTTCGCGATGCAATGGGTGCAGCGCAACGGCGGCATCGGCGCGGTGCTCGACAACTTCCGCCAGAAGGGCTACCAGAAGCAGGCCCAGTCGTGGGTGGACACCGGCGACAACGAGCCGATCGAAGCCGAAGCCGTCAACAACATCGTGGGGCGCGAAGAGCTCTCGCGCATCGCCCAGCGCCTGGGCGTGCCGGAAGGCGACGTCGCGGAGGCCTTTGCGGAGATCCTGCCGGAGATGACCAACCAGCTGTCGCCCGAGGGCGACGTGCCGCCGCAGGCGGACGAGGCACTCGACGAAGGCCGCAAGCAGCTCGAGCAGGAGCTGCAGCAGATCAAGCCGGAAGTGCAGCTGTCCTGATTACTTCAGCGCCTTGAAGCGCACGCGGTGCGGCTTGGCGGCTTCCTCGCCGAGCCGCTTGCGCTTGTCCGCTTCGTATTCCTGGTAGTTGCCGTCGAAGAACACCCACTGGCTTTCGTCTTCGGCCGCGAGGATGTGCGTGGCGATGCGGTCCAGGAACCAGCGGTCGTGGCTGATCACCATGACGCAGCCCGCGAACTCCAGCAGCGCATCTTCCAGCGCGCGCAGCGTTTCGACGTCGAGGTCGTTGGAAGGTTCGTCCAATAGCAGCACGTTACCGCCCTGCATCAGCGTCTTGGCCAGGTGCAAACGGCCGCGCTCGCCGCCCGACAGCATGCCCACCTTCTTCTGCTGGTCGCCGCCGTTGAAGTTGAAGCGGCCCGCGTAGGCGCGGCTGGGCATCTGGAACTTGCCGACGATGATGTTGTCCAGGCCGCCCGAGATGTCTTCCCACACCGTCTTGTTGTCGCTGAGGTCGTCGCGCGTCTGGTCGACCACCGCGAGCTTCACGGTGGAGCCGATCTTGATCGTGCCGCTGTCCGGCTTTTCCTTGCCGGTGATCATGCGGAACAGCGTGGACTTGCCCGCGCCGTTGGGGCCGATGATGCCGACGATCGCGCCCGCGGGCACCTTGAACGACAGGTTGTCGATCAGCACGCGGTCGCCGAAGGACTTGGTGACGTTGGTGAACTCGATGACCTCGTTGCCCAGGCGCTCGGCGACGGGGATGAAGATCTCGTTCGTTTCGTTGCGCTTCTGGTATTCGACGTCGGACAGTTCCTCGAAGCGCGCCAGTCGCGCCTTGCTCTTGGCCTGCCGCGCCTTCGGGTTCTGGCGCGCCCACTCCAGCTCCTTCTTCATGGCCTTGGCGTGCGCCTCCTCGCCCTTCTGTTCGGCGACCAGGCGCGCTTCCTTCTGCTCCAGCCACGTGCTGTAGTTGCCCTTCCACGGGATGCCGCGGCCGCGGTCCAGCTCCAGGATCCACTCGGCCGCGTTGTCCAGGAAGTAGCGGTCGTGGGTGATGGCGACGACCGTACCGGGGAAGCGCGCGAGGAACTGCTCCAGCCATTCCACCGACTCGGCGTCCAGGTGGTTGGTGGGCTCGTCGAGCAGCAGCATGTCCGGCTTGGACAGCAGCAGGCGGCACAGCGCCACGCGGCGCTTCTCGCCACCCGAGAGGTTCTTGATCACCGCGTCCCACTCGGGCAGGCGCAGCGCGTCGGCCGCGATCTCGAGCTGGTGCTCGTCGCCGCCGCCGGACGTGGCGATGATCGCCTCGAGCTTGGCCTGTTCGGCGGCGAGCGCGTCGAAGTCGGCATCGGGCTCGGCGTACGCGGCGTACACCTCCTCGAGGCGCTTCTTGGCGTCCATCACGTCGCCCATGCCGCCTTCGACGGCCTCGCGCACCGTCTGCCCGGGGTCGAGCTGCGGCTCCTGCGGCAGGTAGCCGATCTTCAGGTTGGGCATCGGGATCGCCTCGCCCTCGATCTCGGTGTCGATGCCGGCCATGATCTTCAGGAGCGTGGACTTGCCCGAGCCGTTCAGGCCCAGCACGCCGATCTTGGCGCCGGGGAAGAACGACAGGGAGATGTCCTTCAGGATCTGCCGCTTCGGCGGCACGATCTTGCCGACGCGGTTCATTGTGTAGACGTACTGGGCCATGCGGGGTTCTCTGGGTGAACCCGTGATTATCGCGGTTCGGCCCGCGGCGGCGCTCAGGCCTTCTTGTCGATGCTGTTCTTCAGCGCGGTCTTGGCGACCTGGTCGAGCGCCTCGTCCACCACGTTGCGCTCGGCGACCACCTTGATGTGCCCTTCGGCGCGCAGGCGGTCGAGCGTGCGGCGCGACATCGAGTGCGCGCTGCCGGCCTGCGAGGTGAACATGAACAGCGTGCCGGCGGGGCTCGACCACGTGAGCTGCGCCCGGATCCATTCGCCCTTGACGTTGAGCTCGACCCAGGTGCCGGTCTTCATGTCGTTGGCGCGCACGTTGGCCGGCGCCTCCTCGACGGCGGCCGCCTCGGGGCTGGCCACGTGCTCGGGGGCCAGGACCTCCTCGTCGATCCAGCCGGAATCCTCCGATTCCTTCTTGTCGAGGTACATGAAGAGTTCGGCCGCTTCCTCGTCGGTGAAGCGCGATTCCTCGGCCTCGGCCGCGTCGGCCGCGGCCTGCACGCTGGCGTCCTTGCCTTCGTGCACCGCCGCCTTGTGCAGCACGATGAGGTTGTTGAAGAAGCGCGCCGTCAGCTCCGGCGGGTACTCGATGCGGTCCAGGCCCTCGCGCAGCTTGGCGAGAAGGCCCGGGATCATCTGCACCAGGCGCTTGGCGCGCCCGCGCGTGGCGGTGCTCTTCTGCACGCTCCACACCAGGTCGTCGACCATCGCGCGGTAGCCGAAGGGGTCGTCGGAGCCGTCGGTGCAACTGAGCTGCGCCTCCGCCACCACCTGCGCCCAGGACGTGCGCAGGAAGTCGCCGACGAAGTCGGGCACTTCCAGGTCCTTGATCTGCTCGACGAAGTCCGCCGCGAGCTTCTGCGCCAGCAGGTTGCGCTGCTCGGCGTGCAGCAAGGCGCGGGCGGCCTCTTCGCGGCGCTCGCGCAGCCCGGAGTCGTGGTGGGTCCACTGTTCCTGCAGGTGGTCCAGCAGCTCGCCGAAGATGTCGGCGTCGACCACCTTGCTGTCGAGCCATTGCACGGCGTCGGTGACGGTCGCCATGAAGCGCTGCCAGCCGGCGTCGTTCGTGTCGGAGTAGCCCAGGCTGCGCTGCGTCACCTTGTCCAGGAACTGGCGGGCGGGGTGCGTGCGGTCGGAGAAGAAGCGCGAGTCCTCGGCCGAGAGCTTGAGCACCGCCGGCTCGATGGAGGCCAGCTTCTGCTGGAAGTCCGGCAGCAGCCGCTTGTCCTTGCCGAGGTTCTCGAACATGAGGCGCACGACCTCGCTGCCCAGTTGCACGCCCAGCCGCGGCGCCGACTCGTCGACCACCTTCTCGCGCTCGGCGAGCATGTCCACCGGCTGGTCGCCGCCTTCCTTCTTCGGCTTGGGCCGCGACTCCAGCTTCTGGATCAGCACGTCGGCCTGCTTCATCTCCTGCAGCAGCGACATCGACGCCGGCATGGTGTGCAGGAACTCGGGCCGCGCGGTGTTCGCGTCGAAGTCGCCGTGCAGGAGCTTGCGCAGCTTGTCCAGCGTGAGCAGCGTCTTCTGCACGGAGTCGGCGACCTGTGCCGTGGCCGTGCCGACCTTGGCGCGGCCGCCGATGGGCACCGCGGGTTCCACGCCGCAGGAGCGCAGCCAGTCGGCCAGTTCGCGGTAGAGCTTGCGCAGGTTGGCGCCCAGCAGCCCCGCCGCGGGTGCGATGAGGACTTCGCGCAGCTCCGACGACGGCACGTGCGTGGCCAGCGTCGTCTGCAGCGCCCGCACGAACACCTCGGGCCGCACGGGGTTCAGCCCCGGCTGGATGGTGCGCCAGCCGAGCAGCGTGCTCACCAGCGAATCGAGCGTGGGCAGCACGTCGTCGACGGCGATCGTCACCTCCTGCTGGGCGCGCGCCACTTCGATGCTCTGGTCCAGCTCGGCGTCCTCGAACAGGCGCAAGTCCTCGAAGCGCAGCACCTCGGCCTGCAATTGTTCCTTGCCGCCGCCTTCGTAGACGAGCCGCGTGAGTTCGGTGCGGTAGGTGGCCGTGACGGCCTTCGAATTGCCCGAGAGTTCGGCCACCGCGGCCTTGAGGCCCGGGGCCTGGAACCCGGCGATGCGCTTGGCGCTGCCGGGGGCGGTCGCCTCGACCAGCCCGGCGAGCATGTCGGTGACCAGCAGGTCGGACTGCTGCAGCAGCGCTTCCAGGCAATCGTTGAGCGATGGCTGGAGGGCGGTCGGGTCGTCGGCGACCCCAATGCGAAGCTTGAGCAGTTTGGCCATGGACTTCGGCGGCGGTAGAACCAAAATTATGGTCGCGCAAGGCTGAGGCAGCCACTTTTATCCGTAACCGCGACGCCCCCGCGACACACCACCCCGCCCCCGTGTTTGTCCTAGGGGTGCGAGTCATCCTCCCGTAAGTAATCGTAACCATGCTGGCGGTGGGAGACAACCCATCACAAGCGAGGTCCATCATGCTCTACGTCAAGACCGAAGCGGGCCGTAAGGAAGTCCTCCAGAGGAGTCCGGCGCTGTCGCCCGCGCAGCGCCAGGTCCTGATCCTGTGCGACGGCGAACGCCACCTGGAAGACCTGGGCACGATGATGCCAGCCGAGGCCGTGCGCCCGGCCCTGCAGCATCTCGTGTCCGCCGGGCTCCTGGTGCTGCGCGATGGCGCGGTGAAGGTCATGCCGGTGGAAGTGGCGCTGACCGAGTCGGAGCGCTACCGCGCCATCGTCGAACTCGCCACGTCGATGGCGACCGACCTGGGCTTCACCGCCCGCGTGAAGGCGCAACTGCAGATCGAGCGCGCGCAATCCATCGGCGACCTCACGGGCGTGGTGGAACTGCTTTGCAAGCACCTGCAGAAAACGCCCCTGATGGCGCTGCGCCTGGACAAGCTGAAGCAGCTCGCCCACGCCTGACGGCGATCCGTGCGACAATAGGGACTCCTGCGGGCTCCCAGTTGCCTGCAGGCTCAGCGATACCGCTGGGGCGCGGCGGCTTCCTCGCGAAGCGAAGCCGGTGACAGGCGCCCACCCACCAACCCATCTGCCTTATCGACTGGACGGCGCTCACGCGCCACCGAGGCCGATTCCCGCGCCAGGACATGGCGCATGCGTTTGCATCTCGAATGACATTTGACGAACTGAAGCTGGCTCCGGCCATCCTCAAGGCCGTGCGCGAGCAGGGCTACGAGACCCCCACCCCCATCCAGGCCCAGGCCATCCCCGCCGTGCTCGAAGGGCACGACATCCTCGGCGGCGCCCAGACCGGCACCGGCAAGACCGCCGCCTTCACGCTGCCCATGCTGCACCGGCTGATCGGCGGCAAGAGCAAGAAGAACAAGTTCGGCAGGGACGGCGTCGCCGCCCTCGTGCTGACGCCCACGCGTGAGCTGGCCGCGCAGGTCGAGGAATCGATCCGCACCTACGGCAAGTACCTGCCGCTCGACTCCACCGTCATCTTCGGCGGCGTCGGCATGAACCCGCAGATCGACAAGATCAAGCGCGGCGTCGACATCCTGGTGGCCACGCCCGGCCGCCTGCTGGACCTGCAGCAGCAGGGCAACCTCGACCTGTCGACGGTCGAGATCCTCGTCCTCGACGAGGCCGACCGCATGCTGGACATGGGCTTCCTGCCCGACGTGAAGAAGATCCTCGCGCTGCTGCCGAAGGACAAGCAATCACTGCTGTTCTCCGCCACCTTCAGCGACGAGATCCGCGACCTGGCCAACGGCCTGCTGCGCGAGCCACAGCACATCCAGGTCACGCCCCGCAACACCACGGTGCAGCGCATCACGCAGGTGGTCCACCCCGTGGGCCGCGGCAAGAAGAAGGCGCTGCTGGCGCACGTGATCAAGGAACACGACTGGTCGCAGGTGCTGGTGTTCACGCGCACCAAGTTCGGCGCGAACAACGTCGCCGAGTACCTGGAGAAGAACGGCATCACCGCCATGGCGCTGCACGGCAACAAGAGCCAGAGCGCGCGCACGCAGGCGCTGGCCGGCTTCAAGAGCGGCGACATCCGCGCGCTCGTGGCCACCGACATCGCGGCGCGCGGCATCGACATCGACGACCTGCCGCACGTCGTGAACTACGAGATCCCGAACATCCCCGAGGACTACGTGCACCGCATCGGCCGCACCGGCCGCGCGGGCAACGAAGGCGCCGCCGTCTCGTTCGTGTGCCTCGACGAAGAAGGCTTCATGCAGGAGATCGAGCGCTTCACCAAGCAGCAGATCCCCGCGGTCGTGGTCGAGGGCTTCGGCCCCGAGCCGGGCGAGCGCGCCGAGCCCATCGCCATGGGCCGCCAGACCCTGTGGGGCGGCGCCGGCAAGCCGCCCAGCCGCGACGTGATGGCCGCCGCCGCCAAGGCCGCGCGCCGCGAGATGATGGACCGCATCCGCGACAACCGCGAAGGCAACGGCGCGAAGAAGGAACGCCGCGCCCAGCCGCAGCAACAGCCGCAGCAGCGCGCCCCGCAGCAGCCCAAGCCGCGCAACGGCCGCAACGGGCACAACGGCCAGCAGCAGCAACAACATGCGCAGCACCGCGAGCCGCGTGTGGAGCGCGTCGAAGGCGAAGACCGCGACGAGGACCGCATGCCGCGCAACATCGACCCGTTGCGCACCAACCTGCCCAGCCGCCGCGACATGACCGGCGTCAAGCGCATGAGCGGCGACGGCCAGCCCGACCCCACCCGCACGAGCATCGACGCGATGGGCCAGGGCAAGCAGCGCGGGGGCGGCAACCGCAACCGCGGCAACGGCGGCGGCAACTTCGCGCAGCCTTCCTCCGCGCGCCGCTACGGCGGCCGGTAAGTTTGCGGGAGTAGCATGCGCGGCACCATGGCAGGTGCTGCGCAGCGATCCGTTCTCCTGGCCGGGGCCACCGGCCTCGTCGGCCGCGAACTGCTTCGCGGCCTGCTCGCCGACGATTCGGTCGCGCGCGTGATCGTCCTCGGGCGCCGCGCACCGGCCGAATCCCATCCCAAGCTCGAAGCAATGGCCGTCGATTTCGCGCAGCTGCCGAAGCTGCCGAAGGTCGACGAGTGCTACATCGCGCTGGGCACCACCATCAAGGTCGCCGGCAGCCAGCAGGCGTTTCGCGCCGTCGATTACGACGCCGTGGTCAACGTCGCGAAAGCCGCGAAGGCCGCGGGCGCGCGCAAGCTCGGTGTCGTCAGCGCGATGGGCGCCAGCGCGAAGTCGAGCGTGTTCTACAGCCGCGTGAAGGGCGAGATGGAAGAGGCGCTGGCCGGCCTGGGATTCGAAACGCTCGTGATCGCGCGCCCGTCCATGCTGGCCGGCGACCGCGAAGCGCTCGGGCAACCGGTGCGCCCGGGTGAAGGCCTCGCGCTGAAGGTGTCGAACAAGCTGGGCTGGCTGATCCCGCGCAACTACCGCTCGGTTTCGGTCAGGAGCGTCGCCAACGCCTTGCTGCGCGCCGTGCCCTCATCGAAGGGCCGGCGCGTGATGCTGTCCGGGGAATTGCAGGACTACTAGGACGCGCGGCGCCCCGCCGCCGGCGGTGCGGGCGCCACGGCTTCTTCGCGCAGCTCGCGGATCACCTTGCCCATCGAGGGCACCATGATGTTCCAGTGCACGGTGCTGGCGAGCGCCGGATGCGCCTCGCGCCACAGCGTGCTGTTCACGAATGCGAACGGGTCCTCGAACAGGCCTTCGCCGCCCGGCACCAGGCCGTCCTGCGCGACGCCGGTCCCGACGAGGAAGGCGTCGTCGGCGCCGTTCCAGATCGACGCGCCGTCGCGGTGGATGCCGTAGCCGCAGTCCCAGCCCTCTTCCGCGAGGCGCTGGCGCGCGGCCGCCATGTACGCGGCGTCGAAGATGTAGGTGTCGGTCGCGGCCCAGCGCCCGCCGATCCACACCTCCGCCACCGGCCGTGCCGTGATCGACATGTGCGAGATCAGCCCGCGCAACATCTCGCCGGGCAGGTGCATGTAGCGCATGCGCGCCGGGATGCCCGAGATGCGCAGCAGCGCGAGCAACAGGCCCACCTTGTCGAGCGCGTCGCCGCGACCCGCTTCGAGCACCTGGCGCGGGCTGCGCAGGCGCAGCTTGAAGGGCTTGGCGAAGGGCACGCGCTTGACGAAACCGTAGATCGCCAGTGCCTTCTCGCGCTCCGTCTTCGACAGCTGGGTGAGGGAGCGGGCGCGCAGGCGCAGCTTCGAATCGTCCAGGTCGAGCAACTCCGTCGACGCGAGCCAGTGCTCCGGCTCCGCCAGGGCGGAAGGATGCGGGGGCCGCGCGGGCGGCACGGGGGGTGTGGGCAAGGGCTTCTCCGGGTCTTGCGACAAGCCCGCCTCGCCCACGGCCAAACCGACTTGTCTAGACAATTGTAGCGACGGGTCGGGGCCCGGCACCCGCGTTAAAGGAAATCCCTAAAGCGCGGGCAGGTGTTGCGCCGGCAGGTTCAGGCGCGGCAGGCGCTTGCGCCCGGCCAGAACCTGCTCGATGTCGTCGGCGGCGCTGTCGATCAACGTGAGGATGGCCTTTTCGGCGCGCACCGCATCGTGCGCGATCACCGCGTCGAGCACCGCGCGGTGCAGCGGCAGCGAGGCGGCCGGGCCGCCCTTCTTGCTGGTGGAAATCTCGAAACTGGTGCGCAGCAGCGCGCCGATGGCCTTACTCATTTGCACGATCATGCGGTTGCGGCAGGCGCGCAGCAGGCCCTGGTGGAAGCGCAGGTCGTAGGTGACGTAGTCGCCGCCCTCCTCGATCGCGCGGCGCATGCCTTCGTACGCGGCCTCGATGTCGCGGATGTCGCGCGCGGTGGCGCGCTGCGCCGCGAAGCGCACCGCCGCCGGCTCCAGGACGCGGCGCAGGTCCTGCAGGTCGCGCAGGAACTCGCGCGTGAGGCCCGCGTTGGATTGCCAGCGGATCACGTCGGGGTCGAACCAGTTCCACTGCTCGGACGGCTGCACGCGCGTGCCGACTTTCGGGCCGGTGGTGATCAGGCCCTTGGCCACCAGCGACTTCACCGCCTCGCGGATCACCGTGCGGCTCACGCCCAGGTCCTCGCACAGCATCGGCTCGGGCGGGATCGAGTCGCCGGGCGACCACATGCCGCCGACGATGCGCTCGCCCAGGTGGTCCAGCGTGTTGCCGTGGACGTTCTTGATCATTGCAGCGTGCCGGCCTCGATGCGCTGGCCCGTCGCACCGTCGAAGAGGTGGCTGGCCGCGCCGTCGATCTGCAGGCCCACGGTTTCGTCGGGCTGCACCCGCGTGCGCCCGTGCATGACGATGACCAGCTGCGCATCGCCGACCTGCACCAGCAGCTCGGTCTCGGCGCCGGTCGGCTCGACGACGATCACCTTCGCCGCGATGCCGCCGCCGGCGGGCCCCACGCGGATGTCGCCCGGGCGGATGCCGTAGTGCACGCGCTGGCCGTCGCTCGCGCGCATGCCCGGCGCGACCGGCCACTGCGCGCCCTGCGCCTCGACGTACGCGCGGCCGCCCGCCATGCGCAAAGTGCCTTCCATGACGTTCATCGCCGGCGAGCCGATGAACTGCGCCACGAACAGGTTGCCGGGATGGTCGAACAGCTCCAGCGGCGTGCCGATCTGCTCGACGATGCCGTCGTGCATCACGACGATGCGGTCGGCCATGGTCATGGCCTCGATCTGGTCGTGCGTGACGTACACCGTGGTTGTCTTCAGCCGCTGGTGCAGCGCCTTGATCTCGGCGCGCATCGCCACGCGCAGCTTGGCGTCCAGGTTGGACAGCGGCTCGTCGAAGAGGAACACCTTGGGGTCGCGCACGATCGCGCGCCCCATCGCCACGCGCTGGCGCTGGCCGCCGGACAGCTCGCGCGGAAAGCGCTCCAGCAGTGCGTCGAGGTTCAGGATGCGCGCCGCGTCGTTGACACGCTGGCTGGTGAGCTGCTCGTCGGCGCGGCGCAGCTTCAGGCTGAACGCCATGTTGTCGCGCACCGTCATGTGCGGGTAGAGCGCGTAGCTCTGGAACACCATCGCGATGTCGCGGTCCTTGGACTCCAGCTCGTTGACGATGCGCCCGTCGATGGCGATCTCGCCGCCGGAGATTTCCTCCAGCCCCGCCAGCATGCGCAGCAGCGTGGACTTGCCGCAGCCCGAAGGGCCGACCAGCACGACGAATTCGCCGTCGGCGATGTCGAAGCTGATGCCGTGGATGACCTTCGTCTTCGCGAAGGACTTTTCGATGTGCTTGAACGATACGGAAGCCATGCTGGACTCAACTCTTGACGGCGCCGGCGGTGATGCCGGAGACCATGTAGCGCTTGAAGGCGTAGTAGATCGCGGCCGGCGGCAGCGCGTAGATGAGGCCCGTGGTCATGAGCAGCTCCCACGGCGAGTCGTCCGCCGCGAGGAAGTTGCCCAGCGCCACCGCCAGCGTCACCTGCGTGTCGTTCGACAGCAGCAGGAACGCGTAGAGGTACTCGTTCCACGCCAGCAGCAGCGAGTACGTGCCCACCGCCACGAGCGACGGCACCATCAGCGGCAGGTAGACAAGGCGGAACAGCTGCAACGCCGTGGCGCCGTCCATGCGCGCGGCTTCGTCCAGCTCCCACGGCAACTTGTCCGAGGCCTGCTTGAGCACCCAGATGCAGTACGGCGACGCGATGGTCACCATCGCGAGGATCAGCGCCCACTGGTTGTTCAGCAGGCCGTACACGCCCATGGCCTTGTACATGGGCACCGCCAGGAACGCCGCGGGGATGAAGTACGTGAAGAGCGCGAGGTTCATCACCGTGCGCCCGCCCTTCACCTTCAGCCGGCTGATCGCGAACGCCGCCGTCGTCGCGACGAACAGGGTCAGCGCGCCGACGGCCACGGCGATCACCAGCGAGTTCCACATCTGCAGCCAGAAGTGGTGCAGGTAGAAGTGCTTCTGGAAGAAGACGAAGTCGAAGTTCTGCAGCGTCGGCTCCTTCGGCCACAGCCGCCCCGACGTCGCCGAATCCTTGGTCGAGATCGCGAACAGGAACAAGTGGTAGACCGGGATCATGGTCCACAGGAAGACCGGGATGCCGATCAGCAGCAGCTTGGCTTCGGCCGTGACGGAGCGCCAGGTGATCTTCACATCGGCCTCCGACGAGCCGCCTCTAGGAGGCCGACAGCCCCCTCGGGGGGCAGCGGAGACACGAAGTGCGGAGCGTGGGGGCTCATTTACTCAGCCTCTTCATCATGAAGAACACCAGCGGCAGCACCAGCGGCAGCGCCACCACGATCGACGCCATCGCGAGGTCCACCTGGTCGAGCCGCAGGTAGCGGATGCCCAGCGTCGCGAGCACGTGCGTCAGGTCCGCCGGCCCGCCACCGGTCAACAGGTACACGCTGTTGAAGTCGCCCAGCGTCCAGATCATCGAGAGGATGGTCGACGTGAGGTACAGCGTGCGCATCGACGGCCACGTGATGTACTTGAACTTCTGCCAAGACGTCGCGCCGTCCACTGAAGCGGCCTCGTACTGCTCCGTGGGGATCGACAGGCGCCCGGCGATCAGGATCAGCGTCCAGAACGGCAGCGACTTCCACACGTGCATCACCATCGAGAACGACAGCGCGAGCGTCGGATCGTTCAGCCAGTTCGGGCCGTCCATGCCCGTCAGCTTGAAGATCAGCGTGTTGATGACGCCCCACTCGGGGTTGAGCATGAAGCGCACGGACAGGATCGTCGGGATCGACGGCACGGCCCACGGGATGATGAACAGCACCGACAGCGCCTTGATCCACCAGCGCGTGTGGATGAAGAAGCCCGAGAGAACCATCGCGATGACCATCTTGATGTTGATCGCCACCACCAGGAACACCACGGTGTTGATCACCGTGCGCAGGAAGATCGGGTCGTCGAAGAGCTGGACGTAGCTTTGCGGATGCCGCGCGAGCCACAGGCCGTACCCCACGGGGTACAGCACGAAGATGAGGAAGATGAGCAGGTAGGGGACGACCATCAGCCGTCCCCAGAACTGCCACGACCGCCCGGTGGACCGCGCGCGCGGCGCCGCCTCCACCGGCAGGGCGGTCGCTTGCGCGGTCATTGCGCCGCGACGGTCTTGATGCGCGCGATCATTTCATCCACGGCGCGGTCCACGGCCCACTTCTCGTTCAGCACGCGGTTGGCCGCCTTGGCCCAGACGTTCTCGTTGTTCAGCACCGTGAACTTGTAGTTCTTGGTGAACTCGAAAGGCGTCGTGCCGTTCATGAACTGGTTGTAGACGGCCGTGCGGTGCGGGTCGGCCTTCCAGAACGCGCTCTGCTGGCCGGCCTTGGTCACCGGGAACCAGCGGCCGAGCGAGCCTTCGACGTAAGGCGTGAGGTTCTCGTCCTGCAGCAGGAAGGCGAGGAACTCCATCGCGCGCTTCTTGTTCTTGGCGTCCTTGAACACCACGCCCGTCTTCACCGCGGCGCGGTAGATCATCTTGCTGCCGTCCGGCTTGTTCGGGAAACCGGCGGTCGCGATGTTGTCGGTGTAGTTCTTCCTGGCCTGGTCGCGCTGCGCCTGCGTCAGCGCGGTGTTGTTCGCGTCGTCCAGCCACTTCGCGGCGATCGAGATCGTGGCGTTGTGCGTGAGCACGGTCGTCTTGTTGTGGAAGGCGACGTTGTTGTCCGGGTCCTTCCAGCTCGTGGACGACGGCGGCGAGCAGCCCTTGCTGTAGACCGACGTGTAGTCCGTGAGCGCACCGACCAGGCCCGCCTTCACCGCCGGGTCGTCCACCAGCAGCTTGCCCGAGTCGTTCACCAGCTTCACGTTGTAGGCATCCATGAACGTGAGGAAGGAGTAGAACGAGTCGCTCGAATCCACGCCCAGCGGCTGGCCGATGCCGAAGCTGCGCTGGCCGCTCTTCTGGCGGTGCGCCGGCTGCACCTTGTCGCACCAGAAGGCCCAGTAGCCCTTCCAGTCCTTCGGGATGTCGCTGTCCTTGAAGCCCGCCTCGGCCAGCATGTCCTTCCAGTACTGGATGTGCATGGTCTGCTGCTTGAGCGGGAACGCGTAGTACGCGCGGTTCTGCGCGGCGTTGTTGTAGAGGAACGTGGTCGACAGCGCGTTGGGCTCGAACTTGGCGCGCAGCGGGTCGATCACCTTGGAGATGTCCTCGAGCTTGCCGTCGTACGCCCACTTCGCGGTGACCTGGAAGTCGTACACGTCCGCGTACGCCACGTCGGGCGGGTTGCCGGCGTCGAGCGCCGCCACCGTCTTCGGGATCATGTCCTGCACCGGGTACTGCGACAGTTCGACCTTCACGCCCTTGTGCTTGGCCTCGTACTTCTCGATGGCCTTGAACAGCGCGTCGTCTTCCGCCTTGTAGAAGCCCTTGACCCACCACACGGTGAGCTTTTCCTGCGCGAATGCGCCGGGCGCCACCACGAGCCCCAGGCCCGCCAGGGCCCCTGCCAGCCACTGCTTGAGTTTCATCGCGATCTCCTCGGCTCTGTGCCAAAAGTCCTATCGTATGATGATTGCCGAAACCGCCGTTCGGGGTTTTCCCGGGACGCGTTCAGGCCCGGCACTCGGGCACCGGCGTCTTCACCGGCCGGCCGGCGAAGTGCGCGCGCAGGTTGTCCATGGCGAGGTCGGCCATCGCCTGGCGCGTCTGCGTGGTGGCGCTGCCCACGTGCGGCGTCAGCACCACGTGCGGCATGTCCCTCAGCGCCTGCGGCACGATGGGCTCGTTCTCGAAGACATCCAGGCCCGCGCCGCCGATCACGCCGTTCTTCAGCGCCTCGATGAGCGCCGCTTCATCCACCACCGAGCCGCGCGCGACGTTGACCAGGATGCCCTTCTTGCCCAGCGCCTGCAGCACTTCCGCGTTGATCATCTTGCGCGTGCCCTCGCCGCCCGGCGTGATGACGACGAGGAAGTCGCTGGCGCGCGCCAGGTCGCGCACGTCGGCGTGGAAGGTGTACGGCAGCTCCTTCTTGGGCGTGCGCGAGTTGTACGCGATGCTCATGCCGAAGCCCAGCGCGCGCTTGGCGATGGCCTGCCCGATGCGGCCCATGCCGACCAGACCCAGCCGCGCGCCGGACATCTTGCGCTGCAGCGGCATCGCGCCCTGGGTCCACTTGCCCTCGCGCACGAAGCGGTCGGCCTGCGGGAACTGGCGCGACGTGCACAGCATGAGCCCGATCGCGACGTCGGCGACGTCGTCGTTCAGCACGTCCGGCGTGTGCGTGACCATCACGCCTTTGGCCTTGGCGGCGGCGACGTCCACGCCGTCGTAGCCGACGCCCATCACCGAGATGATCTCCAGCGCCGGCAGCTGAGCGATCAGGTCGCTCGGCAGTTGCGTTTCGCCGCCGCATGCGATGGCGCGAACTTTCGAGGCAGCCGAAAGGTCGGGCAGGCGGTGCGCCGCGAACTCGCGCTCCAGCTGTTCGACATAGAGGGGCGAAAGCTTCGCGGGAAGCAGCACATCGACGGCGGGCACGGGGGGTCTCCTGGGTTGTCTTTCAATCATCATACGATAGGATGTGAGGCATGAAACCACGCAAGAAACCCGAAGAGCTGCGCTCGCAGCAATGGTTCGGCCGCCAGGACCGCGACGGCTTCGCCTACCGCAGCTGGGTCAAGGGCAAGGGCGTGCCGCACGACCAGTTCGACGGCCGCCCCGTCATCGGCATCTGCAACACCTTCAGCGAACTCACGCCCTGCAACTCGCACTTCCGCACGCTTGCGGAGCAGGTGAAGATCGGCGTGTACGAGGCCGGTGGCTTCCCGCTGGAGTTCCCGGTGATGTCGCTCGGCGAGACGCTGTTGCGGCCCACTGCGATGCTGTACCGCAACCTCGCAAGCATGGACGTGGAGGAATCGATCCGCGGCAACCCGATCGATGGCGTCGTGCTGCTCATGGGCTGCGACAAGACCACACCCTCGCTGGTGATGGGCGCATCCAGCGTGAACCTGCCGACCATCGGCGTGTCGGGCGGCCCCATGCTCAATGGCAAGTGGCGCGGGCAGGAACTCGGCTCGGGCACCGGCGTGTGGAGCATGAGCGAGCAGGTGCGCGCGGGCACGCTGAAGCTGCAGGACTTCTTCGAAGCCGAGTCGTGCATGCACCGCAGCCACGGCCATTGCATGACGATGGGCACCGCGTCGACGATGGCCAGCATGGTCGAGGCGCTGGGCCTGGGCCTGCCGGGCAACGCGGCCTATCCCGCCGTCGATGGGCGCCGCAACGTGATCGCGCGCAACGCGGGCCGCCGCATCGTGGAGATGGTGCACGAGGACCTGAAGATCTCGCAGATCCTCACACGCGACGCGTTCGAGAACGCCATCCGCACCCTGGCGGCCATCGGCGGCTCGACCAACGCGGTGATCCACCTGATCGCGATCGCCGGGCGCCTGGGCGTGAAACTGTCCATCGACGACTTCGAGAAGCTCGGCAGCGAGATGCCGTGCCTGTTGAACCTGCAGCCTTCGGGCAAGCACCTGATGGAGGACTTCTGCTACGCCGGCGGCCTGCCGGTTGTGATGAAGGAAATTTCGCAGCACCTGCACCTGGGCCAGGTCACGGCCAACGGCAAGTCGGTGGGCGAGAACATCCAGGACGCGGTGAACTACAACGAGGACGTCATCCACCGCTACGACAACCCGTTCAAGGACCGCGCCGGCATCGCGATCCTGCGCGGCAACCTCGCGCCGCGTGGCGCGGTGATCAAGCCGAGCGCGGCGACGCCGGCCCTGCTGAAGCACAAGGGCCGCGCCGTGGTGTTCGAGGACGCCGACGATTTCCACCGCCGCATCGATGACGAGAACCTGGACGTCGACGAGACCTGCGTGCTGGTGCTGAAGAACTGCGGGCCCAAGGGCTACCCCGGCATGGCCGAAGTGGGCAACATGCCGCTGCCGCCCAAGGTGCTGCGCAAGGGCATCACCGACATGGTCCGCATCAGCGACGCGCGCATGAGCGGCACGGCCTACGGCACCGTGGTGCTGCACACCTGCCCCGAAGCGGCGGCGGGCGGGCCGCTGGCGGTGGTGCGCAACGGTGACGTGGTGGAGCTCGATGTCGCCGCGCGCAAGTTGCACCTGCACATCAGCGACGACGAGCTGGCCGCGCGCCTGAAGGACTGGAAGGCGCCGAAGCCGCAACTGGACTCGGGCTACTGGAAGCTGTACATCGACCACGTGCTGCAGGCCGACCAGGGCGCCGACCTGGACTTCCTCGTCGGCCAGCGCGGCGCCTTCGTGCCACGGGACAATCACTAGATGGAAGGGAACTTCGACATCGCGGCGCTCGGCGAAGCGATGGTGGAGTTCAACCAGACGCAGCCCGGCGAGCCGAACTACCTGCAAGGCTTCGGCGGCGACACCAGCAACGCCATCATCGCGGCAGCACGCGCGGGCGCGCGCACGACCTACCTCACGCGCCTGGGCGCCGACCGCTTCGGCGACGACTTGATGCGGCTGTGGCGGCACGAGGGCGTGGACACATCGGGCATCGAGCGCGATGCCGAAGCGCACACCGGGGTTTACTTCGTCACGCACGGGCCGGGTGGCCACGAATTCAGCTACCTGCGCTCGGCTTCGGCGGCCGCGCGCATGACGCCGCAGTGGCTGCCGCACACCGTGCTCGAGCACGCGAAGATCCTCCACGTCTCGGGTATCTCGCTGGCGATCTCGCATTCCGCGCGCGATACGGTCTTCGAAGCGATCCGCATCGCGCGCCGTGCCGGCAACCTCGTCTCGCTCGATTCCAACCTGCGCCTGAAGCTGTGGAAGATCGACGAGGCGCGCGAGACCATCGCCCGCGCCGCGTCCATGTGCGACATCTTCCTGCCCAGCATGGAAGACGCCTTCGGCCTGAGCGGCCGCGACGACCCCGATGAGGTGGTGGAGTGGGCGCACGGCCTGGGCGCGCGGCAGGTGGTGCTGAAGCTGGGCGAGGACGGCGCGCTGGCCAGCGACGGCATGGCGCGCGAGCACATCCGCGGCCGCAAGGTCAAGACGCTCGACGCCACCGGCGCCGGCGACTGCTTCTGCGGCAACCTGCTGGCGCGGCTCGCCGCCGGCGACACGCTGTTCGAGGCGGCGGAGTACGCCAACGCCGCCGCATCGCTCGCGGTGCAGGGCTTCGGCGCGGTGGCGCCGCTGCCTCACGCGCAGGACGTGGAGGCCATCCTTTGAAGCCGCTGGTCGGCGTCGACTGGGGTACGTCCTCCCTGCGTGTGGCTCGTGTCGATGCAAGCGGCCACGCGATCGAGCAGCGCGAATTCCCGCGCGGCATCCTCACCGTGCCGGCGGGCGGCTTCCCGCAGGTGTTCGGCGAAGCCTGCGGCGACTGGATGAAAGAGCCCGGCGCCGTGGCGCTCATCTGCGGCATGGCGGGCAGCCGCCAGGGCTGGCAGGAAGCGCCGTATGCGCCCTGCCCGGCCGGCCATGCGGAGATCGCGTCGCAGCTCGCGTGGATAGACCGCGGCCGAATCGCGATCGTGCCGGGCCTGTCGTTCGACGCCGGCGGCGCACCCGACGTGATGCGCGGCGAAGAGACGGCCGTGCTCGGGGTGATGAAGCTCCTGGGCGTGTCGGACGCGCGCATCGTCATGCCCGGCACGCACTGCAAGTGGGTGCGCGTGCGCGCGGGCCGCATCGAGTCGTTCGCGACGTACATGACGGGCGAGTTCTACGCGATGCTGCGCCAGCACTCGATCCTGGCGCGCACGCTGCCTGCGCAGGACGGCGAGCTGTATGAGGATGCCTTCCTGCGCGGCGTCGATTACGCGATGCACGCGGGCAACCTGCTGCATGCGGCATTCACCGCGCGCACGCTCTCCTTGTTCGAGCGCTTGCCGCAGTCCGCCGCACCCAGCTACCTGTCGGGCCTGTTGATCGGCGAGGAACTGCGCTCGCAGGACCTGCACGCCGGCGACACGCTGGTGCTCGCCGGCGCCGACAAGCTCACGCAGCGCTACGGGCTGGCGCTCTCGCACCTGCGCGCCCCGTTTCGCGTACTGGGGCAGGAAGCGACGTGGCTCGGGCTGCACGCCATCGCGCAATCGGTCAAGGAACTGGCATGAACTTCAAGGAGGGCCTGGCCCATTTGCCGCTCGTCGCGATCCTGCGCGGCATCGCGCCGGACGAAGCAGTGGCCGTGGGCCGCGCGCTCGACGAAGCCGGCTGGCGCCTCGTCGAAGTGCCGCTCAATTCGCCGCTGCCGCTGCAGAGCATCGCGGCGCTGGCGAAGGCCTTCCCGCATCTCGTGATCGGGGCGGGGACCGTGCTCGATGCGCAGCAGGTGCGCGAGGTGCACCGCGCGGGCGGGCGGCTCGTCGTGGCGCCGAATTTCAACGCCGAGGTGGTCCGCGCCGCAGTGGACCTGGGCATGGCGTGTGCGCCTGGCGTGATGACGCCCACCGAAGCGTTCGCCGCGCTGGCCGCCGGCGCGACGGCGCTGAAGCTCTTCCCCGCCGAGATGATCCCGCCGGCTGCCGTGAAGGCGATGCGCGCGGTGCTGCCGCCGGAGGCTGCGTTGCTGCCCGTCGGCGGCATCAGCGCCGCGAACATCCCGGCCTACCTCGCGGCGGGCGCGAACGGTTTCGGCATCGGCTCGGCGCTGTACACGCCAGGAAAAAGCGCCGCTGCGGTGAAGCAGTCGGCGCTCGATTTCGCGGCGGCGTATTCAGGCGCGATGCGCGCCTAGCGTCACTGCGTCGGCGCGGGCACGCCGATGAACGCGGCGAGGTCCGCCGTCTGCAGCGAACCTTCGTGCGTCACGACGGCGCCCGTCTTCGCGCTCTTCGTCACCAGCGCCGGCACCGCGCCGAAAGCGTACTTGTTGAACAGCGCCGTGTTTTTCTTGATCGCCGCGCGCTGCGCCGCGATGTCGCCTTCGGCCTTGATGCCACCCTTGCGGTCCTGCATCGAGGCTTCGTGGTTGTCCATGGCCGCCGCCGGGTCCTTGGCGGCAAGGATGGCGGCGCCCTGCGTCTCGCTCTCGTCCTTGAGCAGGCGAACGGGGATCCACACGAACTTGGCCTGCGACTTCAGCGGCTTGGCGGCGTACCACAGCGCGCCGCAATGCGGGCACTGCGCGTCGAAGAACACGTAGACGGTGCGCGCGCTCATCGCCTGGCCGGCGGTGAAGCCCTGCGTCTCGGCCTGGATGGTTTCGATGGACACGGCCTGCTGCGCCTGCTGTTGCGCGGCGGGCGCGGCGGCGGTTGCGGGAGCGGGCGCGGGCGCGGCCGCCTCCTTGCCGCAGGCGGCGAGCAAGGCGGTGGCGGCGAAGAGGACGGCGATGCGGGAGGGGGTCATCTCCCAAAGATACCAAACCGGCGCGGCGCTCCCCGCGCCGCTCGTCAGTCTTCGTCGTCCGCCGGGCCGGCGGGCGCGAGCAGGTCCATGCACTCGTCGAGCATTGCGTGCAGCTGGACCACGCGGCGCGGACCCAGCGCCTGGTTGATGCCTTCCTGCGCGACGCGCCAGCGGCGCTGGGCCTCCTGACGCTTCTCGCGCCCGGCCGGGGTGACACTGACCAGGCGGCTGCGCAGGTCGGGGCCGGGCAGCACCTCGATGAGCCCGGCATCGACCAGCGGCTTCATGTTGCGCGTCAGGGTGGATGGGCTCACGCGCATTTCGGCGGCAAGGTCGCCGGGGCGCACGGGCCCGAGCTTGAGCACGTAGGAAAGCAGCGAGTACTGCGTGCCCTTCAAGCCGGTCTTGCCCACCTCGGCGTCGTAGTGCGCGGCCACGCGGCGCATCAGCTGGCGCAGCTTGAGGTTGGTGCAGCCCTGCGGCTTGACGGCCATGTCCATCGCTGATATTGTAGCTGCAATCTTTGTATATGCAACTGTTTCCATGGAGAGCGAGATGACGAAGGTCGACCAACTCGAGGCCTGGCTGGCCCAGGAAGCCGAAGTGCGCGCGCGGCTCGACGCCGGCGTCGGCGCCGGCGTGAGCAGGCCCGAGCAGGTGATGGGCAAGAGCGGGCTGGAGCTGATGCAGGCGATGCTGCGCGGCGAGCTGCCCTACCCGCCCATCGCGAAGACGCTCGACTTCCAGTTGCTCGAAGTGGACGACGGCCGCGCCTTGTTCCAGGGCACCCCCGGCTCGGCCCACCTGAACCCGATGGGCACCATCCATGGGGGCTGGTACGCCACGCTGCTCGACTCGGCGCTGGGTTGCGCCGTGCACACCAAGATGCCCGTGGGCCGCGGCTACACGACGGCGGAATTGAGCGTGAACCTCGTGCGTGCCGTCAGCCCCAAGGTGCAGCGCGTGCGCGCCGAAGGCAAGGTGATCCACTGCGGGCGCCAGCTCGCCACCGCCGAAGCGCGCCTGTACGGGCCGGACGGCACGCTGTACGCGCACGGCACGACCACGTGCCTGGTGTTCGAGCTCAAGTAGCGCGCAGCAGCGGCTCGAGCATCTCGGCCGCCGCCAGGCACAAGCTGTCCTCGCCCGCCGCGGCGATCACCTGCACGCCCATCGGCAAGCCGCTCGCGCCCTTGGCGCCCGGGACGCTCACGCACGGCGTGGCGAGCAACGTCCACGCGCGGTTGAAGGTTGACGCGCCCGTGCTGCCAAATCCCATCGGCGCTTCGTCGGGTGCGCTGGGGGTGAGCAGCACGTCGATGTCCTTGATCCAGCCATGCGCGTCCAGGCGCGCCTGACGCGCCGCAGCCTGCGCTTTCGCATAAGCCGCATCGCTCACCTTGCGCGCCTCGACGAGGTAGTCCCGCAGCAGCGGCGACAGCTGCTCGCGCTGCTTGTCGAATTCGTGCGCCAGGGTGCGCGCCGCTTCCCAGCCCTGCACGGCGTCATGGGCGCGGAAGCAATCGTCCACCCAGCCGGGCAGGTCGACCGCGACGACCTGCGTGCCGGCTGCGAGCAGCCGTTCGGCCGCCAGCACCAGCACCTTCTCGCCGCTGGCCGACACGTCGCCCCAGGGATACGAGCGCGGCACGCCGATGCGCCACTGGCCCGCGGGGCGCCTGGGCAGTTTCGCCACGCGCCCGCCGCTCACCGCCTGCGCGAACTCGCGCACGTCCGCGACCGTGCGCGCGAACAGGCCCACGGTGTCGAGCGACCACGAGAAGCACTTCATGCCCGCGGTGGGCAGCACGCCGAAACTCGGCTTGAAGCCCGCGATGCCACAGTAGGACGCGGGGCGGATGGTCGAGCCGCCCGTTTGCGAACCGATGGCCAGCGGCACCAGGCCCGCCGCCACGGCGGCCGCCGAACCCGAGGACGAGCCGCCCGGCGTGCGGCCCGGCGCGGCGGGGTTGATGGTGGGCGACGGCTGCAGGTAGGCGAACTCGGTGGTCACCGACTTGCCGGCCACGATGGCGCCCGCCTCGCGCAGCACGGCGACCATCGCCGCTTCGGTCGATGGCTGGTGCCCCGAATAGATCGGCGAGCCGTACGCGGTCGGGAAATCGGTGGTGTCGAAGATGTCCTTGACCGCGACGAGCTTGCCCGCCAAGGGGCCCTTCAGCCGGCGCACGAGTTCGAGCGCCGATTCTTCCTCGCGGATGGCCGTGAACGCCTTGAGGCCGCCGTTCATCGCGCGGATGCGCGCGAGCGATTGGGTGACGGCGGCTTCGACGGTCATGGGGTTTGCTGCCAGCCGCCCCCCAATGCGCGGTACAGCTGCACCTGGTTCTGCAACTGCGCCACCCTCGCCTGCACCAGCACCTGCTGGTCGGCGAAGAGCGTGCGCTGCGCATCGAGCAAGTCGAGGTAGCTGGCCACGCCATTGTCGTAGCGCAGTTGCGCCAGGCGCAAGCGCACCGTGTCGGCCGCCACCGCGCGGCGCTGTGCGTCGACCTGCTCGCCGAAATTGGCCCGGCCGGCCAGCGCATCGGCCACTTCCTTGAACGCCGACTGGATCGCCTTTTCGTACTGGGCAATGGCGATGTCGCGCTGGATCTTCGCGGACTCGAGGTTGGCGCTGTTGCGGCCCGAGTCGAAGATGGCCATCGCCACCTGCGGCGCGAAGGTCCAGCCCCACGAGCCGCCCTTGAAAAGCCCCGACAGCGACGAACTCGCGCTGCCCGCCGATCCGGTGAGCGCGATGCGCGGGAAGAAAGCCGCGCGCGCCGCGCCGATGTTGGCATTGGCCGCGATGAGCTGCTGCTCGGCCTGGCGCACGTCGGGGCGCGCGACGAGCACTTCGGACGGCAGGCCCGCCGGAACGTCGGGCAGCAGCACCGACGCCGTGCCCGCCGGCGGCCGCAGGTTGGCCGGCACCGGCTGGCCCAGCAGCAGCGCGAGCGCGTCGAGGTCCACCGCGCGCTGGCGGCGCAGCTGCGCGAGCGTGGCGCGCGCGGTTTCGTAGAGCGTCTCCGCCTGGCGGAAGTCGATCTCCGACGACACGCCGTTGTCGAAGCGCAGTTGGGTCAGGCGCAGCGACTCGGAGCGCGTGCGCACTGCCTCTTCGGTGATCGCGACCAGTTCCTCGTCGGCGACGAGCGCGAGCCAGGTGTTGGCCACCGACGCGATGAGCGTGATCTGCGCGGCCTTGCGGCCCTCTTCGCTCGCAAGGTACTGCGCGCCCGCCGCTGCGGTGAGGCTGCGGATGCGGCCCCACAGGTCGAGCTCCCACGCCGAAACCGCCAGCCCGGCCGTGTACAGCTTCTCGGGTTCGGCGGGCTGGCGCGTGTAGCTGGCCGCGGCATTGACCGTGGGCAGCAGGTCGGCGCGGCGCACCGCCACCTGCGTGCGCGCCTGCTCGGCATTGAGCACGGCCACGCGAAGGTCGCGGTTGTTCGCCAGCGCCGCCGAAATCAACTGCCGCAGCTGCGGGTCGGCGAAGAACTCCTGCCACGCGAGTTGCGCGGGCGGCGTGCCTGCGGTCGCGGGGCCGTACGGAAACTCGTTCGGCACGGGCGCCGCGGGGCGCTCGTACGTCGGGATCATCGTGCAGCCGCCGAGCAGCAGCGCCGCGACGAGGGCGGTGAGCTTCTTCATTCCGCACCTCCCGGCGCGCCCTGGGGCGCATCGAGCTGGTGCGCGTACATGCGCCGCTGCCGCTCGCTGCCCTTGAACACGCGCCGCACCGCGACGAAGAACACCGGCACGAACAACACCAGCAGCGAGGTGGCCGTGATCATGCCGCCCATCACGCCAGTGCCGATCTCGCGCTGGCTCGCGGAGCCAGCGCCCGAGGCGATCGCCAGCGGCAGCACGCCGAAGATGAAGGCCATCGACGTCATGATGATGGGGCGGAAGCGCAGGTGCGCCGCCTCGATCACCGCGTCGGTCAGGCTCTTGCCCTGCGCATGCAGGTCTTTCGCGTACTCGATGATCAGCACGGCGTTCTTGGCCGACAGGCCGATGATGGTGACCAGCGCCACCTTGAAGTACACGTCGTTCGGGTAGCCGCGCAGCCAGATGCCCAGCAGCGCGCCGATGATGCCCAGCGGCACCACCAGGATCACCGACATCGGGATCGACCAGCTTTCGTACAGCGCCGCCAGGCACAGGAACACCGCCAGCAGCGAGAAGCCGAGCAGGATGGACGCGGTGGCGCCCGAGAGCCTCTCCTCGCGCGAGATGCCGGTCCATTCGTACGCGAAGCCGGCGGGCAGTTGCGCCGCCAGGCGCTCCATCTCGTCCATCGCCTCGCCGGTGCTGCGGCCGGGCGCGGCGTCGCCGGAAATGCGCATGGCCGGGTAGCCGTTGTAGCGCACGGTCTGCATCGCGCCGGTGATCCATCGCGTGGAAACGAACGCGCCCAGCGGCACCGAGACGCCCTTGTTGTTGGTCACCGTGAGCTTGAGGATGTCGTCGGGCTGCATGCGCGCCGGCGCGTCGGCCTGCACCACCACGCGTTGCAAGCGCCCCTTGTTCGGGAAATCGTTGACGTAGGCGGAGCCGATGGCGGTGCCGAGCGTGGCGTTGATCGCGTCGAACGTGATGCCCAGCGCGTTGGCCTTGTCGCGGTCGATGTCGACCTGCAGCTGCGGCGCGTCCTCCAGGCCGTCGGGGCGCACGCCCGTGATGATCTTGCTTTGCGCCGCGAGGCCCAGGAGCTGGTTGCGCGCCTGCACCAGCGCCTCGTGCCCGTTGCCGCCGCGGTCCTCCAGGCGGAAGTTGAAGCCGGTGGACGAACCCAGTTCCGGGATCGGCGGCGGGCTCACCGCGAAGATGAAGGCGTCCTTCACGCCCATCAGCGCACCGAACGCGCGGCCCGCGAGCGACGCCGCCGAATGCTCCTTGCCGTGGCGCTCGTCCCAGGGCTTGAGAGGCACGAACACCAGGCCCGCGTTCTGCCCCTGCCCCGAGAACGAGAAGCCCAGCACGCCGATGGTGTGCTCCACTTCGGGCTGCTTGAGCAGGAAGCCTTCCACCTGCGCGATGGCCTTGCTGGTGCGCTCCACCGTCGCGCCCGGCGGCAGCTGCACGTTGACGATGATGTAGCCTTGGTCCTCGATCGGCAGGAACGAGCCGGGCAGCTTCCAGAAGAAGAAGGCGACCACGACCACCACCGCCGCGTAGATGGCGAGCGCCCGGCCCACGCGCGTGAGGATCCTGGCGACGAAGCCTTCGTAGTTGCGCGCGGTGGTCTTGAAGCCGCGGTTGAAGGTGCCGAAGAAGCCGCCCTTTTCCAGGTGGTGGCCGGCGTCGACCTGCTTGAGCAGCGTGGCGCACAGCGCCGGCGTGAGCGAAAGCGCCATGAACGCCGACACGGCGATGGACGAGACCATCACCGCCGAGAACTGCTTGTAGATGTTGCCCACCGCGCCCGCGAAGAACGCCAGCGGCACGAACACCGAGATCAGCACCAGCGTGATGCCGACGATGGCGCCCTGGATCTGGCCCATGGCCTTCACCGTCGCTTCGCGCGGTGGCAGGCCCTCCTCGCTCATGATCCGTTCGACGTTCTCCACCACCACGATCGCGTCGTCCACCACGATGCCGATCACCAGCACCATGCCGAACATGGTGAGCACGTTGATCGAGAAGCCGATGGCGTACAGCGTGGCGAAGCTGCCGAGCAAGGCGACGGGCACGACGATCGCGGGGATCAGCGTGTAGCGCCAGTTCTGCAGGAACAGGAACATCACCAGGAACACGAGGATCATGGCCTCGATGAGCGTCTCGACCACCTGCGAGATCGAGATGCTCACGAACTTGGACGTGTCGTAGGGGATGGCCCACTTCATGCCCGCGGGGAAGAACTTGGACAGCTCCTCCATCCGCGCGCGCACCGCCTTGGCGGTGGCCAGCGCGTTGCCCGTGGGCGAGAGCTGCACGCCGATGCCGGTGGAGGGCTTGCCGTCGATGCGCGCCGAGATCGCGTAGCCCTGGCCGCCGAGCTCGACCCGCGCCACGTCCTTCATGCGCACGGTGGAGCCGTCGGTGTTGGCGCGCAGCACGAGGTTCTTGAACTGCTCGACCGAGGTGAGCTGGCCATTGACCACCACCGTCGCGCCGATGGTCTGGCCCGGGATGTTCGGCAGGTCGCCGATGGCGCCCGCGGACACCTGCGCGTTCTGCGCACGGATCGCCGCGTTGACTTCCGCCATCGACAGGTTGAAGCCCACCAGCTTGGCCGGGTCGACCCAGATGCGCATCGCGCGCTCGGTGCCGAACAGCTGCGCCTGGCCCACGCCGGGGATGCGCTGGATCTCGGGCAGGATGTTGCGCGAGGCGAAGTCACCCAGCGCGACCGGGTCCCACGCCGGATCGTCGGACGAGAGGATCGTGAACAGCAGGAAGTTGGAACGCGCCTTGTCCACGCGCACGCCCTGCTGCGTCACCGCCGCGGGCAGGCGCGGCGCCGCGCGCGACAGGCGGTTCTGCACGTCGACCTGCGCGAGGTCCGGGTTGGTGCCCGACTCGAACGACAGCGTGATCGAGCCCGTGCCGTTGGCCTGCGCCACCGACTCCATGTAGATCAGGCCCGGCGAGCCGTTCATCTCCTGCTCGATGATGGACAGCACCGTGTCCTCGAGCGTCTGCGCCGAGGCGCCGGGGTAGACCGTGGAGACGACGATGGTCGGCGGCGCCACCGTGGGGTACTGCGCGATCGGCAGCTTGGTGATGGACACGCTGCCCATCACCAGCACGAACAGCGCGATCACCCATGCGAAGACCGGGCGGTCGATGAAGAACTTCGACATCGCGCCGCCTTACTTCTTCGCGGCTGCGGAAGCGGGCGCCGACGCGGCGGCGGCAGCGGGCGCGGCGCCGGCCTGTTGCCACGGCACCGCCTTCACCGGCGCGCCGGGACGGATCTTCTGGAAGCCTTCGACGATGACCTGCTCGCCGGGCTGCAGGCCACTGAGGATCACCCAGCTGTTGCCTTGCTGGTTGCCGACCTTCACCGGCCGCGGCGCGACCTTGCTGTCCTTGTCGACGACGAGCACGCTGTCGCCCTGGCCCGAGCGCGTGACGGCCTGCTGCGGCAGCAGGATGGCGTTGCCGACCTTGGCCTGCTCCAGCCGCACACGCACGTACATTCCGGGCAGCAGCAGGCCGTTGGCGTTGGGGACCTCGGCGCGCAGCGTGACCTGCCCGCTCGTCGCATCGACGGTGAGGTCGGAGAACAGCAGGCGTCCCGGCTGCGGGTATTCGCTGCCGTCCTCCAGCACGACCTTGACCAGCGCGCTCTCCTGGCCCGGCGCCCGCTTCAACCTGCCTTCGGACAAGGCGCGGCGCAGCGTGAGCACCTCGGTGGACGACTGCGTGAAGTTCACGTACATCGGGTGGGTCTGCTGGATGGTGGCGAGCGGCGTCGCCTCGCCCTGGCCCACCAGCGCGCCTTCGGTGACGAGCGCGCGGCCGATGCGGCCGGAGATCGGCGCGGTGACCGTCGCGTAGCCCAGGTTGATCTGCGCGACCTGCACGCCGGCCTTCGCGGCGGCCACTTGCGCCTGCGCCGCCTTTTCGGCGGCAACCGCGTTGGCGTATTCCTGCTTGCTGATGGCGTTGGCTTCGACGAGCGGCTTGTAGCGCTGTGCGAGCGCCGATGCCTGCCCGAGGTTCGCCTCGGCTTGCGCGAGCGATGCCTGCGCGCTCGCCGATTGCGCCTGGTAGGTGGCGGGGTCGATGCGGAACAGCGGCTGGCCCGCGCGCACGTCGCTGCCTTCGCGGAACAGGCGCTCGAGCACGATGCCCGCCGCGCGCGCGCGCACTTGCGCCACGCGCGAAGCCTCGGTGCGTCCCGGCAGCTCGGTCACGATCCCGACATCACCCGGCTGCACCGTGACGACCGCGACTTCGGCCGGCGGCATGCCGCCGGGTTGCGCGGCGCCTTGGCCGCACGCGGAAATCAGGAAGGAAAGAGCGAGTGCTGCCGGCAAAACGAGCGGCAGGCGAATGCGGAATGCAGCCATCGAACGGGTCTTCTTCTGGATGGGAATGCGCGGCAGCGGTGACGCGTGCGCGCAGGGGAGCGGGCCAGTATAGGGAATATGCCTCGTGCGCGTTGCTGGGGTGTCAGCAGGTTCTAAGAGAGGAATGAAGATGAACAAGCCGCTTGATTTGTCAATCTTTCTGAGTAAGATGCGCGCTCGACTGCTCGACAACAAGTACCTTGGACCAAAGGTGCGACCGGGCAGCGCAGGGAGGCTCCATTTGGATGACGTGCGGGTTCGCTCGGCAGGGGATTTCGCGTGGGCGCCAGGCGGCAGACGCCGAGTGCTGCGCATCTCGGGCTTCTTCCTCCCACTCCTTTTTGCCTTCCCTGCGAATGCGGGGGAAGCCGGCCTCTCGCAGCGTTGCGACGTCCTGATGCGCTCGGACCAATGCGTCGACGTGACTGGAACGTGGATGTACCTGCGGCGCAAGGACGCGCTGAATATGCTCGAGATCAAGCCGAGCGCGCCCGACAAGTTCACATTCAAGGTTGATGCCGGTTACGGCGGCTCCACGACGCACCTGGAGGGAGAGTTCACCCTCAAGCATGGTCTCGGGCTTCATGCAGATGGCCGCTGCTCCATGGTCTTCGTCCCTCTGTCGCCGCAGCGCCTGAAAGTTGTCGGGTTCGGCGAATGCGAGGAAGGTCACGGCGCCCGGATCGACGGCACTTATTCGAAGACCCCGAGGGAGCAAGGGCGATGAGCGTCCACCCGCAAGAGTCTCGCGCCGGAGCCTTCGTCATGGCAATCCTGGCCGCGGTCTGCACCCCTGCTGATGCCACAAGCCCTCCCTCGCCGCCGCCGCCGACCGTTGCCGAGATCGTCAGCACGACCCAAGCGGTATTCATTGGACGGGTCGAGTCCGTCACCTGGCAACCAATTGTCCCCAGCAACCCGAATGCGGGACTCATCGCGTTCAGGGTCACGGTCACGGAGCGCCTGTTGGGCGAAGCGTCGTTGGTTCCCAAGCGAATCACGTATGTCGCCGGGAGCGTAAGCATGGCGGAAACCCAATCGCGAGAGCGCTATGCAGGCAAGTCGTTCATTTTCGTCGGCCACGTGTTTCCGCTGCCAAGCGGCGAAGCCAAGATCATGGTGCCCCCGAGCGGCGAACTGCCTCACGAACTATTGAGGGCCTCGGAATTCAGGCGTGCATTGCGCCCCGCCCTGTCCCCAAATCCAACCGTCACACGGAGTACCCCATGACCGGCTTCGATCAATTTTTCAAGCACCCTCCCATCCCTGCGCGATTCACAACGGCGCTGAAGATCTTCTGCGGGCTCGCGATGGCATGTCCGTCTCTGGCGATCGCCCAGCACGAAATGGGTCCAGGCGGATCCATTTGCTATCTGAGTCGGGAATACCGGGCGGGTGTCAGGGACAGGGTGCTCGTTCAATCCTCGAAGGGAAGCGCACATGTGCAGTTCCAGATGACGTACTGCAACTTCGAAATGTCGCCAGACTGCGCAAATGCACGAAGCGAGGAACTGGATGTCACCGGCTCTGCCGCGGGCAACGTCATTCGCGCGAAGGCGGCCGGTGGGACGTGCGCCGTCACGTTGCGCTTCCTGAATTCCAAACAACGCCTGCTGGTCACCCAGGAGACGTCTTGCCCCCAATTGAAGTACTGGGGCCCACATGGTGTTTACGTTCCGGAGAAGTTGAACGCCGGCGAACAGAGCGCTTGCTCGCAATAAAACTGGAGAAAGAACTTGTCGCTTCCGTCCTTCAATACAAACTACATCAAGGGTTCGTACGCAGCGGACCTACTCTTCTTCCTGAAGGTCTCCGAAAACAACCCGCTGCGACTGTTTGGGGAGGGCCTCGGCGGGAATTCTTCCGGCCTGAAGCCGCACATCGACAGCGTGCAGAGCGTCGCGATCGGTTACGGGTACGACCTGATCCAGAACAAGGCCACGGCCGTGGCGGATCTCCAGGCCGCAGGTGCGACGATCACCAATGCGCTGCAGTTGCAACAAACGCTGAACGGGCTGACCACGGCCAACTCGGCATCCTTGGTCGGCACCCTGGCCGGCCTCGTGAAACTGCCGGCCGAATCCAACGCTGAGGCGCTGCTAAACGTTGCCGTGAACCAGCGCGTCCCGGCTTTCAATGCATTTCTGCAGGCGCGAAACATCACGTTGCCGGACTCGAAGGAACGGGCGACCCTGTTCAGCATGTGGTACCAGACCCCGAAGTACTTCGAGGTCAAGGACGCCCAGACCGGCCTGATGCGGCCGACGACGCTGACCCAGCAGTTGATCGCCGGCAATCGTGCCGAAGCCTGGTTCCAAATCAGATACGGCTCCGCCGCGAACGGGACCCAGGGTTTGGGCATCGTCGCCAGGCGCTTTGCGGAATCGACCGAATTCGGGCTGACCGATGGGACACCCCCGGGTTTGTCGCAGGCGAAGCAGGTCTACCAGATGTTGCAGGCCCACCGCGATGCCATCGTCACTTGGGAAAAGCGGTTCGGAAAGCCGTTTGACGGAACCCCTTCCCAGCGAGACCTGATCAAGGAGGCCAATACCACCTATAGCTTCACGGGGGCCGGGACCGTGCAGAGCATCGTGGAAAACCTGAAGCCCCTGCGCGATTCGCTGTTCGCGGAACTGCAGACGACGTATCCCGAGTTGGCCACGAAGCTCCAGGCGGCCTCGACGGCCGTCGATCCATTCAATGTCTACATGGCGCCGAAGGCCGGCACCTCCGCTTCGCTCGACTCCAAGATCTATCAAACCGGAAAGTTCGCGGCCGGCGCGGCCGATTTGCTCGTCGGCGATTCCGCCGCCGACGCCTTGAAAGGAAACGACGGCGCCGACGTGCTGCTCGGGCTTGGCGGCAAGGACGTACTGGACGGCGGATCCGGCGACGACCTCCTCGTCGGCGGCACAGGCGACGACGTGCTCCAGGGCGGGGCAGGCAACGACACGTACTTCATAGATGCGTCGGATGGGAAGGACGTGATATCAGATGCCGACGGCGTCGGCACGGTAATGATCGGCGGAGCGAACGCGATGACCCTGGGTGTTGCCGTCGCAACAGGCATCGCCAACACCTGGGAGGTCAAGAACGGCACGCAGGTCCTCCTCACGATCAAATTCACCGGAACCACTGCCCCGGACGGCTCGATGGCGGGGGCACTGCAGGTCGACGGTCCCGCGTTGGGCGGCGCGAACAACTCATTCACGATCCAGAACTGGAAGGGCAAGAAGAACCAGGCCGGTGACTTGGGCATCACCCTGCAGGACGCACCCGCCGTGAAGACCGTTTCCGGCGGCGCGGTCACAACCGAACAGGTCAAGTCCCTGTTAAACGGGGGCTCGACGCCGTCCACCGCAGAAATGGGCGAAGGTTCAGCGAAGACGTTCACGGTCGTCGCCTCTGCGGTCGACGACCTCGTGCAAACCGTGAAGGCCAAGGTCCAGGGAGCGATCGCCGGCGCGCTCTACGCCGTCGTCGGCGACGACACCATCCCGTTCACGAACGGCGAAGTGACGCTCACCATCGCGCCCGGGCAGAACCAGGTGACGTTCTCCGTCTGGGAAAAGGGCGCGATCACTTCGGACCAGACGTTCACGCTCAGCGCGAGCCTGCTGGACTCGTCGGGCAACCCGATCGCGCAGAGCAACGGCCTGTCCGTGACGGTTCGCAACTCGGACGACCCCGCCGATCCAATCCAGGAACCGGTGACGACGAACAGCATCATCAAGGGCGGCGACAACGACACCTTCGGTGACACCGCTGCGAACGATCTGCTCGACGGCGGCGCAGGGAACGACGTCATCAGCGCCAACGCCGGCGGTGACGACATCATCTACGGTGGCATCGGCGACGACGATCTCGCCGGGGGGCCGGGCAACAACCACGTGCTTGGCGGCTCTGGCCGCGACACGGTGCAAGGCGGCAACATGATCGGGTCGCCCGGCAATGACGTCGTCGAAGGCGGAGCTGATGCCGACATCGGTTATGGCGACGACGGCAAAGACCGCCTCTACGGCGACGACTACGTCAAGCTCGAGGACGCGATCACGCAAGGCAACACGGCCGCTCCCGGCGCGGGCCAGGGCGATTTCATGAACGGGGGCCTCGGCGACGATACCGTCGTCGGCAGCAATCGCAATGACATGCTCACCGGAGGGCCCGGCAAGGACGTGATCGTGGGCGGCGGCGGCGACGACGTGATCGAAAGCGACGCCGACTTCGGCTGGGTCGAGCCGGGGTGGACCGCCTCGGTGACCAACGCCAACAATACCTACACGTTCAACGTGAATGGAGCCACCCTGCTCTGGTACGGCGCGCAGGACGACCGCGTGTACGCGGGAGCCGGCAACGATGGGGTCACCACTGGCGGCGGCAACGACTTCATCGATGCGGGGACGGGCAACGACACGGTGTTCGGCGAAGGGGGCGACGACCAGGTGCTGGCGGGGGACGGCGACGACGTGCTCGTCGGCGACAACGGCCTCAGCGTAACGCCGGCCGCCCAGCAGGGAGCGGACTTCATCGATGGGGGCGCCGGCAATGACTCCGTGTTCGGCGGCGGCAACAACGACGCCTTGTTCGGCGGTGACGGGAATGATTCGCTTGTCGGTGATTCGTACGGCCTCGCAGGTGACGACTACATCAACGGCGAAGTGGGCGACGACACAGTGTTCGGCGCGATGGGCAGGGACACGATTCTCGGCGGCACGGGCAACGACGCGTTGGTCGGCGACAACGGCGGATCTGACCCTGCGGGCGATGCGGACTTAATCGACGGCGGCGTCGGTAACGACCAGCTGTTCGGCCAGGGCGGCGACGACACGATGCAGGGTGGCGACGGCGCCGACTACGTGAAAGCCGACGCGGGCCAGGACGTCCTGGATGGGGGTGCAGGCAACGACACCATGCTTGGCGGCGACGACGACGACCGCTTGGCAGGCGGCGCGGACATCGACGGCCTGGATGGCGGCGCGGGCCGCGATTGGGTCGATGGCGGGGCGGGCGCCGACACTGTGATCGGCGGCGCCGACGACGACATGCTCCTGGGCGGCGATGGCAACGACCGCATCCAATCGGATGCCGGCAACGACTTTGCCGACGGGGGCACGGGTTCGGACACGATTACGGGCAACGACGGCAACGACATGCTTGCGGGCGGTGACGACGCCGACCACGTGCAAGGCGATGCCGGCAGCGACCAACTCGACGGCGGCACAGGCGGCGACACGGTCCTGGGCGGCATAGGCCAGGACCTGCTGGCCGGCGGCGATGGCGATGACACGATCGCGGGCGACAACGGGGGCACCGACCGCACCGGTGACGATGACGTCCTCGACGGTGGCGCGGGCAACGACCAGCTGTATGGCCAAGGTGGCAACGACCTGCTGCTCGGCGGCGACGGAAGCGACTGGCTGCAGGGAGACGCAGGCGACGACACGCTGGTCGGCGGCACGGGCGACAACTTCTATGCGTACAACATCGGCGATGGCGTCGACCACATCGAGGACGCCGGTGGCAACGACCGCATCATCTTCGGCAACGGCATCACTTTCACCAACCTGCAACTCGGGCTGGGCTCGCTGAAGATCACGTTCGCGGGCCAGGCGGGCGAGATCCACATTGACCACTTCGACCCGAACGACCCCTTCGGCAGCGGCTCGATCGAGTTGTTCCAGTTCGCCGACAAGTCGGTCTATAGCTATGCACAGCTCCTGGCGAAAGGCTTTGCGATCGGCGGAACGCCGGATGCCGACGAGCTGTTCGGCACCGCGCTCACCGACACGATCAACGCGCTCGAGTCGGACGATTACGTGAACGGCCTGGCCGGCAACGACGCACTTCACGGCAACGCGGGCAACGACGCGGTCTTCGGTGGCGACGGCGCCGACCACCTCTGGGGCGACGACGGCAACGACGTGCTCGGCGGCGACGCGGGCGCGGACATCCTGGAAGGCGGCACCGGCGACGACGTGTATCTCTTCAACCTGGGTGACGGCCAGGACACGGTGATCGACAACAGCGGCGCGGACTCGGTGTCGTTCGGCACCGGCATCACCGCCGCCAACCTCGGCGCGGGGCGCGCGGGCAGCGACCTCGTGCTGTCCGTGCGCAACACGACGGACTCGCTCACCATCAAGGACTGGTTCGCCAACCCGCAGATCGTGAACGAGGTCGTCCTCGGCGACGGCACGGTGCTCGACCGCGCCGGCATCGCCGACCTGATGAAGAACGCCGCACCGGTGCTCGTTGCCGATACGGCCACGGCGCGCGAAGACATCACGACCATCGCGAGCGGGAACGCGTTGTCAAACGACTTCGACCCCGAAGGCCGCGCGCTGCGCGTGACGGACGCGGGCACGTACGCGGGCACGTATGGAACGCTGTCCTTGTCGTCGAACGGCTCGTACACCTACACCCTGAACAACGCGTCCACCGCCGTGCAGTCGCTCGCGGGCGGGCAAATGGTGACCGACACGTTCACGTACACCGCCACCGACGACGACCCGTCGCTGCCGCAGACGTCGTCGTCGAAGATCACGGTGAACATCAGCGGCAACAACGACGCCCCGGTCACCGTGGCCGACATGGCATCGGTCTTCGAAGACCAGCTGGCCGCGGCCGTCGGCAACCTGCTCGCCAACGACTCCGACATCGACAAGGGCACGACGCTGCAGGTCGCCAACTTCGGTTCGCAGGCAGGCACCTACGGCACGCTGACCATCGGGCTGGACGGCAGCTACTCGTACACCTTGAACAACGGCCTGGCCGCGGTTCAGGCGCTGGCCGACGGCGTGAAGGTCACCGACCACTTCACGTACGTCGCGACGGACGGCATCACGACGACGTCGTCGTCCTTCGACGTGCAGGTGACGGGCCGCAACGACGCGCCCACGGTGGTCAACGCGCTGCAGGACGCAGCGGCTTCGGGCAACTTCAGCTACGTGGTGCCTGCCAACACGTTCAAGGACGTCGATGCGGGCGACAAGCTGTACTACTCGGCAACGCTCGCCGATGGCTCCGCGCTTCCGAGCTGGCTGACCTTCGACGCGGCCACGGCCACGTTCTCGGGCCGCGTGCCCAAGGGAACGACCGTCCCGATCGACATCACGGTGACCGCAGCCGACCGCAGCACCAACACGCCCGAAAAGGGCTGGGCATGGGACACCTTCCGCATCACCTTCGACGGGAAGACCGGTGGTGGCGGCGGGAACAACGGCGGCGGTGGCAATGGCAGCGGCAGCCAGGGGAACGAAGGCGTGGGCAACGGCCCCGACGCGCCCCCGCCCGGCCACGACTACGACCACAACGACGGCGACGGCACGTCGCCCGGCAACCCCGGCTCGCAGGGCGGCAACGGCTACCAGCCGCACGAGGTGTTCGGCCCCCCGCCGGAACAGCTCACGTCGGGCCTGCCGGGCCTGGGCGAGCTGACCGTGGGCACGCCGCTCGATGCACCGGGCGCCGCGAACGGCAACGGCTCGTCCGGCAACAACGGCCAGCACAACGGCGCCGACAACGGCAATTCAACCGGCAACGGCAACCCGTTGACGGCATACGTGGATACGGGCTGGGGCTACGACAACTTCTACGCGGACGACGCGGCCATCGAGCTGATCGGTCACGCCAGGCTCTTGGCGAGCCTGTAGGCGTCGATGCGCCCCTGGTAATAGCCATGGGCGATGTCGTACCGCTCATAGCCGCGCATGCCGTAGAAAGCCAGCGCACCCAGGTTGTCGGCGCGTGCCTCGAGCTCGATCCTTTCGATGCCCGCGGTGCGCGCCGACTTCTCCAGCCAGTCGAGCAGCTTGCCGCCCACGCCATGGTCGCGCTGAGACGGGCTGACGGCCAGCAGGCTGAGGTGCGCCTTGTCGTCGCCGTATTTCATGATGCCGAAGCCGACGAGCGCGATGCCTTCCATCGCCACGACGACGTTGGTCGCGCGGTCGCGGATGGAGGCGCGCACGCGCTCGGGCGTCCAGCTCCAGGCCAAGCCGGCCTCGACCTGCTCGCGTGACATGTCGGCGATGGCGCGTGCATCGCGCAGGGTCGCCAGGCGCAGGGTCGGCACGAGAAGCATGGCGAAAGCATAATGCGCCGATGCGACTCCTGCACACCATGTTGCGCGTCGGCGACCTCCAGCGGTCGGTCGACTTCTACACCAAGGTCCTCGGCATGAAGCTGCTGCGAACCACGCAGCGCCCCGACCAGAAGTACGACCTGGCCTTCGTCGGCTACGGCACCAACCCGGAGCACGCCGAGATCGAGCTCACGTACAACTATGGTGTCAGCACCTACGAGCTGGGCAGCGCCTTCGGCCACATCGCGCTGGGCGTGCCGGACGTCTACGCGGCGTGCGACACCATCCGCAAGAACGGCGGCAACGTCACGCGCGAGCCCGGGCCGGTGAAAGGTGGCACATCGGTGATCGCGTTCGTGACCGACCCGGACGGGTACAAGATCGAGCTGATCGAGAAGAAGTGACGGTCACCCCGGCGTGGGCCGGGATCCAGCGGCTTTTTCCAGCGGCGACAAGGACACTGGGCCCCGGCCTGCGCCGGGGCGACAGGGCTTACTTCGGGCAGGCGAGCTCCCTCGCCTCCTTCGCCAGGCGCGTGATGCGCCCCCAATCACCCTTCTCGATCGCGTCGGCCGGCACGATCCACGTGCCGCCCACGCACGCCACGTTGGGCAACGCCAGGAAATCGCGCGCATTCGCCGCCGTGATGCCGCCGGTCGGGCAGAACGTCGCGTCGAAGAAGGGGCCGTGCCACGACTTGAGCATGGGCACGCCGCCGGCCTGCAGCGCCGGGAAGAACTTCATCTCCATGTAGCCGTCGTCCTGCGCGGCCATGATCTCGCTGCCCGTCGCCACGCCGGGCAAGAGCGGCACGCCGAGCTCCTTGCACGCACGCCCCAGCGGCGACGAATACCCGGGGCTCACGATGAAGCGCGCGCCGGCCTTGGCCGCCGCCTGCGCATCCTTGGTGTTGCGCACCGTGCCCGCACCCGCAACGGCGTCGGGCACCTCTTTTGCGATCGCCTCGATGCACTGCATCGCCACCGGCGTGCGCAGGGTGACTTCCAGCATGCGGATGCCGCCCGCCACCAGCGCGCGCGCCAGCGGCACGGCGTGGGCTACTTCGTTCAGCACGATCACCGGGATGACCGGCGCGTCGCGCATCACGTCCTTCGCGGTCAGGTTCTTCACAGCCATGTGCAGGCTCCTTCCTCCGCCGATCGCGCGTTGCGGCGGAAGGCGGCAAACAGTTCGCGGCCGGTGCCGTGGGCATCGGCGGCCTTGAGGGATTCTGGCATCGGCGCCGGCTCGCGTTGGGCCCATTCGGCATCGGACACCAGCGCCTGCAGCACGCCCTTCTGCGCGTCGAGGCGCACGACATCGCCATCGCGCAGCTTGGCCAGCGGCCCGCCCATCGCGGCTTCGGGCGTCACATGGATGGCCGCCGGCACCTTGCCCGATGCGCCGCTCATGCGGCCATCGGTGACCAGCGCCACGCGGTGGCCCTTGCCTTGCAGCACCGCCAGCGGCGGCGTGAGCTTGTGCAGCTCGGGCATGCCGTTGGCCTGCGGCCCCTGCCAGCGCACCACGCAGACCACGTCGCGCTCCAGCTCGCCGGCCTTGAAGGCTTGGTGCAGGCCTTCCTGCGAATCGAACACGCGGGCCGGCGCCTCGATGACATGACGGTCGTCGGGCACGGCCGAGGTCTTGATCACGCTGCGGCCCAGGTTTCCGCTGAGCAGGCGCAGCCCCCCGGTGGTGCTGAACGGTTCCTTCGCGGGCCGCACGACGCCGAGGTCGCGCGAAGCAGACGGCGCGATGCCGCGGTATTCGCCGATGCCGCCCTCACGCACTGTCAGCACGTCCGCGTGCATCAGGCCCGCATCGAGCAGCTCGCGGATGATGTACGCGGGCCCGCCGGCGGCCTGGAACTGGTTCACGTCGGCCTGGCCGTTGGGGTACACGCGCGCGATCAGCGGCGTGGCCTGCGACAGGGCCTCGAAGTCGTTCCAGTCGATGGTGATACCCGCCGAGCGCGCCACCGCCACCCAGTGGATCAGGTGGTTGGTGGAGCCGCCGGTGGCCATCAGCACGACCAGCGCGTTGACGATGGCGCGTTCGTCGACCACGCGGCCGATGGGCGCGAAACGCTTGCTCCGCGTGATCGCGAGCACCGTGCGCACCGCCTCGCGCGTCAGCGCCTCGCGCCGGCCGTCCTGCGGGTTGACGAATGCCGAATCGGGCACGTGCAGGCCCATCGCCTCCAGCAGCATCTGGTTGCTGTTGGCCGTGCCGTAGAAAGTGCAGGTGCCCACCGTGTGGTACGCCTTCTCCTCGGCTTCGAGCAGCTCCTTGCGGCCCACGAGGCCTTGCGTGGCCAGCTCGCGCACCTTGGCCTTCTCGCTGTTCGGTAGGCCGCTGGGCATGGGCCCGCCCGGCACGAACACCGTGGGCAAGTGGCCGAAGTGCAGCGCGCCGATCAACAGGCCGGGGACGATCTTGTCGCAGATGCCCAGCATCAGCGCGGCGTCGAATACGTCGTGGCTCAGGGCCACCGCCGTGCCCAGCGCGATGGTGTCGCGCGAGAACAGGCTCAGCTCCATGCCGGCCGTGCCTTGCGTGACGCCGTCGCACATCGCGGGCACGCCGCCGGCCACCTGCGCGGTGGCGCCGAGCTTGCGCGCCTCGTCCTTGATCACGTCGGGGAAGCTGGCGTAGGGCGCGTGCGCGGACAGCATGTCGTTGTACGCGGTCACGATGCCGATGTTGGGCGCGTGCTCGGCGACCACGCGGAACTTGTCGTTGCCGGGAAGCGCCGCGAACGCATGGGCCACGTTGGCGCAGCCCATGCGCTCGTCGCCGCGCGGCCTGGCGGCGGCCGCGTCCAGCCGCTGCAGGTAGGCGGCGCGGCCGGGCGCGCTGCGTTCACGGATTCGCTCGGTGACCGAGGCCACGGCCGGGTGCAGTGTCATGGGGGAATCGTAGCGCGCCGCGCGCTGCTCAGGTGGCCGCGCTACAGTTTCGGCTCATGAGCGAAAGCCTCAAGCCCCTGCGCGACCCGGCCTCGATGCTGGAACGAACCCTCGTCGAATGGGGCGGCCACCAGGACCTGTGGATCTTCGGCTACGGCTCGCTGATCTGGCGGCCCGAGTTCGACTATGCCGAACGCCGCCCCGCCAAGGTGCACGGCTGGCACCGCGCGCTGAAGATGTGGAGCCGCATCAACCGCGGCACCCCCGAGCAGCCCGGCCTGGTGTTCGGCATGCTCTCAGGCGGCAGCTGCCAGGGCATGGTTTTTCGCATCCCCCAGCACGAAGGCCGCAAGGTGCTGGCGCTGCTGTGGGCGCGCGAGATGAAGCTGGCCATCTACGACCCCAAGTGGCTCACGTGCCAGACGCCGCAAGGGCCGGTGACGGCGCTGGCGTTCACGCTGTCGCGCAAGAGCCCGAGCCACACGGGCGTTCTGACGCCGGAGGAGTACCGGCGCATCTTTACCGAGGCGAGTGGGATCTACGGGACGACGTATGACTACGCGCACCGCACGCTCGAAGAACTCAAGCGGCACAACATCCGGGACAAGGGATTGGAGAAGTTGCTGAAGTTGATCGAGCGCGAGGAGCGGTAGCGCTGCTCGCGACCCCATGGCACAGACCTACCTCTTCTTCCGGCCCTCCCGCTTGCCACTCGAGCCCGGCGAGTTGGACGCTGGTGCGGTGCTCAACATGCCCGATACACCGGAGCTGCGGCGGCAGGTGGAGGACGCGTTTCCCGGCCTGCAGTGGCAGTCCACCCTCCGGGGCAGCGCCGAAGCCGGCGGAAACTGGTACGAGGTCCACCTGCCCGAGGGCGCCGAAGCAACGCTTTCGATCCGATGTTCGCTCAAGGCGGACCATTCTGCGTTCGTCCAGGACCTGTGCGACCGGTTCCGCTGGCTGGCCTTCGACGAACGTCCGATGTGTTTCCAGCCCCACCGGGCGCCGTTTCCAGCCTGACGCTCTTCCCTTCCGCCGTCGATCGGGACGGCAGTGTTTCATGCTACGCAGGCAATTACCAGCGAGAACAAGCTCGGCCTCGCAGCACCGGTCTAGAGTGAGTGTGAAGGGCGTGGCCCTTCCACGGCCCGGAAACACCTGCATGAACCTGCGCCTGCTCGACAGGAAATACCTCGGGCGCCAGGAAGAGCCCGATGACTTCATCGTCGGCGACTCCGGCGGCAGCTACGTCACCGATACGCGGGGGCGCACGTACATCGACTTTATGACGGGCTGGTGTGTCGGCAACCTGGGCTGGGGCAACACCGAGATTCGCGCAGCGGCGCGGAAATACGAAGGCCCCGAATACGTCTATCCGGGGCACCTGTACCGGCCCTGGGCCGAACTCGCCGAACTACTGGCACGCATCACGCCGGGCAAGCTGTCGGTCTCCTACCGGACGACCGGCGGCACCGAATCGGTCGACGGGGCGTTGCAGATGGCCATGGCCTACACCGGGCGCGGCAAGTTCGTCTCGATCGAAGACAGCTACCACGGCAACTCGATCGCCACCATGAGCATCGGCGCATCGGGCAACCGCAAGAAGTTCAAGAACCTCCTGCCCCATTGCCAGAAGATCAAGCCGCCGCTGGACGGCAAGGCGCTCGGGAAGGTGAAGACGCTGCTGGAGAAGCGCGATGTCGCAGCCTTCATCATGGAGCCCGTCATCTGCAACCTCGGCGCGATGGTTCCCGACGAAGAGTTCGTGCGCGGTGTTCGTGCGCTCTGCACGCGCTACGGCACGCTCTTCATCGCCGATGAGGTCGCCACGGGTTTCGGGCGCACGGGCAAGCTCTTTGCCTGCGAGCACTTCGGCCTCGAGCCGGATGTGCTTTGCATGGCCAAGGCGATCACCGGTGGCTACGGGGCGATGGGTGCGGTGATCACCACGCCCGCCATAGCGAAGGCCATCAAGGAAGATTTCGGCCTGTATTCCACCTACGGCTGGCACCCTCGCGCCGTCGCCGTCGCGTTGGCCAACCTGCGCTACCTGATGCGGCACCGGGCCCAGCTTCTCAGGAACACCACGCAGCTGGGCGACTACTTCCTCACACGGCTTCCCGGAATGCGCTTCAAGGGCAAGGCAGACATCCGTGGCAAGGGCTTCGCCATCGGCATCGAGGTCGACGACGAACGCTACGCGTCCAGGGTGGGCGACAAATGCCGGAAGAACGGCCTGCTCGTGTCGGCCGAAGAAAATGTGCTCATGATTTTCCCGGCGCTGAACATCGCGCGAGAGACGGCCGAGCGCGGCCTCGACATCTTCGAACAGGCCTTGTGATCGGTGGCGGGCAACTAGCGCAACGCCAGCCGCCGCTGGGCGATCTTCAGGTCGGTGAGCGTGTCGATGTCCGTCACGATCCCCTCGTCGTCGATCTCCAGGTCGAAGACGCCGTCGACGGCGGCCTCGGCCTTCACCACCGACTGCGCGCCGTTCTGCCCGTGCAAGGCGCGCAGGGCACTCTCGCAGACGTGGTCGAAGCCGACCGGATGCCCGCGCTCGCCGCGGAAGTGCGGCACCACCACGTCGTGATGCTCCAGCGATTCCGCGACCAACACCAATGTCGATGGCTGGATGAGCGGCAGGTCGCCGGGCAGGATCAGCCAGCCGGTCGCATCGCCCGTGGCGCGCACCGCCGCGGCGATGCAATCGCCCATGCCTTCGTGCTCACCCTCCTCCACGTGCCAGCGCAAGCCGCTGTCCTTCGCGGCGGCGATGGTGCGGTCGACGACGCGCTTGCCACCCAGCATTGCGTGCAGCTTGTTCCCCGTGCCGCCGGACGCGATGAAGCGCTCGCCCTTGCCCGAGGCGAGGATCAGGACGACGGGTGAGCTCACGCGACTGCGCAGCCGGCGGGGGCCGCGGCAGGCGCCTCGATGCGGTTCTTGCACTCGACGACCTGCGCGCAGATCGACACGGCGATCTCGGCGGGCGTCTTCGCACCCAGGCGCAGGCCCACCGGGCCGTGCAGGCGGGCGAGTTCCTGTTCCGTGAGGTCGAAGTGCTCGGCCAGGCGCTTCTTGCGCGCGGCCTGGTTGCGCGTGGAGCCGAGCGCGCCGACATAGAACGCGTCGGAGCGCAGCGCCTCGATCAGTGCCATGTCATCGAGCTTGGGGTCGTGGGTGAGCGCGACGATGGCGGTGTGGGCGTCGGGGTTCATGGCGCGGACCACGTCGTCGGGCATTCCCGAAAGGCGCTGGATCCCGGCCTGCGCCGGGATGACGAATTCGTCGCGCGGGTCGCAGACGAGCACTTCGAAGTCCAGCATTTGCGCGATCTGCGCCACGGCTTGCGACAGCTGCCCGGCGCCGATCAGCAGCAGGCGCCACTTGGGGCCGAACAGCGTCGTCAGCTTGATGCCGTCGAACTGCATCTGCTGCTCGCGAGTGGCGTGCGCGAGCTCGATCGCGCCCGTTGCGAGCGTCAGCGTGCGCGCGACCAGCTCGTGCGCCGCCGTGCGCGCCAGAATCTCCTCGATCCACTTCGTGTCGAGCACCGGCTCCTGCACCAGCCGCAGCGTGCCGCCGCACGGAAGGCCGAAGCGCGCGGCTTCTTCCTTGCTCACGCCGTAAGCGATCATCGACGGCAGCTTGGACTTCTCACCGGCCTTCACGCGCGCGATGAGGTCGTCCTCGACACAGCCGCCGGACACGGAGCCGCTGACGACGCCGTCGTCGCGCACGGCCAGGAGCGCGCCGGGTGGCCGGGGCGCGGAGCCCCAGGTTTCCACCACGGTGACGAGCGTGGCGGCATGCCCAGCGCGCCGCCACGCGAGCGCGTCGGACAGCACGCGCAGGTCGAGGCTCTCCATCAAGCCTGCTTGATGGCGTCGGCCGTGATCGGCAGCTTGCGCACGCGCTTGCCCGTGAGCGCCGCCACGCCGTTGGCGATGGCCGGTACCACCAGCGCCGTCGCCGGCTCGCCGATGCCGCCGGGCTTCTCGGTGCTGCTGACCAGCACGATGTCGATGGCCGGCGATTCGTTCATGCGCACCACCGGGTAGTTGTGGAAGTTGGTCTGCTGCACGCGGCCCTTGTCCAGGGTGATCTCCTGCATCAGGCCCGCGCTCATGCCGAACACCACGCTGGACATGATCTGCGCCTCGACGGTGTCGGGGTTGACCATCATGCCCACGTCGGCGGCCACGGTGACCTTGTGCACGCGCACGCTGCCATCGCTCGCCAGGCTGACCTCGGCCACTTGCGCCATGTAGGTGTCGTAGCCTTCCATCAGCGCGATGCCGCGCGCGCGGCCGGCCGGCAACGGCTTGCCCCAGCCCGACTTCTCGGCGGCCAGCTTGAGCACGTTCGCGTAGCGCGGCTTGTCCTTCAGCAGCGCCATGCGGTACTCGTACGGGTCCTTGCCCGCGGCCTTGGCGCACTCGTCGATGAAGCTCTCGTTGGCGAAAGCGTTCATGTTGTGGCTCACCGCGCGCCAGTAGCCCACACGGAAGCCCGTGTCGTGCATGTACAGGTCGTGCTGCTGGTTCGGGATGCTGTACGCCGCCTGCGACGCCTCGGCCATGAACGGGTCGAACTCGCCGGGGGGCAGGCCAAAGGCGCGCTGCGTGATCGACTGCGACGCCACCTTGAAGTGCAGCGCCACCGGATTGCCGCTTGCGTCGAGCCCCGCCGTGATGCGGTTCACGCCCACCGGCCGGTAGAAGTCGTGCGTGGTGTCGTCCTCGCGCGTCCACAGCAGCTTCACCGGTCGGCCCACCGCCTTGGAAATCTGCGCGGCCTGCGTGATGAAGTCCAGCTCCAGCCGGCGCCCGAAGCCGCCGCCCAGGAACGTGGTCTTGAGCGTGATGTCCTCGGGCTTCACGCCCAGCGTCGCCGCGATGGCGCCCGCCGCGCCTTCCTGGAACTGCGTCGGGCCGATCGCCAGCACCTTGCCGTCCTTGAAGCTCGCGGTGAAGTTCATCGGCTCCATCGGCGCGTGCGATTGCAGCGGCGTCACGTACTCGGCGCTCACCGTCTTCGCGGCCGTCTTCATCGCGGCGGCGACGTCGCCCGTGGGCTTGCCGATCGGCAAGGGCTTGTCCTTCTCCATCGCCGCGCGCGTGCCGGCGATCATGGTGTTGTGGTCCATCTGCGCGACGGGCCCATAGTCCCAGTTCACCGTCACCGTGTCGCGCGCCTTCTTGGCATGCCAGTACGTGTCGGCCACCACGGCCACGCCGTCCGCGACCTGGATCACGTCGATCACGCCGGGCATCGTCTTGGCCTTGGCGGCGTCGTAGCTCACCACCTTGCCGCCGATCACCGGGCTTTGCTCGATGGTGGCGTACACCATGCCGGGCAGCTTCACGTCGATGCCGAACTCGGCCTTGCCGTTCACCTTGGTGGGCGTGTCCAGGCGCTTGGTGCGCTTGCCGACGATGCGGAAGTCCTTCGGGTCCTTGATCGGCGGGTTGGCCAGCACGGGCATGGACGACGCGCGCTCGGCCAGCTCGCCGTACGTGGCCTTCAGGCCCTTCGGCCCGTAGACGATGCCGCTCTCGGCGCGCACCTTGTCCTTGTCCACGTCCCAGCGCGTGGCCGCGGCCATCAGCAGCATCTCGCGCACCTGCGCGCCCGCGACGCGCAGCTTTTCCCAGCCGTCACGGATGGAAGTGGAGCCGCCCGTGATCTGCGCGCCCAGCAGTGCGTTGGTGTAGACCTTGTCCGGCGGCGCCACGGCCACCTGGATCTGCTTGAGGTCCACGTTCAGTTCCTCGGCGATCAGCATCGGCAGCGAGGTGTACACGCCCTGCCCCATCTCGGAACGCGCCGTGATGAGCGTGATCACGTTGTCGTCGGAGATGTGCACCCACGCATTGGGCGTGCGCAGCGTGCCGGCGGCCTGCGCGCTGCGCTGGCCGACGATGGAGAAGCCCACGATCAGGCCGCCGGTGAGGGCAGCGCTGGCCTTGATGAAGTCGCGGCGGCTGGTTTCGGCGATGGAGTTCATGGTCGTCTCCTTCAGGCCTTGGCGGTGCGCATGGTGGCGGCCGCATCCTTGATGGCCGCGCGCACGCGGTTGTAGGTGCCGCAGCGGCAGATGTTGCCGCTCATCGCGTTGTCGATGTCGGCGTCGCTCGGGTTCTTGTTCTTCGCCAGCAGCGCGGCGGCGCTCATCAGCTGCCCCGACTGGCAATAGCCGCATTGCGGCACGTCGTGCTTGATCCACGCGACCTGCAGCGGGTGCGTGTTGTTGGTGGAGAGGCTTTCGATCGTCGCCACCTTCTGGCCCGAGACGGCCGACAGCGGCGTCTGGCACGAGCGGATGGCCTGGCCGTTCAGGTGCACGGTGCAGGCGCCGCACAGCGCCTGCCCGCAGCCGAACTTGGTGCCGACCAGTCCCAGTTCATCGCGGATCACCCACAGCAGGGGCGTGTCGGGCTCGGCGCTTGCGCTGACCGCTTTCCCGTTCAGGTTGAAGTTGACGGCCATGTTTTGCCTCCTAAATCGATGAGCCAGGACAAGAAATGCAGCGTATGCCTGTGCCGCCAAATGTTCATCGGGTTAACCCCGAGATGCGACAATGTGACGATGAGTGACACGTCGCGAAACATTGCCGAGTTGCGCAAGAGTTACGAGCGCGCGGAACTGAGCGAGGACGCCTCGCACGCCGACCCGCTGCAGCAGTTCGACCAGTGGCTGGCGGAGGCGATCAAGGGCGAAATCCCCGAGCCCAACGCGATGACGCTCGCAACCGTGGCCAGCAACCTGCGCCCCAGCACGCGGCCGGTCCTGATCAAGGGCTACGACGAGCGCGGCATCGCCTGGTACACCAACTACGACAGCCGCAAGGGCGTGGAACTCGCGGGCAATCCCTATGCGGCGCTGCAGTTCCATTGGGTGGAGCTGGAGCGCGTGGTGCGCATCGAAGGCCGCGTGGAGAAGGTTTCCGCCGAGGAAAGCGACGCGTACTTCGCCACCCGCCCGCTCGACTCGCGCATCGGCGCCTGGGCCAGCCCGCAAAGCCAGGTGATCGCCAGCCGCACGGCGCTCGTCACCGCCGCCGCGAAGTACAGCGCGCAGTTCCTGCTGAACCCGCCGCGCCCGCCGCACTGGGGCGGCTACCGGCTGGTGCCGGACGAATGGCAGTTCTGGCAGGGGCGCAAGAGCCGGCTGCACGACCGCCTGCGCTATCGCCGCGAAGGCGATGCGTGGGTGCGCGAGCGCCTCGCGCCCTAGGACAAGAGGGCCATCACCAGCGCCACGCTCGGCACCGCGAGCAGCGTCGAGATGGCGACACCCGCCGTGATCTCCTCCTGCGCCACGCCATAGCGCTGCGAGAAGAGGAACACGTTCGCGCCGATCGGCAAGGCGGCCGACAGCACCATCACGTTGAATTCGACGCGGCCGATCGCCAGCCAGCCCGCAATCAGCGCGACCGCGATTGGGTGCAACAGGTTCTTGGCGAGCGCCAGTTCCAGCCCGGCGCGCCAGGCGGTGCCGAAGCGCGTCGCTGCGAGGGATGCGCCCACCATCAGCAGCGCCAGGGGGCCGAACACCCACCCCAGCCATTGCAGCGGCAGGTCGACGGCCGGCGGCAGCGCCAGCCCCGCCGCGGAGAACAGCAGCCCCGCGATAATCGGCAGCGGCACCGGGTGGATGATGGAATTGCGCACGGCGAGCAGCACGGTGTGCGGCGTTGAACGGTCCGACGCGCCGGGGTCTTCGCGCAGCAGCGCCAGCTCCAGCACGATCGTGGCCGTGGTGAGCAGCACCAGCGCATGCACCGACACCAGCGTGAACAGCGCCACCAGGCCCGTCTGGCCATACGCCAGTGCCACCAGCGGGATCCCGATCATCACGTTGTTGCTGTAGGTGTTGGCCAGCGCCAGCACCGCCGCGCGCCGGTTGAAGCCGCGCAGCGCCAGCGTGCCGCCGAAGATGACGGCCACCGCGATGAAATAGGCCCCCACCGGCTTGAAATCCAGCCCCGCCAGGTTGACGCGGCTCATGGTGCGGAAGAGCAGCGCCGGCGCCAGCACCACGAAGACGATGCGCGAGAGCCAGCGGACGCGCGTGGGGCCGAGCCAGCCGATGCGGCCCGCGCCGAAGCCCACCGCCGTCATCGCGATGACGGGTAACAAGGCCCCCAGCACGCCAGCATCCATGCACGCATTGTTCCCCAGGCGTAAGATCGCCCCGCGATGAACCGGCGCTTCCTCTGGACTTTGTTGCTCGCGCTCGTCCTGCCCTTCGCGCAGGTAGCGGCGGCTGCGCACGAGGTGTCGCACGTGCGCGCCGCGGCCAGCGACAAGTCGGGCGTGCCGGCGCCGCACTGCGACGTGTGCGCGGTGGCGGCGGCCGTCACCGGTGGCGGCGCGGCGAGCGATGCGCCCGTGCTGCTGCACGCGCCGGTGCGGCACGAACAGCCGCTCGCTCAATCGCCTGCGCCGCACGCGGGCGAGCCCATCGCCTTCTTCCTCTCGCGCGCCCCTCCTTCCCTGCGCTGATCCGTTGACTTCGCGCGCCCTGCCCGCTCGGCAAGGCGCATCGACGCATCCATCGCTGAAAGGAGTGTTTCCATGAAATCAGTCGTCGCCGCCGCGTGCCTGGCCACGCTGGCGCCGCTGGCGCAGGCCCAGGGCGCGCCCGACATCCAGGCCCTGCGCGAAGAGATCAGGCAGCTGCGCGAGCAGTACGAGGCGCGCATCAAGGCGCTGGAGGCAAAGCTCGACGCCGCGCAGGCGCAGCCTGCCGCAGCTGCGCCCGTCCCTGCTCCGGCGCCCGTCGCGGCCGCACCCGGCAAGGGCTTCAACCCGCAGCTCTCGCTGAACCTCTCCGGCCTCTATTCGCGCTCGCGCAACCCGTCGCTGGACCGCGGCTTCAGCCTGGGCGAATCCGAGCTGGGCCTGTCCGCCAACATCGACCCGTGGTTCAGCGGCTTCGCGGCGATCAGCTTTTCGCCCGACAACACCGCGTCCGTCGAAGAGGCGTACGTGCAGACGACTTCGCTCGGCAAGGGCTTCACGGTCAAGGCCGGGCGGTTCTTCTCGTCGATCGGCTACCTCAACTCGCAGCACGCGCACGTGTGGGACTTCGTCGACCAGCCGCTGGCCTACCAGGCGCTGCTGGGCGAGCAGTACGCCGACGATGGCGTGCAGGTGGCGTGGCTCGCGCCGACGGACACCTTCCTCGAGCTGCGCGGCGAGGTGGGACGCGGCCGCTCTTTCCCGGGCACGAACACCTCGCGCAACGGCGCGGGCGCCACCGCGCTCTCGCTGCACTCGGGCGGCGACATCGGCGAAAGCTCGAGCTGGCGCGCGGGGGTATCGGTGCTGAATGCGCGCGGCGACGACACGACGTCGTCGACGCGCGTATGGGTGGCCGACGGCGTTTGGAAGTGGGCGCCCAACGGCAACGCCACGCGCACCAACTTCAAGGTGCAAGGCGAGTACCTGCGCAGCGTGAGCGACGACCGCCCGACGCAATCCGGCTGGTACACGCAAGCCATCTACCAGTTCATGCGCGGCTGGCGCGTGGGGCTGCGCACCGAGCGCTTGGAGGACGACCGCAAGAACAGCGTGATGCTCGACTGGAGCCCCAGCGAGTTCTCGCGCGTGCGGCTGCAGTACGCGCGCGACCGGTCCTCGCCTTTCGGCAAGGACAACCAGTGGTTCCTGCAATACATGATGAGCCTGGGCGCCCACGGCGCCCACGGCTTCTGAGGACAAGCCCATGAAGTTCCATCGCTACCTTCTCGCGCTGTGCGCCGCGGCGGCATTCGCATCGCCGGCGCAGGCCGCGTTGCGCGTCTTCGCCTGCGAGCCCGAATGGGGCGCGCTCACGCAGGCGCTCGGCGGCAACCTCGTCGACGTCACCGTCGCCACCTCGGCTTTGCAGGACCCACACCAGATCCAGGCCAAGCCGAGCCTGATCGCGCGCATGCGCAACGCCGACCTGGTGGTGTGCACGGGCGCCGAGCTGGAAGTCGGGTGGCTGCCAGTGCTGGTCCAGCAATCCGCCAACGCGAAAGTGCAGCCCGGGCAGCCCGGCTTCTTCGAGGCGGCACGCAACGTGAGGCTGCAGGACATCCCGGGCAGCGTGGACCGCTCGCAAGGCGACGTGCACGCGGCCGGCAACCCGCACATCCAGACCGACCCGCGCAACATCGCGTCGGTGGCGACGGCGCTGGGCGCTCGGCTCGCGCAAATCGACGCCGCCAACGCCGCGCAGTACCAGCAGCGCACGGCGGACTTCTCGCAGAAGTGGCAGCAGGCGATGGCCAAGTGGAACGCGCAGGCCGCCCCACTGCGCGGCACGCCGGTGGTGTCGCAGCACAAGGGCTTCGTCTACCTGTACGACTGGCTGGGGCTGAAGGAAGTGGCGGTGCTCGAGCCGAAACCCGGCGTGGAGCCCAGCGCTTCGTACCTGCAGAACGTGCTGGCGACGCTCAAGGCCAGCCCCGCGAAGATGGTGCTGTTCGCCGCCTACCAGGACCCGCGCGCTTCCGACTGGATGTCGCAGAACGCCGGCATTCCCGCCGTGAAAATCCCCTTCACCGTCGGCGGCAGCGAGCAGGCCAAGGACCTGTTCACGCTGTTCGACGACACGATCGCGCGGCTGCTCGCAGCCGCGCAGCGCAAATGAACTGGGCCGCGCTCGACTGGGGCATCCTCGGCCCCGCGTTCATCGCCGGGCTGCTGGTGCTGGCCACGCACGTGCCGCTGGGCATGGAGGTGCTGGACCGCGGCATCGTCTTCATCGACCTGGCCATCGCGCAGATCGCCGGGCTGGGCGTGATCGTCGCGATGGCGCTCGGCTTGCCCGAAGCGGGCATCTGGGGCCAGGTCGCGGCGGTCGTCGCGGCGCTGCTCGGCGGCTTGCTGCTCACGTGGACGGAAAGGCGCGCGCCGCAGCAGCAGGAGGCGCTGATCGGCGTGCTGTTCGTGCTGGCCTCGTGCGTCGGCATCGTGCTGCTGGCCAGCAACCCGCATGGCGGCGAGCACCTGAAGGACCTGCTCGTGGGGCAGATCCTGTGGGTCAACACGAAGCAGCTCGCTTGGCTGGCGGGCGTGACCGCGCTGCTGCTCGTCGCGATCCATGCCGGCGTCGCGCAGCGCATGGGCCGGTTCGGCTTCTATGCGGTGTTCGCGGTTGCCGTGACCGCGTCGGTGCAGCTCGTGGGCGTGTACCTGGTGTTCTCGAGCCTCATCGTGCCGGCGCTGGCGCTCAAGCTCGCGCGCAGCACCCGGCGCATCGCGGCTTACGCGATCGGCATCGTCGGCTACGCGCTGGGACTGGCGCTGTCGGCGCTGTTCGACCTGCCCTCCGGCGCGATCGTGGTGTGCACGCTCGCGGCCATCGGTCTCGCCTACGCCGCGCTCAGTCCTTCGCGAGCTCCCTGAAGGTCTTGCGGAACTTCGCCACCTTCGGGGCCGCCACCGCCACGCAGTAGCCCTGGTAGGGGTTCTTCTCGAAGAAGTCCTGGTGGTAGGGCTCGGCCGGGTGGTAGTTCTCCAGCGGCTTCACCTCGGTGACGATCGGCTTGCCCCACAGCTTGTCGTTCGTCATCTCGCGGATGATCGCCTCGGCCTCGGCCTTCTGCTCGGGCGTGGTGTAGTAGATGCCGCTGCGGTACTGCGTGCCGGTGTCGTTCCCCTGCCGGTTGAGCTGGGTCGGGTCGTGCACGGTGAAGAAGATCTCCAGGATCTGGCGCGTGGTGACCTGCGACGGGTCGTATTCCAGCTTGACCACCTCCGCGTGGCCGGTCGTCCCCGTGCACACCGCCTCGTAACTCGGGTTGGCGGCCTGGCCGTTGCTGTAGCCCGATTCCACGTCCGTGACGCCCCGCACCTTCACATAGACCGCCTCGGTGCACCAGAAGCAGCCGCCGCCCAGGACGATGGTTTGCCGTTCGCTCATTGCACTTTCCTTTAGTGGTTGCTCACTGTAGTCGCGCGGGAAGGGCCCGGCTTTACACCCCCTTGGCTTGACCGGATGGGCTGGGAAAGCTACATTACTAACCAGTCAGTCAGTAATTTCCCCACCCATGTCGTCCCTCTCCAAGTTCATCGGCCAAGTCGAGGAGCCGCCCGCCTCCAAGCGGGGCCGCCGCAAGGAAGCCCGCCCGGGCGAGTTGCTGGACGCCGCCCTCGACCTCTTCGTCGAGAAAGGCTTCGCCGCCACCCGCGCCGAGGAAGTGGCGGCGCGCGCCGGCGTTTCCAAGGGCACCCTCTTCCTCTATTTCCCCAGCAAGGAGGAGCTGTTCAAGGCCGTGGTGCGCGAGAACATCTCCGGCCGCTTCAGCGAGTGGAACCAGGAGTTCGAGACCTTCGAGGGCACGACGGCCGAAATGGTGCGCTACTGCTTCCAGGTCTGGTGGGACCGCATCGGCGCCACGCGCGCGTCGGGCATCACCAAATTGATCGTGAGCGAGGCGCGCAACTTCCCGGAGATCGCGGGCTTCTACCACCGCGAGGTGATCGAGCCGGGCGAACAGCTGATTCGCAAGATCCTGAAACGCGGCGTGGACCGGGGCGAGTTCCACATCGACGACTTCGAATACGCAATGTTCCTGATCATCGCGCCGATGATTTATCTTGTAATGATGAAGCATTCGCTAGGCGCCTGCGTGAACATCCCGATCGACCCCGAACGCTATCTGAAGACGCAGGCCGACACGATCCTGCGCGGGCTCGAGCGCAGGCCCACCGACCCCGCCCCGCCCAAGACGAAGAAATGACCCTGACCCGACGCCACAAGATCTGGATCGCCATCGCGGTGGCACTGCTCGCAGTTGCTTTCGGCGTCGTCCGCGCGCTGGGCGCCAAGCGCGCGCAGCAGGACGCCGTCACGCAGGCCGCGACAGCCAAGGTGCAAAGCGTCGTCGAGCTCGCCGCGACCGACGTGGTGAAGGCGCGCGAGCTGCCGCTGGCGCAGGGCCTGCCGATCTCCGGCTCGCTGCGCGCGGTGAATTCCGCCGTCGTGAAGGCGCGCGTGGCCGGCGAGCTGCAGGGCCTGACCGTGCGCGAAGGCGACCTCGTCAAGGCCGGCCAGGTCATCGCGCGCGTGGACACCACCGAGTACGCGGCACGCGTGAAGCAGGCGCAGGAGCAGGCCGAGGCCGCCAAGGCCCAGATCGACATCGCCCAGCGCCAGTGGGACAACAACAAGAAGCTGGTGGACCAGGGCTTCATCTCCAAGAACGCGCTGGACACCTCGCTGAACAACCTGAGCGCCGCGCAATCGACGCACAACGCCGCGGTGGCCGCCGTCGACATGGCGAAGAAGTCGCTGGACGACACCAACCTGCGCGCGCCCATCTCCGGCATCGTGTCGCAGCGCGTGGCGCAGCCGGGCGAGCGCGTGGGCATCGACGCCAAGGTGGTCGAGATCGTCGACCTGTCGCGCCTGGAACTCGAAGCGACGCTCACCGCCGCGGATTCGGTGAACGTGCGCGTCGGCCAGGCCGCCCTGCTGCAGGTGGAAGGCCGCGGCACGCCGGTCGCGGCCAAGGTCGTGCGCATCAACCCCACTGCCCAGGCCGGCAGCCGCAGCGTGCTCGCGTACCTCGAGGTCCAACAACCCGCCGGGCTGCGCCAGGGCCTGTTCGCGCAAGGCACGCTGGGCACCGGGCAGGCGATCGCGCTGGCCGTGCCCGTCACGGCCGTGCGCACCGACAAGCCTTCGCCCTACGTCCAGGTCGTCGACAACAACCAGGTCGCGCACAAGGCCGTGGAAACCGGCACGCGCGGCGAGGCCGAGGGCGAGATGATGGTCGCCGTCAAAGGCGTGCCCGCGGGCGCGCTGGTCATCAAGGGCTCGCTCGGCCCGCTGCGCGAAGGCACGCAGGTGAAGTTCACCACCGCGCCCGCCGGCTCCACCCCCAAGCCCTGAGCGCCGTCCCGCCATGTGGTTCACGCGCGTCAGCCTGAAGAACCCCGTCTTCGCGACGATGGTGATGCTCGCCATCGTGGTGCTAGGCCTGTTCTCGTACCAGCGCCTGAAGGTCGACCAGTTCCCCAACATCGACTTCCCGGTGGTCGTGGTGATCACCGAGTACCCCGGCGCCGCGCCCGAGATCGTCGAGAGCGAGGTGACCAAGAAGGTCGAGGAGTCGGTGAACTCCATCGCCGGCATCAACGCCCTGACCTCGCGCAGCTACGAGAACCAGTCGGTGGTGATCATCGAGTTCCAGCTGCACATCGACGGGCGCAAGGCCGCCGACGACGTGCGCGAGAAGATCGCCGCCGTCCGCCCCATCCTGCGTGACGAGGTGAAGGAGCCGCGCGTGCTGCGCTTCGACCCGTCGGCGCGCGCGATCTGGTCGGTGGCCGTGCTGCCCGACGCCGGCAAGGGCAAGGCGATGGACGCGGTGGAGCTCACCAATTGGTCCGACCAGGTGCTGCGCAAGCGCATCGAGAACGTGCGCGGCGTCGGCTCGGTCACGCTGGTGGGCGGCACCAAGCGCGAGATCAACATCTACCTCAACCCGGCGGCCATGGAGGCCTTCGGCGTCACCGCCGACCAGGTGGCCGCCGCCGTGCGCAACGAGAACCAGGACCTGCCGGTGGGCGCGATCCGCTCGTCGGCACAGGACCGCACCGTGCAGATAGACGCGCGCATGAAGCGGCCCGAGGACTTCGGGCGGATCATCGTCACGCGCAGGAACGGCGCACCGGTGCGCGTCGACCAGGTGGCGCGCGTCGCCGACGGCGCGCAGGAACTGGAGAGCCTGGCGCTCTACAACGGCGATCGCACGCTGCTGCTGACGGTGCAGAAATCGCAGGACGAGAACACCATCGAGGTGGTCGACGGCCTGAAGCGCACCCTTGCCGAGATGCAGGCGCAGCTGCCGCCGGGCGTGAAGCTCACCGAGATCACCGACGCGTCGCGCCCCATCCGCGTGGCGGTGGAGAACGTGCGCCGCACGCTGATCGAGGGCGCGCTGCTCACCGTGCTGATCGTCTTCCTGTTCCTGAACTCGTGGCGCTCCACGGTCATCACGGGCCTGACGCTGCCGATCTCGATCATCGGCACCTTCCTCTTCATGTACGCCTTCGGCTTCACCATCAACATGGTGACGCTGATGGCGCTGTCGCTGTGCGTGGGCCTGCTCATCGACGACGCGATCGTGGTGCGGGAGAACATCGTGCGCCACGTGCAGATGGGCAAGGACGCCTTCCCGGCCGCGATGGAAGGCACGCAGGAGATCGGCCTGGCGGTGCTGGCCACCACCTTCTCCATCGTCGCCGTGTTCCTGCCCATCGGCTTCATGGGCGGCATCATCGGCAAGTTCTTCCACGAGTTCGGCATCACCATCGTCGCGGCCGTGCTGATCTCGATGTTCGTGAGCTTCACGCTGGACCCGATGCTGTCCTCGGTGTGGCACGACCCCGAGATCGATGCGCACGGCAAGCCGCGCGAGATGCGCACCTGGTACGACAAGACCATCGGCCGGGTGACGGGCTGGTTCGACCGCGCCACCGACGGCCTGGCGCATGCCTACCAGGACATCCTGCGCTGGTCGCTGGGGCACAAGCTGGTCACGCTGGCGCTGGCCGCCGGCATCTTCGTGCTGTCGATCTTCATGGTGCCGCTGCTGGGCACCGAGTTCGTGCCCAAGGCCGACTACTCGGAAACGTCGATCACCTTCTACACCCCCGTGGGCTCGTCGCTGGAAGTGACGGAAGCCAAGGCGCGGCAAGTGGAGTCCATCATCCGCGAATCGCGCGAGGTGAAGTACACGCTGGCGACCATCAACACCGGCAACGCGCAGGGCAAGATCTATTCGTCGGTCTACGTGCGCCTGGTGCCGCGCAAGGAGCGCGACCGCAGCGTCGACCAGATGTCGGCGGTGCTGCGCGATCGCCTGAAGCAGGTGCCGGGCATCACCGTGACGCACGTCGGCCTGCTCGACGCGGTGGGCGGCAACAAGCAGATCGAGTTCTCGCTGCAGGGCCCGGACCTGAAGGAACTGGAGCGCCTGTCGCGCCTGGTGATGGAGCGCGTGCGCGGCATCCCGGGCCTGGTGGACCTGGACTCCAGCGTGAAGGCCGACAAGCCGGTGATCTCGGTGGACGTGAAGCGCGATGCGGCCTCGGACCTGGGCCTGTCGGTGGCGCAGGTCGGCGTCTCGCTGCGCACGCTGGTGGCCGGCCAGACGGTGGGCAACTGGCGCGCGCCCGACGACCAGACCTACGACGTGAACGTGCGCCTGGCACCCGACTCGCGCAACGCGCCGCAGGACCTGGAGCGCCTGCCGTTCGCCACCGGCACCAACCCCGACGGCAGCTCGCGCATTGTGCGCCTGAACCAGGTGGCGCAGGTGAAGGAATCCACCGGCCCCAACCAGATCAACCGCCGCGACCTCACGCGCGAAGTGGCCATCAACGCCAACTCGCAGAACCGGGCGACCGGCGAAGTCTCGGCCGACATCCGCAAGGTGCTCGACACCATCAGCTTCCCGCCGGGCTACCGCTACCAGTTCAGCGGCTCGACCAAGAACATGGCGGAGTCGTTCGCGTACGCCGTCTCTGCGCTGGCGATGGCGATCATCTTCATCTACATGATCCTGGCCAGCCAGTTCAAGAGCTTCCTGCAGCCCATGGCTCTGATGACCTCGCTGCCGCTGACGCTGATCGGCGTGGTGCTGGCCCTGCTCTTCTTCGGCTCGACGCTGTCGATGTTCTCCATCATCGGCGTGGTGATGCTGATGGGCCTGGTGACCAAGAACGCCATCCTGCTGGTCGACTTCGCCATCCGCATGCGCGACGAAGGCATGGAGCGCAGCGAGGCGCTCCTGCACGCCGCCAAGGTGCGCCTGCGTCCCATCCTGATGACGACGCTGGCGATGATCTTCGGCATGGTGCCGCTGGCCTTCGCGCTGACGGAAGGTTCGGAGCAGCGCGCGCCCATGGGCCAGGCCGTCATCGGCGGCGTGATCACTTCCTCCCTGCTCACGCTGGTGGTCGTGCCGGTGGTGTACTGCTACCTGGACGACCTGGGCGCATGGGCGATGCGCAAGTGGCGCAAGCAGCCGCCGGCCACGTCGGCGGGCGGCGGGGCGCAGCCCGTGGCCGCCTCTAGAATCGATGGTTTGTCCTGACCCACATGCAAGCCGCCATGAACGCCCCGACCGACCTCGAACACGCCCGCTTCAACATGATCGAGCAGCAGATCCGCCCCTGGGACGTGCTCGACCTGGAGATCCTGGCGCTGCTGTCGCGCATGCACCGCGAGGACTTCGTGCCCATTGCCCACAGGGCGCTGGCGTTCGTGGACATGCAGATTCCGCTGACTGCCAACACGGCCGAAGCCGAGGACAACGGCTGGATGATGCTGGAGCCCAAGATGGAAGCCCGCATGCTGCAGGACCTGAAGGTCCGCCCCGGCGACAAGGTGCTGGAAGTGGGCGCCGGTTCCGGCTACATGGCCGCGCTGCTGGGCCAGCGCGCGCAGCGCGTGATCTCGCTGGAGCTGAAGCCGGAGCTTGCGAAGATGGCCCGCGCCAACCTGCAGCGCGCCGGCATCTCCAATGTGGACGTGCGCGAGGGCGACGGCGCCAAGGGCTTGCCGGCCGAAGGCCCCTTCGACGTGATCGTGCTGTCGGGCTCGGTGGCCGAGGTGCCGCCCGCGCTGCTGTCGCAGCTGAAGGTGGGCGGGCGCCTGGGCGCCATCACCGGCAACGAGCCCATCATGCGCGCGACCTTCATCACGCGCACCGGCGAGACGACGTACGAGACCGCGCAGCCGTGGGACATCAACGCCCCGCGCCTGGCGAACTTCGCCGAACCTTCGAAGTTCACGTTCTGATGATCGACCAGGTCCGTCCCCACGAACTGTCCTCCTGGATCCAGTCGCATGGTGCGGACGCCGTCGTCCTGGACGTGCGCGAAGCGAACGAATTGCGTGCGGCAGCCGTGAAGCCCGAAGGCTTCGAGCTGCAGCACATCCCGATGAACGAGATCCCGGGCCGTCTCGGCCAGCTGGACCCGGGGCGAGCGGTGGCAGTTCTCTGCCACCACGGCGCGCGCTCGATGCGCGTTGCCATGTTCCTGCAAGCGCAAGGGTTCGAAACCGTCGCGAACATCGCCGGCGGCATCGACGCCTGGTCGCAGGAACTCGACCCGAGCGTCCCACGGTACTAGCGCCGCGGGACATTTGACCGAACGAGACTTGAGGACGAAGAAATGAACAAACCGCGGACTGTTTTCCGCCTGCTACCCGTGGCCGCCATCCTGGCGGCCCTGGCCGCACCTGCGCACGCGCAAAGCCTCCTGGAGCTGTACGAATCGGCGCGTTCCTACGACGCGACGTGGCAGTCGGCCAAGGCGCAGTACGACGCCAACCTGTTCCGCGCGGAGCAGACGAAGGCGGGCATCCTGCCCACCGCCAACCTGTCGGGCGGCGTGACGCGCTCGCACCTGGACAACACGGTGCCCAACATCGAGTTCCCGTCGACCACGCAGGTCGGCACGCTCAGCGCGGCGCAGCCCCTGTACCGGCCCGCGAACTTCGCGACCTACAAGCAGGGCAAGCGCCAGGTGGAACTGGCGCAGGCGCAGCTGAACACCGCCAGCCAGGACCTGATCGTGCGCGTGGCGCAGGCCTACTTCGACGTGCTGGCGGCGCAGGACACGCTGACCTTCGTGCGCGCGCAGAAGTCGGCGACGGGCGAGCAGCTGGCCTCGGCCAAGCGCAACTTCGAAGTCGGCACCTCCACCATCACCGACTCGCGCGAGGCGCAGGCGCGCTTCGACCTGGTGACGTCGCAGGAGATCGCCGCCGAGAACGACCTGCGCGTGAAGAAGCTCGCGCTCGATTCGCTGGTGGGCCGGCCCAACGTCAACCCGAACCCGCTCGCGATCACGACGCTGCCGCCGCCGCAACCGGCGAACCCCGAGGCGTGGGTGCAGCAGGCCGAGGAGTTCAGCCCCGCGATCCTGCAGGCGCGCACGGGCGTCGAGATCGCCGAGCTCGAAACGGAGAAGGCGCGCGCCGGCCACAAGCCGACGCTGGACCTCACCGCCAGCTACAACGTCACGCGCAACCCCAACGGGACGACGACCATCCCTTCGTCGACGCGCGCCAACACCGGGCAAGTGGGCCTGTCGTTCAACCTGCCGCTGTTCGCGGGCTTCGCCACGCAGAACCGCATCCGCGAAACGCTGTCGCTCGAAGACAAAGCGCAGTCGGACCTGGAGAACGCGCGCCGCAACGTGGCGCAGGCCACGCGCACCGCGTACTTCGGGCTCGTCTCGGGGCAGCAGCAGGTGAAGGCGCTGGAATCGGCCGAGGCGTCCACGCAGCTGGCGCTGGAAGCGAACCAGCTCGGCTACCAGGTGGGCGTGCGCATCAACATCGACGTGCTGAACGCGCAAAGCCAGCTGTTCCAGACCAAGCGCGACCTCGCGCAGGCCCGCTACAACGTGCTGCTGGGGCACCTGAAGCTGCGCCAGGCCAACGGCACGCTGGTGCCGGAGGACCTGGCCACGCTCAACGCGCTGGTGAGTGCTCCGCGGCGCTAGCCGCTTCCCACATCGGCGTCAGCGTCGACTGGTGGGCCCATGAAGCCGGCCGCATCTGCAGCGGCCGGTACTTCACCTGGGCCCATTCGTTCGCCATGTCGCGGTAGCGGCTGCTGAAGACCAGGCCGCTCTGCCCCGTCTGGTAGATGAACTGCGACTTCTCCAGGTCAGCCAGGTCGTAGATCGCGCGCATGCTCGGCGCGTGGCGGCTGGCGAAGGGCAGCCGCTGCTGGTTCACCCAGTACTGCGCGACGTTCACCGTCCACGGGTCGCCGGGCGACTCCACCTGCACGTCGAAGAATTTCGCGAGCGCGCCGACGTTGGTGAAGGGACGGTGCCCTGACAGCGCCGGGTGCGCGCGGCCCCAGCGCCACTTGGCGGCGTCGCTGCCCTGCTCCGCCACGATGCGTTCCAGCGCACGGTCCAGCGCCTTCGCCGACTGCTGCGCGCAGGTGGCGGCGCCGCACCACGCGGCGGCGGCCTTCGGATCCCCGGCGATCTGCTCCAGCCCCGCGCGGAAGGTGCGCTTGCCGTACAGCGCGTTGAACTTGGCTTCGCCCAGCTTCGGCGCGATCACGGCGCGCGTGAGTTCGTCGGCCCAGTAGGCGAACACCAGCGGCGCCGCGCCGTCGGCGCGCATGGTGCCGTCGAAGTCCTTCAGCAGCGCCTGCGCTTCGGCGGCCTTCGCATGCGTGCCCTGCGTGGCGCGCAGCATCGGCAGCAGCCGCTGCGTCGCGAGCGACAAGGTGTCCGCGTGCACGTCGCGCATCGACTGCGCGTCGTGCTTGGGCTTCGCGGCCAGCAGCGTCTCGATGCGGTCGAAGCGCTCGGGCGAGACCCAGTCGCTGCCCATGTACACCGGGAAGTCCGCGGGGTGGATGCGCTGGTTGGCTGTCGCGTGCCAGCCCTTCGCGGCGATCGCGTCGCTGCCGATGTTCGGGACCTGGGCCGCGGGCACCCAGCCCGTCCAGTCGTAGCGCGCTTCCCAGCCCGGCGACGGCGCGATACCGCGGATGTCGTTGTCGGCGGCGCGCTGGGGGATGACGCCGATGGTGCGGAAAACCGTCTTGCCCTTCGTGTCCGCCGCGACCAGGTTCTGCATCGGCGAATGGAAGGACGAGAACGCGGCAACGATCTCGTCGGTGTCCTGCGCCAGGTTGGCCTGCAGGATCGACGTGACGGTGCGGTTGTCCGCATCGAGCGCCGACCAGCGCAGTGCGATCGCGTACCTGGCGGTGTCGATCACGTCGGCATACGTCGCGTTGCCGTCGCTGATCACCGGGCCGTGGCGCGTGCTGCGGATGACGAGCTTCTCGTCGGGCTGGCCCTTCACGCGGATCGTCTCCTCGCGCACCTCGAAAGGCGCGAAGCCCGTGGGCGTGCGGTAGCGCTTGGGGTCGGCCGGGTCGACCTGCTCCAGGTACAGGTCCTGCACGTCGGGGCCGGTGTTGGTGAAGGCCCACGCGACGCCGTCGGTGCGGCCCAGCACCACAGACGGCGCGCCGGGGAAGGTCGCGCCGATCACGTCCATCGCCTTTTGGCTGCCGGCCGCCGGCACCTTGATGTGCGCGAAGTACCAGATGGCCGGCGATGTGAGGCCCAGGTGCGGGTCGTTGGCCAGCAGCGGCTTGCCGCTTTGCGTGCGCGTGCCGCTCACCACCCAGTTGTTGGAACCCACGCCCTCGAGGTGGCCCAGGCCTTCGCGCCACAGGTCGATGTCGTTGAAGCTCTGCACCGTCTTCTTCGCGCCGTTCCCGTCGGTGCGGTAAACGCCCAGGCCGCGGTACAGCGCGGCGAGGTCCACCTTGGTCGGCGGCTGCTCGCCGGGGTACGGCGGCATCACCTGCCACAGCTGCTGCGTGTCGACGGCTTGCAGCGCGGACAGGCGCGCGAATTCCGTGCCCCAGTTGCCGCCCAGGTCCAGCGCCATCATCAGCACCCAGGCCACGGTGTCCTGCGGCGTCCACTCGCCCGGCATCACGCGCAGGATGTGGAACTCGGGCGGCAGCGCCTGCATGCTCGTCCTGTGGAAGGCGTTCACGCCCTTCGCATAGGCGGCGATCAGGTCCTTTTCCTGCGGCTTCAGGCCCTCCCACTGCTTCTGCGCGGCGCGCATGATGCCCAGGCGGCGCAGCAGGCGGTCGGTGTCGAGCGTGGCGGGGCCGAAGACCTCGCTCAATTCGCCGTGCATGACGCGCCGGTTGAACTCCAGCTGCCAGCCACGCTCCTGCGCGTGCACGAACCCCATCGCGTAATAGGCGTCGGCGAGCGAGCGGGCCTCGATGTGCGTGACGTCCGCGGTGTCGCGCCGCACGTACACCGGGTCGACGAGGCCCGGCGCGTCGATGCGGCCGTCCAGGTCCGGGAACGCCTGCCACACATAGACGCCGCCTGCGACCGCCGCGAACAGCACGATCACCAGCAAGGCGCCCAGGATCCCCTTGGCCACGCGCATGGCCTTCTCCTTCGCAATCAGTTGTCGTCGCCGCCGCCGAACAGGTCCTTCAGGTCCTTCGGCGCACCGCCACCCGCGCGCTTCGGCTGCCCCTTGGGGTATTCCTCGGCGATGCGGTCTTCCCAGTAGGTCGCGGGGGTGGGCGCGCTGCACAGGCGCCGGAACACTTCTTCGGGGACGTGCTTGTAGGCCAGCACGTTGCCGCGGTCGAAATGCAGCTGCAGCTCCTGCGAGGCCGGGTCGTATTCGGCCTTGCGGATGCGCCCGCCCGGGAACTCCTTCGTGGTCATGGGCTCAGTCTAGCGTGGCAAGGCTTAAGCTAGTCAAATGAATCGCAACATCCCCACCCGCCTGCTGACAGGCGCCGCCCTCGCTCTCCTGGGCCTCGCGGCAGCGGCCCAGGGCTACCCGGGCGGCGGCACCGGCCGCATGCACGGCGGCGGCAACCGTTCGAGCATCATCCCCGACACGCCGCCGAAGCGCGCCGAATCGCCGCTGCGGCCGCATGCCATGGCGCTGTTCGCGGCGGCGCTCGAAAAGGAAAGCGCGGCGCTGGGCCTGTCTCCCGCGGCGGCATCGGCGCTGCAGGGGTTCATCCGCGACATGAAGGACTTCGCCGGCCTGGACGACCGGCGCGCGCAGGAGCGCCTGGGGTGGACGCAGGGCGCCGTGCACGCCACGGTGGACGTCGCGCGCGACCTCAACGCCGCGCGCGAAGCCACCCATGAACTGGATGGCGCCGCGGCGGACGTCGCGAGCGACTGGAAGAAGCTGGTGGCGCTGCTCGACGAGGCCCAGCGCAAGCGCGTGGAGGCGCTCTACGCCAACGCGCTGCTGGAAGCGCGGCGCGCGCCGGCGCCGCGGAATTGAGAGAAAAACACTGGGTCCCGGCCTGCGCCGGGATGACAGGTCACACGCCGAAGATGTTGTACGCGCACGCCACGAGTTCGGCGGCGTTGGTGCCGCCCACCGTGCCGCCTTCCATCTTGTTCATCACGTAGGACACGGTCATGCGGCGGTCGGCATCCGCCAGCACGATGGAGCCGCCCCAGCCGCCCCAGAAGGCGCAGCGGCCCTCGGGGATGAAGGGCGTCAGCTGCGGGTGCGGCAGGCCGTAGCCCAGCCCCATGCGCACCGGCAGGCCCAGCACCAGGTCGATGCCGTTGTTCTGCAGCTCGAAGATGCGCGACACCATGCGCGGCGACAGCAGCCGCTTGCCGCCGGCCACGCCGTCGTTGGCCACCACAGCCTGCACCTGAGCGAGCGAACGCGCGTTGCCGTGGCCGTTGCACGCGCCGATGTCGGCGCGGCGCCACTCGGGCGTCGAGCTGGCGGGCGCGTTCGGCGGCGGGTTCGACAAGGTGCGGAACGTCACGGTGGACGGGTCGATCTGCGACACGTCGATCGCGACTTCCGGCGGGATCACGTTGGCCACGCGCTGGAACTCGCGGTCGGCCAGGCCGATGTGGAAGTCGGCCTTCAAGGGCGCTGCGACCTCTTTCGCGAACAGCTCGCCGGGCTTCATGCCCGTCACGCGCCGCATCACCTCGCCGATCAGGAAGCCGTAGTTCAGCGCGTGGTAGCCGGTGGCGGTGCCGGGCTGCCACCACGGCGCCTGCGCCGCAAGGCCCGCCGTGCACTTGTCCCAGTCGTACAGGTCCTCGGTGACCATGGGCTGTTCCCAGCCCGGCACGCCCGAGGAATGCGACAGCAGGTGGCGCACCCGCACCCCGCCCTTGCCGTTGGCCGCGAACTCGGGCCAGTAGCGCGCCACGGGGTCGTCCAGGTTGATCTCGCCGCGGTCGGCCAGCATCAGCGCCACCAGCGACACCATGGGCTTGGTGCTGGACCACACGTTGATGATCGTGTCGGACTGCCACGGCTTCGTCTTCGCGGCGTCGGTCCAGCCGCCCCACAGGTCGACGACGGTTTCGCCGTCGATCGTGACCGCGAGCGACGCGCCGACGTCGCGGCCGCTCACGATCAACGACTCGAACAGGTCGTGCAGCGGCGAGAAGCGGGCCGCGTAGTGGCCCTGGACGACTTCGGCCGCCATGGTCAGAAGTCCACTTGCGCGCCGATGCCGAACATGCGCGGCGGCGTGTACGTCACCTGGCGCGCCGCGCCGAGCACGGGCGAAGCCACGCTCATGCTGGTGATCGCCGTCTTGTTGGTGGCGTTCTTCACCCAGCCGAACAGCTTCCAGTTGCCCTGCACGGGCTTGACCGAGAAGGCCAGGTTCACCATGGAGAAGGCTTCCTGCACGGCGTCGGGCGTGTTGAACTCGGTGAAGTACACCTTGCCGCGGTACACGTAGTCGGCGCGCACGGTGGCGCGCCAGCCGCTGATGGGCAGCGCGTACTCGACGCCGATGGCGGCATTCGACTTGGGCACGTTGGCGAGCTGGTTGCCGCGCACGTTGACCACCGTGGTCGGCGCATTGCGCAGGTCGACGTTGGTGAAGTCGGTGTAGCGCGGGTCCATGATGCCGACCGCTGCGTTCACCGTGAGCGGCGGGATGGGCTTGTACGACAGCTCCAGTTCCGCGCCGTCGATGCGCGCCTTGGAGGCGTTCGCCAGGATCACGTTGGCGATGCCCACCTGCGACACCTGCATGTCCTTGTAGCGGCTGGTGAACGCGGCCGCGCTAAACAGGCCCCGGCGGTCGGCGAAGTCCACCTTGTAGCCCACCTCGCCGGCGATCACCGTCTCGGGCTTCACCATGCTCGGCTGCAGCGAACCGAGGTTCACCGCGCCCGACTTGAAGCCGTGCGACACGCGCGCATAGGCGATCGAGCCGTCGCTGATCTTGTATTCGACGCCCAGGCTGGCCGGCACGCTGGTCCAGCTCGCGTCGAGGTGGTTGGTGCCCGCGATGCCGAAGACCGCGATGTTCTGGAACTCGTCGGCCACCTTGTGGTCGCGGTTCAGGCGCAGGCCGCCCAGCAGGGCCACCTTCGGCGTGACCTGGTAACGCAGGTCGGTGTAGACGGCCGCCGACGAGGTCTCGACCTTGCCGCCCAGCAGGAATTGCAGCGGCACGCCCACGTTGAAGGGGCCGCCGGGCATCAGGAAGCCCAGGGGCACCTGGCTGGAGACATCCACGTCCTGCGTCTGGTCGAAGCGCAGCAGCGTCGCGCCCACCAGCCATTGCAAGGGCACGCCGTCGGCCGAGGTCAGGTGCACGTCCAGGCTCTTGTCGGTGCTGCGCGTCTTGAAGCCGGTGGAGGCCACGAGCGCCTCGGTGCCGTCGCTGTCGAACAGGTGGTCGGCGCGGCTCTTGCGGTAGCTCGCCGTCACGTCCAGCGTGTTGTCGCCGACCGGCATCGACCAGTTGGCCAGCAGCTGGCCCACCTCGATGCGCTTCTCGGAGCCCTGGCTCTTCTGGATGCGCGGGTTGGTGCTGGGCGACACGCCGTACAGCAGGCCCGGGATCATCACCGGGTCGACCAGCAGCGGCACGCTCTGGCCGGTGTCGTCCTCGTGGTAGTAGCCGGCCATCAGGCGCAGCTTGCTGCCGCTGGCGAAGTTGGTCAGCGACTGGATGCGCAGCGCCTGCGAATCGACTTCGTCCAGCTTCTTCGGCGCCGTCGTCGAGGAACCCGAGACCACGGGACCCGACACCGTGCCGGCGAGCGGGTTGCTGGTCCAGCCGTCGAGCTTCTTGATCTGGTAGGACACGCGCATGCTGGTGCTGCCCTCGCCTGCCACCGGCCCGGAGACGAAGCCTTCCGATTCCTTGCGGCCGTAGTTGCCCAGCACCACGTTCGCGCTGGCGCGGAAACTGTCCGTCGGCAGCGCGGAGATCAGGTTCATCGCGCCGCCGGTGGCATTGCGACCGTACAGCGCGCCCTGCGGGCCGCGCAGCACCTCGACGCGCTGCAGGTCGAAGAGCGACACGTTCGACGAGGTCTGGTCGGAGACGTAGGCGCCGTCCGAATACAGCGCCACGCCGGGGTCGCCGCCGGCCAGGATGAAGACGTTGCCGATGCCGCGCACGTACAGCTGCGCGTTGTTGCCGGTCTGGCCCGTGAGCGTGGCGTTCGGCACGAGGTTCACGACGTCCTCGATGCCGGTGTAGCCCGACTCCTGCAGCTTCCCGCCGGGCAGCGCCGTGACCGAGGCGGGCGTGGTGTCCAGCAGGGTCATGCGCCGTTCGGACGTGATGACGATGCGTTCGAGTTGCGCAGTGGCTTCCTGCGCGGGGGCCATCGGGGCCAGGGCCGCCAGGGAGGCGGCGGCGATTGCGTGGCGGCGGAACATCGCGCGTTTCATGTGTCTCCTCCAGTGGTGGAGACTCCAGTCTCGGAGCGCAGCCGCACGGGGTCTATGCGCTTTCGGAAGCGCGCCTGTCCCGAATCGGAAGTTCAGCGGCGCAGGTGTCGCCTGAGTGTCTCGGCCGGCGGTTCGCCGAAGCGTTCGCGGTAGCGCGCCGAGAACACGCCCAGGTTGGCGAAGCCCCAGTCCAGCGCGATGCGCGTGACCGTGTCGCCCTCGCGAGCCAGCGTGAGCTCAGCCCGCACGCCGTCCAGCCGCACCTGCTGCAGGTAGCGCAGCGGCGCCATGCCGAAGTGCTTCTCGAAGCCCAGCGCCAGGGCGCGCACGCCCACGCCGGCCGCGGCCGCGATCTCAGCGACCGTGGGCGCCTCCGACGCATGCGCGTGGATGTAGTCGCGCGCGCGGCGTGTCGATTCGGGCAGGGCCTCTTGCGCCTGCGAAGCGCGCAGCGCGGAGTTGGGCCAGCCCATGAGCAGCTCGTACAAGGCCGCGTCGCGCAAGGTGGATTCGTAGCGCCGCGCCGCCGGGTGCGCATGGCGCGTGGCGTCGGCGAGGTTGCGCACCACGCGCATGAGGATGCGAACGGGCTCGCTGCCCACCTCGGCGCGGTCGTCGAAACGCAGCGACTGCGCGTGCTCGGCGCCGAGCAGCGCACCGCAAGCGGCCCGCATGTCGGCCGCGCTCACGCGGATGTTCACCAGCTCGAGGTCCGGCGACATCACGAGGTCGGCGACGTTCTCGGGGTTGTTCACGCCCGCCGTGCCGGCGGTGTACGTCTGCCCGTCGCCGGCGCTGGCACGCTGGTGCACCGACGACTCGCCCGCGCACACGTATGAGAACACCCAGTACGGATGCGGCTGCGACATGGAGGTGGTCACGGGCGCGCCGTAGCGGATCTGCGCGATGTGCAGCTGCGCCAGCTCGAAGCTGCGCATGCGCAACTGCAATTGGGCATTCGGCACGGCCAGCGAATGCGGCCCGTACACCCCCGTGAACTGCCGCACCGCACGCCCCGGTTCCGTCGTCTCGAAGTGCGAGGCGGCGGACGACTGCGCGATGACGGCGGCCGGGTAATCCATTCGTTGCAAGGTAACAGTCCCGGGCCGGGAATTCAATGGGGGCGGGCCTTGGGGGGTGTCGCCTGCGGGAAACAGTTGAGGGTGTGTGCTGCGGTCCGGGGCTCGCGGCAGGCGATGTCCGGCAAGGCCGCATGCGATACCGCCCCCGCTTGCGCGGGGTAGTGCTGCCTCCTGCGGGCGGCGCGGCTAGGCGCGGTCGAACTCGCTGCGAGACGGCCTGCGGACCGTCTCTCCGCTCAGACATTCGCCCGCGAGTCAGTTCACGAAGCGGTCGCGCGCCTCGCGGCGCTTTCCTCCCTTGTCGCCGCGCCTTCTCGGGGGCTGCCGGAGATCGAAATTGGCCTTGCCGGACATCGCCTGCCGCGAGAGACCCATCCCTTGATCCCCCTGTGCTGTCATCCCGGCGCAGGCCGGGATCCAGTGTCTTTCGAAGGTGCCAAATGAACGCGCCCGGGTCGCACACCCCGCTCGCGTCAGGCGGTGCCCGGCAGCCGGCCTTGAGTCCCGGCAGCCCCCGCGCCGCCGCGGCGCAAGCGAGGAAAGTGCGAAGCACGCTCGCGCACTCGGATCTGACTCGCGGACGAATGTTTGAGCGGAGAGACGGTCCGTAGGCCGTCTCGCAGCGAGTTCGGCCGCGTTAGCCGCGGCGGCAAAGGAGGCAGCGCACCCTCCTGCGGCAGCAGGAGGGCGTACGCCAGGCCGGCTGCCGGGCACCGCCTGACGCGAGCCCCACGACGAAAACAAGTCAATCGTTCAAAGAAACTCCGCCCGAATGTCCACCGACGACTCCCGCCCGATGCAGGCGAAATGCCGGTCCAGCCATTCGTCGGCGTGGGCCCGGCCCTGGTCGCGCAGGTGGGTGAGGAAGCCCCATTCGGGGTTGAACTTGCTGGAGGCGTCGTGCTGCACCATCTCCTCGTCGGCGCGGATGGAGTGGATGTGCATGCGCTTGAACTCGCGGTCGGAGAGCTGGCCCTTGTCGATCAGCGCCGTGACGAAGGCGATGGCGCGCATCTCGCGCATGAGCGAGGAGTTGAAGCTGACCTCGTTCATGCGGTTCATGATGTCGGAGGCCGTGCGCGGGCAGCCTTCGCGCACGATCGGGTTCAGGTGCACGATCACGACGTCCTGCGAGTCGCATTCGTAGATCAGCGGGAAGATCGCCGGGTTGCCGAGGAAGCCGCCGTCCCAGTAGAACTGCCCTTCGATCTCCACGGCCTGGAAGAGGAAGGGCAGGCAGGCCGAGGCCAGCACCGCGTCGGGCGTGATCTCGTTGGCCTTGAAGATGCGCACCTTGCAGGTCTCGACGTTGGTGGCGGCGAGGAACAGCTTGACGCTCGACTCACGACGCAGCCGCTCGAAATCGACGTGCGCCTCCAGCACCTCGCGCAGCGGGTTGAAATTCCACGGGTTGAGCTGGTACGGCGAGAACAATCGCGTGGCCATCTCCATGAACACGAAGTTGCCCGAGCGCTCCAGCGAGAAGTCGTGCGTGTGCGCGCTCCACGGCATGCCGCGGTAGGGGCTGTACTTCATGCCGGATTCGGAGACGCCCTGCCAGAAAGCTGCTAGCGACTCGCGCGCGCCGTCGCGCCCGCCGTGCGTGAAGCCCCAGGCCAGCACCGTGGCGTTCATCGCGCCGGCGCTGGTGGCGCTGATGCCCTCGAAGGCGATGCGGCCGTCCTCGAGCAGGCGGTCGAGCACACCCCAGGCAAAGGCGCCGTGCGCGCCGCCGCCTTGCAGCGCGAGGTTCACCGCCTTCGTCCTGCTCCTGGGTGCGGCGCGCCGCACGCGCGCCCTGGCGGGTGTGCCCATGGTCCCCTCCGGAACCCTAGTGTGCTACTTCCGCTGCCCCAGTTCCAGCTTTCGCAGCAGCGGCCCCAGCGTGGGCGCCTGCACGAGCAGGCTGAAGAGAACGACCGCATAGGTGGCCATCACCAGCACGTCGCGCCCCGGGAAGGCCGGCAGCGACAGCGCCAGCGCCACCGAGATGCCGCCGCGCAACCCGCCCCAGGTGAGCACCTTGACGGCGTGCGGCGTGCGGCGCGGGATGAAGCGCCGCAGCATCAGCGCCGGCAGGCCGACGCTGGCGAAGCGGGCCACGAGCACCACCGGCACGAGCGCCAGGGCGGGCAGCCACGAGCGGTCGCCGCCGGCGAAGGCCAGGAGCGTCAGCGCCATCAGGCCGAACAGCATCAGGTTCAGGATTTCCTCGACCAGTTCCCAGAACTGGAACATGTAGCGCCGCGTGGTGTCGCTCATCGCGCTTTCGGCGCCGTGGTTGCCGATCACCAGCCCCATCACCACGACGGCCAGCGGCGCCGAGACGTGCAGGCGCTGCGCCAGCGCGAAGCCGCCGGTGGCCAGCGCGATGGTCAGCAGGATTTCCACCGGGTAGCTGTCCACGCCCTTGAGCACCAGGAACGCCGCGTAGCCGACGACGAGGCCCAGCAGCAGGCCGCCCAGCACTTCCAGCGCCAGCAGCTTCGCGACGGTGGCCAGCGTGGGTTCGTACGCGCCGCTCACGATGCCCAGCATGAAGAGGAACGCCACGACACCGGTGCCGTCGTTGAAGAGGCTCTCGCCGGCGATGTCGATCTCCAGCGACTTCGGCGCGCCGATGGTCTTGAGCAGCGCCAGCACGGCGATGGGATCCGTCGGCGAGATCAGCGCGCCGAACAACAGGCAGTACTTCAGCGCGATGGGCACGCCCACCAGCGCCAGCAGCAGGTGCGCACCGAAGCCCACGACCAGCGTCGAGATGGCCACGCCCAGCGTCGCCAGCAGGAAGACGCGCCCGCGGTGGCGCGCCAGGTCGGCCAGGTTGGTGTGCAGGCTGCCCGCGAAGAGCAGCACGCCCAGCAGGCCCTGGAACACGATCTCGGTGAAGTCGATGTGCGAGGCGACGCCCTCCGCCCACTCGACGACGCCGGGCACGTGGCGGCCGACGAGCGCCATTACCAGCGCGAAGAGCGAGCCCGCCGCCATGATCCCCAGCGTGTCGGGCAGGCCGATGAAGCGGTGGTTGATCACGCCCAGCAGCGCGACCACCGCCGCCAGCGCGCCGACGAGTTCCAGCGGCGACATCAGCGCCCCACCAGCGCCAGCAGCGCCTCGGCCGTGCGGCGCGCCGCGCCCTGGTGAGCCGCCGCGAACCCCAGCGCGGCGCGGTGGCCCGCGAGCTGGCGCTCGATGTCGGAGGCCCATGCCACCGCCGCGAGCACGCCCTCGCGCATATCGGGCACGCGTTGCGCCGCGCCGGCGGCCAGCGACAGCTCGGCGGCCTCGGCGAAGTTGAACGTGTGCGGGCCCATCACCACGGGGCAACCGCAGGCCGCGGCCTCGATCAGGTTCTGGCCGCCCAATTTGGCGAAGCTGCCGCCCAGCAAGGCGACGTCCGCGAGGCCGTAGTACAGCGCCATCTCGCCGAGCGAATCGCCGATCCACACCTGCGCATCCTCGGGGGCGTCGGGCCAGTCGGTGCGGCGCGACACCGTCAGGCCATGCAGTTCGGCGAGCTGCACCACTTCCTCGAAGCGCTGCGGATGCCGCGGCACCACCAGCCATTGCACGCCTTCGAGGCCGTCCTCGGACTGCAGCAGCTGGAAGAACGCCTCTTCTTCGCCTTCGCGGGAACTGGCGAACATCACGACCGGCCGGTCGAGCGTGTCGCGCCACTCGCGCCCGCGCTCCAGTTGCACGGGATCGGGCGTCGCGTCGAACTTGAGGTTGCCGAAGACGTGCTTCACCGTCGCGCCGACCTGCGCGAGCCGCTGCGCATCCGCATCGGTCTGCGCCCATACGGCCGCCAGCGTGCCGTACGTCTGGCGGGCCAGGCGTGCCAGGCGCAGCGTCTGCTTCATCGACTTTTCCGAGAAGCGGGCGTTGGCCAGCGCCAGCGGGATGTCGCGCGCCTTGCAGCCCGCCACCAGGTTGGGCCACACCTCGGTCTCCATGAGCACGCCGGCGCGGGGGCGGAAGTGGTTGAGGAAACCGTGCACGGCCTTGGGCACGTCCCACGGCAGCCACGCCTGCATGTCGCCCTTGCGCAGGATGCGCTCGCCTTCCGCGCGGCCGGTCGCCGTGCCGTGCGTGAGCAGGATGCGGATGTCCGGCTGCAGCTTGCGCAGCTGCTCGACGAGGATCGCGGCGGCGCGCGTTTCGCCCAGCGACACCGCGTGGATCCACAGCGCGCCGGGCTCGACGCTGCCGGCGTAACGGCCGAAGCGCTCGTCGATGTGCTCGAGGTAGCCGGGCTCCGCGCGCCCGCGCCTGCGCAGCTTGCGCCGCAGCAGCGGCTGCGCGCCGATCATCGCGAAGGTGTACAGGCGCCGCAGCATCATGGGCGCGGCCTCACGCTCTCCCATGCGTCCCACACGGCTTCGAGCGACGGCGTGGGCTGCGCGTAGACGGCGCGCTGGTGCGGCGTGTCGAACGGCCCCGTGCGCCAGGCCGTCTCGAAGTTGTAGACCTGCACGTGCGGCAGGTCGAGCGCGACCGCGATGTGGCTCAGGCCGCTGTCCACGCCGATGACGCCGGCGCAGGTTGCGAGCCGGTCGGTGAGTGCGCCGAGGTCCAGCCGCGGCCACACCTGCGCGGCATCGCCCAGCTCACGCGCCATCGCTTCGCTGCGCGCCAGCTCCTCGTCGTTGCCGTGCGGCAATGCGAGCGTGTGGCCCTGGGCGATGAGGCGGCGGCCCAGCGCCAGCCAGTTCGCGGCCGGCCAGCACTTGTCGTCGCGCGAAGTGCCGTGCACCAGGCACACCGCGTTCGTGCGGCCCGCGGCGGATGCGCGCAGGCCGAAGCGCAGCGGCGAAGGGATGTCGTAGCCCAGCGCCCGCGCGCAGATCTCGCGGGCCCGCTGCACCGCATGCACGCGCGGCTCGAGCTTGATCGCGACGTCCGCCACCCAGCGCGTAGGGGCTTCGTAGCTCGCGCCGTCGGTTCGGTTGGCCATGGCGAAGCGCTTGCCGCCTTCGGTGGTGCGTGCCGCGCGCGCGACCAGCGCCGACTTCGTCAGCCCCTGCAGGTCGATCACGGCGTCGTAGCGCACGCTGCGCAGGCGCTGGCGGAAGGTGCGCCACTCGGCGCGCGTCTCGTGCGACAGCGGGTTGCGGCTCCAGCGCCGCAGCTCGCAGGGGATGGCCTCGGCAGCGCCTTCGCAGCGCGCCACCAGCGGCGCGAAGCCCCTCTCCACCACCCAGTCGATGCTTGCTTGGGGCACGCAGCGCCGGATGTCCTGCACGGCGGGCATGGTGTGCACCACGTCACCGAGCGAGGAGAGCTTGACGATGAGGATCTTCACGGGGCTGCATTGTGCCCCGTGTACGTCAATGGGCGGCCGCCTCGATCGCCGCGTCGGGTTTCACGCTCTTCAGCAGCGCCAGCATCTCGTGCTCGATGCGGTGCAGGGCCTCGGGCGTCTGGCCCTCGAACCGCAGCACCAGCACGGGCGTGGTGTTGGACGCGCGGATCAGGCCGAAGCCATCGGGCCAGTCCACGCGCACGCCGTCGATGGTGTTCACCTGCGCCGGCGCGCCGAACTTCGCCACCGCCTTGAGCTTGTCGACGATCGCGTGCGGCTCGCCCTCGGCGCACTTCACGTTGAGTTCGGGCGTGGAGAAGCTGGTGGGCAGGCCGTCGAGCACGGCGCTCGGGTCCTGCGTGCGCGACAGGATCTCCAGGATGCGGCAGCCCGCGTAGGTGCCGTCGTCGAAGCCGAACCAGCGCTCCTTGAAGAAGACGTGGCCGCTCATCTCGCCGCCCAGCGGCGCATTCACTTCCTTCATCTTGGCCTTGATGAGCGAGTGGCCGGTCTTGAACATCAGGGGCTGGCCGCCCGCCTCGGCGATCGCGGGCGCCAGGCGCTGCGTGCACTTCACGTCGAAGACGATGGTGCCGCCGGGCACGCGCTTGAGGACGTCGCGCGCGAACAGCATCATCTGCCGGTCGGGAAAGATGTTGTTGCCCTGCTTCGTGATGATGCCCAGCCGGTCGCCGTCGCCGTCGAAGGCCAGGCCGAGCTCGGCGTCGTGCTTCTTGATGGCCGCGATCAGGTCGCGCAGGTTCTCGGGCTTGCTCGGGTCCGGGTGGTGGTTGGGGAAGTTGCCGTCGACCTCGCTGAAGAGCTCGATCACCTCGCAGCCCAGCGCGCGGAAGATGCCGGGGGCCGAAGCGCCGGCGATGCCGTTGCCGCAATCGACGACGACCTTCATGGGCCGCGCCAGCTTCACGTCGGAGACGATGCGGTCGCGGTAGGGCTTGAGCACGTTCACGTTGCGCACGTTGCCCGGCTTCGCGGCGGGCTTGCCGCCCTCTTCCATCAGCCGGCGCAGCTCCTGGATGTCGTCGCCGTAGATGGCGCGGCCGGCCAGCACCATCTTGAAGCCGTTGTAGTCCTTGGGGTTGTGGCTGCCCGTCACCTGGATGCCGCTCGAGCACAAGGTGTTGGTCGCGAAGTAGAGCATCGGCGTGGTGGCCATGCCGATGTCGATCACGTCCACGCCGGATGCGACGAGGCCGCGGACCAGCGCGGCCGACATCTGCGGGCCGCTCAGGCGCCCGTCGCGGCCGACCGCCACCGTCTTTTCGCCTTGCCGCTGCGCCACCGTGCCGAAGGCGAGGCCCAGCGCCTGCGCCACCTGTTCGTTGAGCGTGGACGGCACGACGCCGCGGATGTCGTAGGCCTTGAAGATCGACGGGGAGAATTGCATCGTGTGATTCTAGGGGGCCACCCTCGTGGGATCGGACTTCCATGGCTCGTTCGTGCACCCCGTCTTCGAGAACGTCTGCTCAGCCTGCGGGCAAAAGGCTCACCCACTTCTGACCTCGGCAATGCGACTGCCACGGCACGCCGGATTCGGAGTACGCTTTCCGCAGTTGACGTTGAGGGGAACGCATGGACGATCGCAAGGTTCTGCAACACATCGAGGAACTGGTCCGCGAAGAGCATTCGCTGCTGGACGGCGACCGCAGCGCGGCCGACAAGGCACAGCGGCTCAAGCTGGTCAGCGAGCAGCTCGACCAGTGCTGGGATCTGCTGCGCCAGCGCCGCGCCAAGCGCGAATTCGGCCAGGACCCGGCGGACGCCAAGGTGCGCGACAAGGGTACCGTCGAGGGCTACGAGGGCTGAAAGATGGGTTCCAGGGACATGTCCGGAAACGGCTAGCCGCGCGGGGGCCGCTGCGTATCATGGCCGCATGTCCCCCGCGACCGAACCGCTGCAAGCCGACGCCTGCTACCTCGCCCTGAAGGCGCGCGACGCACGCTTCGACGGGCGCTTCTTCACCGGCGTCACGAGCACCGGCATCTACTGCCGCCCCGTGTGCCGCGTGCGCACGCCCAAGCGCGAGAACTGCCGCTTCTTCCCGCACGCGGCGCAGGCCGAAAGCGCGGGCTTCCGCCCCTGCCTGCGCTGCCGGCCCGAACTGGCGCCGCAATCGGTCGTGTGGTCGATCCAGGACGCGGGCGCCATCCTCGCGCACCAGGCCGTGCGGCTGCTGGAAGAACCGGAAGCGTGGCGCGGCGAATCGCCGTCGGTCGAGGCGCTGGCGCAGCGCCTGGGGGTGAGCGACCGCCACGTGCGGCGCATCTTCGAGGCGCAGTTCGGCGTATCACCGCTGCAATACCTGCAGACGCGGCGCCTGCTCACGGCCAAGCAATTGCTGGCCGACACCGACCTGCCCGTCACGCAGATCGCGCTGGCCAGCGGTTACGCGAGCCTGCGGCGCTTCAACGCGGCGTTCGCCGAACACTACGGGCTGAACCCGACGCAGCTGCGGCGCGAAGGCCGCGCCGTCGGCTCCGGCCCCGCCATCCGCCTGGCCTGGCGCCCACCCTACGACGTCGACGCCATGCTCGCGTTCTTCCGCACGCGCCGCATCGCGGGCGTCGACGACGTGCAGGCGCGCAAGCTCACGCGCACGCTGGCCGTCGAGTCGGGGGGCCACAAGTACAAGGGCTGGATCGAGGCGAGCTTCGACGAGGCGCGGCACGAGGTCCTGCTGCGCACGAGCGAATCGCTCTACGAGGCGCTGCCGCTCGTGATCCGCCGCGTGCGCATGGCCTTCGACCTCGACGCCGACCCGCAGGCGATCAACGCCCTGCTGCACGAGCGCTTCCCGCGCGGCGACGGCCTGCGCGTGCCGGGCGCGTTCAGCGGCTACGAGATCGCGGTGCGCGCGGTGCTGGGGCAGCAGATCACGGTGGCCGCCGCGCGCACGCTGGCGCAGCGGCTGGTGGACCGCTTCGGCGAAAGCATCGAGACGCCGTTCGAAGGATTGAACAGGCTGTTTCCCGAAGCGAAGGTGCTGGCGCGCGCCGAAGGCGACGCGCTCGGCCAGCTGGGCATCGTCAAGCAAAGGCAGGCGGCGATCGTCGCGATCGCGCGCGCGGTGGCGCAAGGCAAGTTGCACTTGCACGGCGGCGCCGACGTGGACGCCAGCATCGCGCAGCTGAAGGAGATGCCCGGCATCGGCGACTGGACGGCGCACTACATCGCGATGCGCGCGCTGCATTGGCCCGATGCATTTCCCGCCGGCGACGTCGCGCTGCACAAGGCGCTGGGCGTGCAAGGCGAACGCAACGCGGCGCGCGCCGCAGAAGCCGCATCGCAGGCATGGAAACCGTGGCGCAGCTATGCTGTCGTCCGCGCCTGGGCTTCCATGAACGACAAGACACCAGGAGCCTCCGAATGAAATTCCCGTCCCCCATCGTCAAGGCCCTGTGGCAAGGGCCGCTCGGCGCCATGGTCGTCGCAGTCACCGACAACGGCGTCGCCGGCGTGTGGTTCGAAGGGCAGAAGCACATGCCCGACCACTCGCGCTGGCGCGAGGACGCGGCGCACCCGCACATCGTGCGCGCCATCGCGCAGTTGCGGGAATACTTCGACGGCCGGCGCTCGGCGTTCGACCTGCCGCTGGACCTCGCCACGGGCACGCCCTTCCAGCAATCGGTGTGGCGGGCGCTGCTCGCGATCCCACATGGCGCCACCACGAACTACGGCGCACTGAGCCGCGGCATCGGCGTGCCGAGCGCCGTGCGCGCGGTCGGTGCGGCCGTGGGCCGCAACCCGGTCAGCATCGTCGTGCCGTGCCACCGCGTGCTGGGCACCGGGGGCGCATTGACGGGATATGCCGGCGGCCTCGAGCGCAAGAGCGCGCTGCTCAAGCTGGAGGGCGCCCTTTGAGCAGTGTCCCGGGCGCCGCGGCGCCCCTGCTCGCATCGCGCCGCCGCAGCTGGTTCATCGACTTCGTGCTGCTCGCGGCCATCTGGGGCTCGTCGTTCCTGTTCATGCGCATCGGCACGGTGGAGTTCGGCGCGCTGCCGACAGCCGCCGTGCGCGTCGTCGTCGCTGCAGCCTTCCTCTTGCCCATCCTCGCGTTGCGGGGGCAGGCGCCGCTGTTGCTGCGGCACTGGAAGAAGGTGTGCGCCATCGGCGTGATCAATTCGGGCATCCCGTTCCTGTGCTTCTCGTTCGCGCTGCTGTCGATCACCACGGGCTTGTCCGCCATCCTCAATGCCACCGTGCCGCTGTTCGGCGCGCTGATCGCGTGGGTGTGGCTGCGCGAGCGCCCGACGGCCTGGCGCGCCATCGGCCTGGCGATCGGCTTTGCCGGCGTGGCGATGCTCGCGTGGGACAAGGCGAGCTTCAAGCCGAACGAGTCGGGCATCGCACCGGCGTGGGCCGTGCTCGCGTGCCTGCTGGCGACGCTGTGCTACGGCATCGCCGCCACCGCCACCAAGAAATACCTCACGGGCCTGCCGCCGCTGATGACGGCCACCGGCAGCCAGGTCGGCGCTAGCATGGCACTGGTGATCCCGGCCGCCTTCGTGTGGCCCGCGCAGGCGCCAAGCCTGCAGGCGTGGCTGGCGCTCGTCGCCGTCGGCGTGCTGTGCACGGGCGTGGCGTACATCCTGTACTTCCGGCTGATCGAGGTGGCCGGGCCCGCGCGTGCGCTGACGGTCACGTTCCTCGTCCCGGTGTTCGCGGTGTTCTATGGCGCCTTGCTGCTGTCCGAGCCCGTGACCGGCTGGATGCTGTTCTGCGGCGTGGTCATCGTGTGCGGCACGGCGCTGTCGACGGGCCTGGTCGCTTTCGGAAGGAAGAAGCAGCCATGACGTCGGCGCGCAAGATGAAGCTGCACGTGACGCCACCGAAGCCGCGCAATCCTTTGGTCGCGCAGGCCGCGCAACGCAAGGCGGGCTCGCACCGCAAGTCGCAGTCGGCGCAGCGCCAGCAGCAGAAGCTGGCGCTGAAGAAGGAACTGAAAGCGTTCTAGAAGCGCGGCAAGTCGCGCAGGCTGAGGCCGGCCGACTCGTCGGCGAGCGCCAGGGTTTCGGTGCCCTCGGGCAGCACGTCCACCTTCACTTCGGGGCCGGGATGCAGCTGGCCCTCGTCGTCCGGGAACAGGCTGATCACCGTGTCGCCCTCGACCATGCGGTCGATGACTTCGGTGACGCGCGTTGGCGCCGGCCGCAGGTCCCAGTGCTCCCGCGACCGGTCGATCAAGCCCATCATTGCCTCGACGACCTGGGTGCCCGCGAAGCGGACGGCGGTGATCCCATAGGTAGCGTTCTCGACCATTCCGCTATTGTCGCGATGCACTTGAGCCATGCGATCAGCCTGCCGCCACAAAAGGGGTGGGAGCCTGCCTACGGCACCGCTACACTTTTCCCTTTGCGCGCCCATGGAAGCAGTCCCCGCCTCGCCGCAGCCCATCCCCTTCGGGAAGGCCCACGCGCGCCGCCTGCGCGAGATCTACCGCTCCGCCGGGTGGCCCATGCAAGACCCGCTGGAGATCGAGCTGCTCGCCGCCGGCCTGCTCAGCCGTGAGCGCGCGCGCAGCGGCCACGAGTCGCTGCGCGTCACGGATGCCGGCGTGCAGCTCATTGCCAACGCGCTGAAAGCCAACCGCCGTGCGTTCGATGCGCACGAGGCCCTCGTCGAACGCGTCGCGCAGGAGATGAGCCGCGCCGGCCGCGTCGCCTGGCGCAACCTGTCGCTGCGCGCGCAGGTGCCCAGCGACGAAGCCGACAGCCCCTTGCGCTGGTGCATGGCGCGCCCGGACGTCTTCTCGATCCGCAACACCTCGGTGGCAACCTACGTCGATCCCATCGTGCACGAGGTGAAGGTGCGCCGCGCGGACTTGCTGTCGGACCTGAAGAACGAAGCCAAGCGCGCGGCCTACCTGGACCTGGGCGAGTGCTGGTACGTGCTGGGTTGCGACGCGCGCGGCCGCTGCATCGCCGAAGCCGACGAAGTGCCGGCGGAGTGCGGCGTGATGGTGCTGGAAAACGGTCGCCTGGCCGTCGTGCGGCAGGCCCCGCGGCGTGCGCGCAATGGCTTGCCGTTCGGCGTGTGGATGGCGCTGGCGAAGGCGACGCCGCTGCCGGTGGCCGAAGACGACCCGCAGCAGATGCTCTAGGGCTGCTTCGGGTGCTCGTGCTCGGGCGGCGTCGGCGGGCTGGGCATGCCGCGCTTCTCGGGATCGGCGGGTTTCTCCAGCGGCTCGGGGTTGGGCTGCTCGGGCGGAGGCGAAGCAGGCGGCGTCGCGTTCGTCATGCGCCCATTGTGCCCCTCAGTCGTCGCGTTCGCCGCGCTCGGGCTTGGGGTCCGCGTCGCGGCTGTCCGATGCCGAAGCCTTGTCGTCGTCGGAGGGAATGTCGTCCTCGCTGCGGAACTCGGGCTCTTCCTTGTGCTGCCCCGGAACGGGCGGCGTGATGCCGGGCTGCGTCGTGTTCTTCATCGGTGGGTCCTCAAAGGGTGGGCGGTTTCGCGTGCGGGTCGTCGGCGTCCGGCGGCAGGGTCGGCGCGAATTCGGGTTCGACCGGCAGGTGCGAGGGATTGGGGGCCGAGGGTTCGGAATCCGGCGCCGCCGGCTCGGGCTCGACGGGATGGGTGGCCATCGCCGCGCCTAGAAGTCGCTCTTGTCCGGCAGCACCGGCTCGCCCGGCGGTTTCTGCGCGGTGGAAGCCTCGTCCTTGCCCGGCGGCGAGAAGCCGTCGTCCAGCACCGGCTCGTTCGGCTGCGTGCTGTGCAGGCTGGGGTCGACGTCGTAGGGGATCACGACGGCTCAGTGGTTGTCTTCGGTTTCCTGCGCGAGCCGCTGCGCCTCGCGGCGCACCACGGTGCTCGGCTCGTGCGTGAAGGGCAGGCGCGGCAGCCCGATGAGGGCCTGCAGGTGCGCGTGCGCGCGGTCCATGTCGGCGCCGATCATCGCCAGGGCCACCTCGTGGCCGGGCTCGTTGCGCGCGATCTCCAGGTACGCCGCGCGCAGGCGCTGGTAGTCGCCCTCGGCCCGCTGCACTTCCTGCTGCAGGGCCTGGACGCGCGCATGTTCGCTGCGGCTGTAACGCATGGTCTTCTCCATTCCAACCCAATGTAGGCAGCCCGACATTTCGCAGGTGTAGGACAAGGACGCCACAGCCCGAAGGAGCCAGGGCCGCACCCGGGCACGGGTGAACGGTGGAAGAATCGTTTCGCAACCGCAATGCACATGCAGGCCCCCCCGCGCACGACCAACCGTTTCGAAGCCCTCGATGGCTGGCGGGGCGTGTGCGCGTGCCTCGTGGTGCTCTTCCACTTCCACGGCTACAGCCCGCTGTACACGAACGCCCTCGTGCGCCACAGCTACCTGTTCGTCGATTTCTTCTTCGTGCTCTCGGGTTTCGTCATCGCGTGGAACTACCAGACGCGCCTGGACGACTGGCAGGGCGTGCGCCGCTTCCTCATCCTGCGCTTGGGGCGCGTGTACCCGCTGCACCTGTTCATGCTGCTGTGTTTCGTCGCCTTCGAGACGCTGCGTGCGCTGGCGCACTCGGACGGCGTGTTCACCGGCCCCAATTCGCCCTCGGCGGTCATCAGCAACCTGTTCCTGCTGCAAAGCATGGGCGTGCACGACAGCCTCACGTGGAACGGGCCCGCCTGGTCGATCAGCACCGAGATGTGGACCTATGTGGCGTTCGCGCTGGTGTGCGCGTGGCTGGGCATGCGCAACTGGATGCTGCTGGCAACGGCCCTCGTCGCGCCGCTCGCGCTCGCGGCGCTGTCGAAGTCGGGCATGGACACCACCTTCGACTGGGGCTTCATCCGCTGCATCTTCGGCTTCGCGCTGGGCGTGGCCTGCTGCCGCATCTACGCGCTGGTCGCGCCGTATGCGCACTCGCCCGGGCGCGCGACCATGACCATGGTCGAGGTGGCGATCGTCTTTGCGGTCGTCGCCTTCGTCGCCGCCGCGGGCACTTCACCGATGTCGTTCATGGCGCCTTTCGTCTTCGCGGCCGCCGTGCTCATCTTCGCGGCCGAAGGCGGCCTGGTCAGCCGCATCTTCCACTCGCGCCCGCTCAAATGGCTGGGCACGGTGTCCTACTCGATCTACCTCACGCACTTCTTCTTCGTGCTCATCCTGCCGATGGTGGTCAAGCGCGTGACGCACCTGGACCTGTGGACGGCGATGCCGCTGCCCGACGGTCAATGGACCATGGCGTACGGCCGCAACGGCCTCGAAGGCACGTTCTTCTACTTGCTCGTCGTGGCGATGACGCTCGCGGGCAGCGCGCTGACCTACCGTTACGTGGAAGTTCCGGGCCGCGAGTGGACCCGCCGCTGGCTCGCGCGGCCGCAGGTTTCCACGCAGGTGCAGGCCGCCAATCCCTGAGCGGAAAGGGCGCCGTGTGCGCCCTGTCACCAACCCCCGATTTGTCGTCGGCGGAGGGGGGGCAAAGAGGCAGCAGTCCTACAGGGCGCGCCGCTGAGGCTCCCTACCATCCGTGCACCGCAGCAAGCACATGCGCAGGACCCGCGCCAACGCCATGTTTTCCCTCCCGAAAACCTGCATAGCTCCATCGGGCCAACAGTGCGCCGCACGTGAAATACGTGACGCAGAATCGATCGCAAACCTTGCCAGGAGAGTAATGATGCAACGCGAAGTCACAGCCATCGTGCTCTGCATTCTTGCGCAAGCCGCAGCCGCCCAATGTGTCGCGACGCCGGCCTCCACCGAGGCGCAGGCGACGCCCATCGTGAACGTTTCCGCGCGCACCGCGCAGGCACCGCAGAATGCAGCCCGCCCCGGCGGGGAATTGATCAAGGCCGCCGCCGCCGGCACGCGCGACGACGCGCCGCCCGCGGCGCGCGACTCCGTCTCCGCCCGCGGCGCGCAGCAGCCCGGCGACGACCACCCGCACCGCGGCGGCGCCGCGATGCTCCTTGCCGCTTTGGCGCTGATGTCGGGCATCGCCCTTCGTCGTTACGGCTCACGAGACGCATGACCCACGCCGCAGTCGCGGCGCTCGCCGAACGCGCGCTCAAGTGGAGTGCGTTGACGACGGTCGCCCGCTTCGTCCTCCAGTTCGCCGCCCAGGTGGCGCTCGCGCGCCTGCTCGGGCCGGGCAACTTCGGCGTGTACGGCATCGGCCTGGCCGTGCTCACCTTCGTCGGGTTCCTGTCGGGCGCGAGCTTCAGCTACAGCCTGATGCTGCAGCCCGCGGTGACGAAGGAGGACATCCGCTTCTCGTTCACGTGGCAGATGATCGCGGGCCTGGCTTCCGCCGCCGCGATGTTCGCCGCCGCACCGTGGCTCGCGCGCTTCTTCGGCGACGCGCGCGTCGAGGGCATGGTGCAGCTGCTGTCGCTGGCCAGCCTGTTCATGGCCGCCGCGGCGCCCGCCACCTACCTGCTGCAGCGTGACCTGGACTTCCGCCGCCTCGGCCTGATCCAGCTGTGGAGCTACGCCGCCGGCTACCTCGCGGTCGGCGTGCCCATGGCGCTGCAAGGCTACGGCGCGACCGCGCTCGGGGTTGCGTGCGTCGTGCAGGCCGGCGTCGCGCTGGTGCTCACCTACCGCGCCAAGCCGCACCCGGTGAAGCCGCTCTTCCGTCACGAGCACGGCGGCGAGGCGCTGTCCACCGGCAAGGCCGTGTTCCTCACCAACGTGGTGAACTGGCTGCTGGGCAACCTGGACCGCGTGATCATCGGCCGAGTCCTCAACGCGCACGCCGTCGGCATCTTCACGCTGGCGTACAACCTCGCGTCCATCCCCAACCAGCTGCTGGTCGGCGCGCTGCAGCCGGCCTTCGTCGCCACCGGCGCCAAGCTGCAGGACGACCGCGCGCGGCTCGCGCAGGGCTGGGTGCTGGCGATCGCGTGCATCCTGGTGCTCGCGATGCCCGCCGCCGTCGTGATGGCGATGCTGTCGTGGGACCTCGTGCGGCTGCTCTACGGCGTGCAATGGCTGGAATCGGCCTGGGTGCTGGCCGTGATGTTCCTGTGCCTGCCCGCGTGGGCCTGCTGGGGCCTGTCGACGCCGGTGCTGTGGAACACCAACCGGCGCGAGTACGAATACCGCCTGCAGCTGCCGCTGCTGGCGCTGGCCGCGCCCGCTTGGTGGTATTTCGCGCCGGGCGGCGTGCGCGGCATCGCCACCGTCTCGTGCGTCGTGATCTTCGCGCGCGCCATCGTGATCGTCGCCGCGACGCTGCGCGCGCTCGACCTGCGCTGGAGCGTGCTCGCGCGTGACCTGGGCCGCGGCGTGGGCCTGTCGGTGCTGTGCGCGCTGGCCGTCTTCACGGCGCAGGAAGTTTCCTCGTGGACGGCTTCGCCGCTCGTGGCCCTCTTCGCCGGCGGCATCGCCGCGGGGCTCGCGATGCTGGCCGTCCTTGTCTTCAAGCCGGAAGCGCTCGGCCGCGATGCGCAGACGGCCCTGTCGCGCGTGGTGCCGGTGTTCGGCCCGCGCCTGGCCCCCCGGGGTGGAACCGCCGCATGAAACTGCTTCGAGAAAACGGCTACATGAACTGGGTGCTGCCCCTGATGCTGGGGTTCGCCGCCGTCGACGTGCTGCTGTCGGGACGCGACCTGTCGATGGTCTTCGCCGAACTGGCCGGCATGGCGCAGGGCAGCCGCTCGGCGCTGATGCCCTGGCTGCAGCGCGCGCTGTCGGTGGTGCTGCTGCTCATCTCCATCGAGCGCATCGCCTACCACTTCGGCCATCGCCGCCCCGTGCCGTCGCTGCCCCTGGCCTGGACCTACGTCGCCTACTGGGCGTGCACGGTCGCCTCGCCGGCGCTGCTGGGCGCGCACAAGCAGGTGTCGCACGAGTACACGTACGCGCTGGTCATCGGCTTCGCCGCGCTGCTGGTCACCACGCAGGAGATCGGCAAGGTCGTCGACACGGTGCGCAGCACGCTGTTCGCGCTGCTGCTCCTGAGCGTGGTGCTGGTGCCGCTGTGGCCCACGCTGGTGCTCGACGAGTCGTACACGCAGGGCCTGTTGCCCGGCGTGCCGCGCCTGGGCGGCGTCGCGCCGCACCCGGTGGCCATGGGCATGTACGCGCAGATGGCCTTGCTGCTGCTGTGGGCGCGCCCCTACGGCACCAAGTGGGTCAACGTGATGGCCTGGGTGCTGGGGCTGGGCGTGCTCTTCTTCGCGCAGTCGAAGACGGCCTGGATCGCTTTCATGCTTTGCTCGATGACGATGTTCACGATCCGCAATGCGCCGACGATGTGGAAGCGCCTGTCCGACCCGCGCGAAGGCGCCTTCGGCATCGCCGTGTGCCTGATGGTGATGGTGGCCGGCGCCGCGGTGCTGGCCCTCGCGCTCTTCGCCGACATCGGCGGCGTGGTCAAGGGCTTCCTCGACACCGACCAGGGCGCACAGCTCATGACGATGACCGGCCGCGACCAGATCTGGGCGGTGGCCTGGGAACAGTGGAGCTCGCACAAGCTGTTCGGCTACGGCCCGGGCCTCTTCGACGACGAATTCCGCATGGCCATCGGCATGCCCAACGCGACCAACGCGCACAACCAGTTCATGGACACCCTCGCCCGCTCCGGCAGCGTCGGCGCGCTCGCCCTCGTCGCCTACTCCCTCGTGCTGCTCGGCCTGTCGCTCAAGTACGCGCGCCGCACCGGCGGCCTGAGCGTGGCGCTGTTCATCGCGCTGGCCCTGCGCGCGATGAGCGAAGTGCCGCTGATGCTCTTCGGCTACGGCATCGAGCTGGTCGGCCACCTGCTGCTGGTGGTGACGCTCTCCGCCGCCGCGTCGATGAACGTGCCGCAACCGGCGCCGCGCGCGCGGCCCGCCTACGGGGTGCCCGCATGAAATTCTCCGTCGTCATCCCGCTGTACAACAAGGCGCGCTACATCGAGGCGGCCGTGCGTTCGGCGCTGGCCCAGTCCACGCCGGTGCACGAGGTCATCGTCGTGGACGACGGCTCCACCGACGGCAGCGCCGAGATCGTCGAAGGCATCGGCGACGCGCGCGTGCGCGTGGTGCGCCAGAAGAACGCCGGCGTCTCCGCCGCGCGCAACCACGGCATCGAGCTGGCCACGGGCGACTGGATCGCCTTCCTCGACGCCGACGACTGGCAGCACCCCGAGTACCTGGCGCACCTGGTCAAGGCGCACCTGGCGTGCCCCGAGGCCGACATGCTCGCCACCGGCTTCGTGAAGATGGATTCCGCCACCTCCGAACCCGACGCATGGGTCCTGCCCGAAGCCTTCTGCGAGATCGAGCTGGTGGACGACCTGCGCACGCGCTGGATGCGCAACCATCCCTTCTTCACCAGCAGCGTCGCCGTGCGGGCGTCGCGGCTGAAGGCGATGCAGCCGTGCTTCGCGGTGGGCGAATCGTTCGGCGAGGACCTGGACGTGTGGTTCCGCGTCGCCGACGAAACGCCCCTGGCGCTGGTGCACGCGCCGCTGGCCGCCTACCGCATGGACGTGGCCGGTTCGCTGACGGGCAAGGGCCGCTTCGACACGCTCGCGCCCTTCCTGCACCGCATGCGCGACCGCGCGCTGCGTGGCGAGATTCCGGCGCGCCACCGCCACTCGGCGCTGTGGTTCGTGGCGCAGCAGAGCATCACCATCGCGCGCGACGCACTGGCCGCCGGCAAGCGCCGCGAGGCGCTCAAGTGGCTGTGGGACGCGCGCTATGCCGCCACGGGCCGCCGCTGGCAGATCACGTTCTGCATGCTGATGGTGCCGGCGCAGTTGGCCGGCGCCTGGCAGCGCTGGCGCCTGCGTGCCGCCGAAGCCTTCGCGCAGCAGGGGACGCTCCCATGACCATGTGCACCGTCTCCATCGTCATCAAGGCGCTGAACGAAGAGAAGAACATCGCCGCCGCCATCGAAAGCAGCCTGGCCGCCGTGGCGCGCGTGGGCGGCGAGGTGATCCTGGCCGACAGCTGCTCGAGCGACCGCACGGTGGAGCTCGCCTCGCAGTACCCGATCCGCATCGTGCAGTTCGCCAACGCGGCCGAGCGCTGCTGCGGCGCCGGCCCGCAACTGGGCTACCAGCACGCACGCGGCGAGTACGTCTACATCCTCGACGGCGACATGAAGATGGTCGAGGGCTTCCTCGAGGAAGCCCTCTCGTTCCTCGCGCAGCACCCCGAAGCGGGCGGCGTCAGCGGCCGGCTGGTCGAGCTGAATACCGAAAGCCTCGAATATCGCGAGCGCGCCCTGCGCAACCATTCGCACCTGCAGCCCGGCGAGGTGGACCGCCTCGACGGCGGCGGCCTGTACCGGCGCCTGGCGATCGAGGAGTCGGGCTACTTCTGCGACCGCAACCTGCACAGCTACGAGGAATTCGACGTCGGCGCGCGGCTGCGGGCCATGGGCTGGAAGCTGTTCCGCCTGCCGGTGCCCTCGGTCACGCACTACGGCCACGACGCCCCGCCTTATGCGCTGCTGCGCCGCCGCTGGCGCTCCAAGTACGTCTGCGGCCTGGGCGAGCTGGTGCGCGGCGCCATCGGCCGCCCGCACCTGAAGCTGGTGCTGCGCAACCTGCGCGAGCTGCGCATCTACACCGCCGTGCTCGTGTGGTGGGCGGTGCTGGCCAGCGTCCTCTTCTGGCCCATCCCCCTGGCCGCGCGCGCGATCGCCTTCGCCGCGATCGCCGCCTTCCCCTTCGCCGCGATGGCCGTGAAGAAACGGTCCATCGCCCGCGCCACCTACTCCGTGGTGTCGTGGTGCTTCAACGCCGCCGGCCTCGTGCAGGGCCTCCTGCGCCGCCGCGTGCCGCCGCGCTCGCGCATCGCCAGCGTGGTGCTGCACGAACCGCCGCAGGTCACCGAAGCCGAACGCCGCCAGAGCCACGCCTGAACCCCGAAATGACCCAACCGACCCCCATCGATACCGAAACCCTCGTGCTGCCGGCGCAGGCCGCGCACACCGATCGCTTCATCTACATCGCCGTGCCCTGGTCGCCGGCGGGCGGCGGCATGTACAAGGTGGCCGACTACCTGATCCAGGCGCAGGCGCCCGACACCCCCGAGCACGCCGCGCAGCTGCGCCCGCTCGACACGCGCGGGCCCGGGAAGGCGTGGACGTCCTTCATCTCGCTGGGCAAGGCGCTCTGGCAGATCGCCCGCGGCAAGCTCTCGGGCGGCCTGGCCGGCGTGCACGTCAACATGGCCGAGCGCCTGTCGATGGTGCGCAAGGGCCTGATCGTCACGACCTGCTTCGTGCTGCGCGTGCCCGTGGTCATCCACCTGCATGCGCAGACCAAGACCTTCTACCGCTCCCTGCCGCTCTTCGCGCAGGACGTGGTGCGCTGGATGTTCTCGCTGGCTTCCACCGTGATCGTCATCGGCTCCGGCCCGCGCAAGTTCGTCGTCGAGGAGCTCGGCGTGAACCCGAAGAAGGTGGACATCGTGATCAACGGCGTGCCCGGCCCGGCGCAGGCGCCCGAGCGCCGGATCGCCGCCGACGGCATCCGCCGCGCGCTGTTCGTGGGGCGCCTGTGCGAACCCAAGGGCGTGTCGGACCTGCTGCAGGCTCTGGCCCTCGCGCCGCTGGACCGCGAGAAGGTCGAAGTCACGCTGGCCGGCAACGGCGACATCGCGCGCTACGAAACCATGGCCAACGCGCTGGGCATCTCCTCCTTCGTGAAGTTCGCGGGCTGGTGCGACCAGGAGAAGGTGGACGAGCTGCTGGCGAAGTCCGACCTGCTGGTGCTGCCCTCGCACGACGAGGTGCTCCCGCTGGTGGTGCTGGAGGCGCTGGGCCGCGGCGTCGCCGTGGTGTGCACGCCGGTGGGCGAACTGCCCACGGTGCTCACCGACGGCGAGAACGCCTGCTTCGTGCCCGTCGGCGATGCGGGCAAGCTCGCCGAGACGCTGGGCACCGTGCTGAACGACGACGAGCGGCTGCTGCGCCTGGGCCGCGCAGGCCGCCGCCTGTACGAGCAGCAGTTCTCGCTTCAGCGCTTCTTCACCAGCGTCTCGCGCGTGCACCAGCGCCACTTCGGCATCTCGGGGCACCTGCCGCAGGCGCAGGAGCTGGCCGAGTGATCCAGGATGCGAACGGCATCGGCAACGGGACGCGGCTGAAGGCCGACGTCTGCATCGTCGGCGCCGGCGCGGCCGGCATCTCGCTGGCGCTGTCGCTGTCCGGCCAGGGGCTGGACATCGTGCTGCTCGAATCCGGGCAGGTCGACCTGCACGCGGCCACGCAGTCGCTCTACGACGGCGAAGTCGCCGACGAGAAGCTGCACAGCCCGCCCGACAAGTACCGCCAGCGCCGCTTCGGCGGCTCCACGGCGATCTGGGGCGGCCGCTGCATGCCCTTCGACGCCATCGACTTCGAGAAGCGCGCCTGGGTGCCCGGCAGCGGGTGGCCGATCTCGATCGACGAGCTGGCGCCCTTCTATCCCGAGGCCAACAAGCTCGCCGAGGCGGGCCGTTTCGCGTACACCGACAAGGACGCGTTCGGCGACGTGCCGCCCATGTTCCGCGGCTTCGAGAGCAGCGTGGTGCGCACCGACGGCCTGGAGCGCTTTTCCTGCCCGACCCACTTCGGCCACCGCTACGCGCGCCGACTGCGCGTGGCCAGCGACATCCGCGTGCTACTGGGCGCCAATTGCACGGGCCTGAAACTGGTGCCGCATGGCCGCACGGTGCGCGAAGTCGAGGTGACGACGCTGGAAGGCACGCGCTTTTTCATCGAGGCGCGCAGCACCGTGATCGCGGCCGGCGGGCTGGAGACGGCGCGCCTGTTGCTCGCCTCCAACGACGTCGCCCCGGCGGGCATCGGCAACGAACACGACGTGGTCGGCCGCTACTACATGTGCCACATCGCGGGCAACGTCGGCTCGCTCGTGATCCACGGGCCCACCGCCAACGTGCGCCACGGCTACGAGGTCTCGCCCGAAGGCATCTACTGCCGCCGCCGCATCGCCATCCGCGAGGACGAGCAGCGCCGCCACGGCCTGGCCAACGCGGTCGCGCGGCTGCACTTCCCGCGCATCACCGACCCGCGCCACCGCAACGGCGTGTTGTCGGGCCTGTTCCTCGCGCGCAAGTTCATCAGCTACGAATACGGCAAGCGGCTGAACGACGGCACCGAGCCCACGCTGGGCCTGCATGCGCGGCACCTGTGGAACGTGGTGTCCGACCCCATCGACACCTGCGGGTTCCTGGCGCACTGGATCACCAAGCGCACGCTGGCCGACCGCAAGTTCCCCTCGGTCATCCTGCGCAACCGCAGCAACCGCTTCAGCCTGGAGATGCACGGCGAGCAGATCCCGCGCGCGCACAGCCGGGTGACCCTGGGCGGCAAGTGCGACACGCTCGGCCTGCCGCAGCTGCGCGTGGACTGGAACTACGGCAGCGACGACATCGAGTCGGTGCGCCGCACGCTGGACCTCATCGCGCAGGAAGTGAAGCGCACGGGCGTGGGCGAGCTCACCTACGACGCGGCGACGCTGGAAGAAGACCTGATGCGCTTCGGCGCCTACGGCGGCCACCACATCGGCACGGCGCGCATGGGCAGCGACCCGCGCACCAGCGTGGTTGACGCCAACTGCCGCGTGCACTCGGTGAACAACCTGTACGTGGCCGGCAGCGCGGCCTTCCCCACTTCGAGCCAGGCCAACCCCACGCTCACGCTCATCGCGCTGTCGCTGCGGCTGGGCCGGCACCTGGGCGAGCGCCTGTCGCGCAAGGCCGTGGCGGTCGTGGGCGAAGAGGTGCTGGCGTGATGAAGGTTCTCGTCCTCGGCGGCACGGGCTACATCGGCGCGCGCCTGGCCGCGCTGCTGGAGCAAGCGGGCGGGGCCACGCCCGTGGTCGCGTCGCGCCGCAGCGGCATCGACACGACCGACCTCGATTCGATGGCCCGCGCCCTGCAAGGCATGGACGCGGTGGTGAACTGCGTGGCCGGCAGCGCCGAAGCCATCGCGCAGGGCGCGCGCGTGCTGGTGCAGGCGGCCGAGCGCTCGGGCCGCCCGCGCATCGTGCATTTGTCGACGATGTCGGTGTACGGCGCGCTCGAAGGCGAGGTGACCGAAGCCTCGCCCCGCGACCCGTCGATCGGGTGGTACGCGAAGGCCAAGTGCGAGGCCGAGGACATCATCGCCGACTACGAAGGCGAGGCCGTCATGCTGCGCCCCGGCTGCGTGTGGGGCCCCGGCAGCGAGCTGTGGGTGGGCCGCATCGGCCGGCTCCTGCGCGCGGGGCGCCTGGGCGACCTGGGCGCGGCGGGCGACGGGTGGTCCAATTTGGTCGCGGTCGACGACGTGTGCCAGGCGGTCATCGCGTCGCTGCGCATCGCCGCGACACCCGGCACGCCGCGTGTCTTCAACCTGGCCGCGCCCGACAGCCCGCGCTGGAACGACTACTTCACCGACCTCGCGCTCGCCATCGGCGCGACGCCCGTGCCGCGCCTGTCGGCGCGCCGCGTCAAGCTGGATGCGAAGCTGCTCGGCCCGCCGCTGAAAGTGGCGGAGATCGTCCTGAAGAAAGCGGGGCGCGCGACGAAGGCACTGCCCGACCCGTTGCCGCCGGGGCTGCTGGGCGTGTTCGAGCGCCACCTGCACCTGCGCGGCGAGCTCGCGCAGCGCGAGCTCGGCATCGCGTACACGCCCTACGCGAGCGTGCTCACTGCCGCGACATCGTGTACGTGCCCTTGACGCCGCGCTCGCGGTCGTCCCAGGTCACCTTCATCTTCTCGCCGTCGGGCGACACCACCAGGGTGTTGACCCAGATGACCTTGTTGCCGCGGTAGCTGGTTTCTTCCCAGGTGCTGCCGCCCTTGTAGCGCACCGAGACCATGTCCGTGCCCGGGCTGTTCTTGACCGGCACGCGCGTGCCGTCCAGCGGCGCGTCGTAGCTCATGCCGTCGGAGCCGTTCATGCTCAGGACGCCCGCCGCGGTCTTGAAGGTGGACGTCTCGTCGCTCAGCCACTCGTAGTTGGAGAACTTCCACGTGCCGGAAATCGGGTGTGCCTCCTTCGGCGGCGGCCCCACGCGCGTGAGCTTCTCGGTGCTGCTGCTGGAGGAGCCATTGGCCTCCTGGTACCGCATCTCGCGCAACATCGTCTTGCCGTCCGCCGACACCGATACCTTGCCCGTGGACAGCACACGGCCGCCCTTGCGCGCGGTCATCTCCACGGCGGCGTCGTCGATGACCTTGACGGCCATGGAATCGAGGTAGGGATTGCCCGGCACGGGCTGGTCGGCGCCGTCGGCCTTCACCTTCAGCTTGGGCGCGCACGTGAAGCAGGTGTACTGGCCGTCCTTGAGCAGGTAGCTGGAGGGCTTGCTGGGTGCCGTGAAGGAGCGCGCGTCCGTCTTCCACACGCCGTCGATGTGACCTTGCGCGTGCGACAGCCAGGGGAATGCCGCGGCCGCGAGCATCCACAGGTACTTCTTCATTCCGTCCGACCCCTCTGCCATGGGCACAATCGAGGCATTTATACACCCGAGGAGCCGCCATGCCCACCTTGCGCGTCGAACTGATGGAAGGACGCACCGTCGAACAGAAACGCGAGCTGACCACCGCGCTCACGCAGGCTTGCGTCGAGGTGCTGAAGTGCCAGCCGCAGGCCGTGGACATCCTGTTCTACGACATCAAGCGCCACGACTGGGCCACGGGCGGCGAGCTCTGGTCGGACAAGAAGTCCTAGGCGGAAATGCGAAAGGGGGCCGCAGCCCCCTTTCGTCGCAGTTGCCATGTCTCGCTTGTTCTTGGGCGCGATTCTGCGCCGAACGCGCACGCGCCACAAGTGCCGGCGTTGCTTGGATGCTGCACCAGGTCAGCCCAGGCGTTTCGCCATCTCGTTGGTGGCGTTCCAGCCGAGCGCGTCGTAGAGCGGCCGCCCTGCGTCGGTGGCATGCAGCGTGCAGTAGTCGATGCCACGCGCACGCATCTCGCTTTCGACGGCGCGCATGAGCGCCTTGGCGCAGCCGGCGCCGCGGAATTCCGGCTCGACGAACACGTTCAGCACGTACCCGCGCCGCGCCTGGTCCGGATGGAAAGTGTGCGGCGGCCAATCCAGCTCGATGAAGCCGGCGCCGCCGGCCGCGCGGCCGTCACGCTCGGCGATCCAGCCGACGTACGTGCCGGCGGCGAAGTGCCGCTGGAGCCACTCGCGGAACGGCGCCCGCATCTGCGCGACGAGCGCCGGTGCCCGGCCGGCTTCCAGGAACAGCTGCTCGCGATGGCGGCAGACCAGCTCGAGGTCGGATGTGCGCAGCGCCCGCAATTGCCACGCGGTTCGAAGGGTGTCGGTGCCGGCATCCATGGTGTGCGCCATTCTGGCGCGCGGCGGCGTGGCGGGGTGATGCATTGTTCGCATCACAGCGTTGACTTGCAGCAAAGGTCCGCCACACGCAGCGAGATCGGCTGAGCGGCCTTCACAGCTGCACGCGCGTGCCCAGCTCGATCACCGCGTTACCCGGGATGCCGAAGTAGTCCACCGCGCGGCCCGAATTGCGCGACATCGCCTCGAACAGGTTCTGGCGCCAGCGCGCCATGCCGGCCCGCGGGCGCGGCACGATGGTTTCGCGGCTGAGGAAGTACGACGTGGCGAACGGGTCTATCGCCAGCCCTTGCCCCGCGCACAGGGCCAGCGCCGCCGGCACGTCGGGCTTGTCCATGAAACCGAAATGCGCCGTGACCTGCCAGAAACCATGGCCGGCCTCGCGCAGCTCGATGCGCCGCTGCGCGGGGACATAGGGCTCCTCGTGGAATCGCAGCGTGAGGATGACGTTGCGCCGGTGCAGCACGAGGTTGTGCTTCATGTTGTGCAGCAGGGCCTGCGGCACGACGTCGGGCTCGGCCGACAGGAACACGGCCGTGCGATCGACGCGCAACACGTGCGAATCCACGCCGACCGCCGCGGCGAAGCCCGGCAGCGGGAGCAGTTCGTCTTTCATCGTCTCTCCCAGCAGGTGGCGGCCGCGGTTCCACGCCGCCATCAACACCAGCAGCGCGGCGGCGAGGACCACCGGGAACCAGCCGCCTTCGATGAATTTCGTCGCGCACGACACCACCAGCAACAGGTCGAGGGCGATGAAGAAGGCCGTCGCCGGCAGCGAAACCCACAGCGGGAAGCCCCAGGCGCGGCGCACGACGAACCACGTGAGCACCGTGGTGATCAGCATCGTGCCGGTCACCGCGATGCCGTAGGCGGAGGCCATCGCCGACGAGTTGCCGAAGCCCACGCAGGCCAGCACTACCGCCACGAGCAGCGCCCAGTTCACGAACGGGACATAGATCTGCCCGCGCTCGCGCTCCGAGGTGTGCACGACGCGCATCCGCGGCCACAGCCCCAGCTGGATGGCCTGCTGCGTCAGCGAATATGCGCCCGAGATCACGGCCTGCGACGCGATGATGGTCGCGGCGGTCGCGAGGACCACGGCCGGCACCAGCAGCGCCGGGGGGAAGGACAGGTAGAACGGGTTCTCCAGCGCTTTCGGGTCGCGCAGCAGCAGGGCGCCCTGCCCCGCGTAGTTGAGGGCGAGCGCCGGCAGCACGAGCGCGCTCCACGCGACGCGGATCGGGCGCTTGCCGAAATGGCCCATGTCCGCATAGAGCGCCTCGGCCCCCGTGATCGCCAGCACCACGGCGCCGACGGCCGCGAACAGGCCCCAGCCGCGCTCGGCGAGGAAGCGCCATGCATGGCGCGGATCGATGGCCGCCAGCACCTGCGGCGCCTGTGCGATCTGCCACGCGCCGACGGCGGCGATCACGGCGAACCACACCACCACGACCGGGCCGAAGAATCGCCCCACCACCGCCGTGCCGTGGCGCTGCGCCACGAACAGCGCCACCAGGATGCCGATCGAGATCGGCAGCACCCACGCCTTGAGCGCCGGCGTCGCGATCTCCAGGCCTTCGACCGCGCTCATCACCGAGATCGCGGGGGTCAGCACGCTGTCGCCATAGAACAGGCACGCGCCGAACGCGCCGAGCAGCAACAGCTTGCGCCGCAGCGCCGGCTGCTGCGCGACCGTGCGGGACGCGAGCGCCAGCAACGCCATGATGCCGCCCTCGCCTTCGTTGCTGGCGCGCATGATGAGCGCGACGTACTTCAGCGTCACCACGAGCATCAGCGCCCAGAAGATGACCGAGACGGCGCCGACGAGGGTCTGGGGATTGAGCGGCACGCCCGTAGCGGGCGAGAAGACTTCCTTGATGGTGTACAGCGGGCTGGTGCCGATGTCGCCATACACCACGCCGAGCGCCGCGAGGGTCAGCGCGGCGGTGCCTTGCCTCGCGGGCGAAGGTTCAGCGTGGGATGGGGGTAGTGCGGTTGCTGCGGCCATGGGGCGCCACGATGGCGCCCGCCGCGTAAAAACCGCATAAACGTCACTCGTCCGCCAGCCGGTAGCCCACACCCAGCTCGGTGAGCAGGTAGCGCGGCTGGGCCGGGTCTTCCTCGATCTTGGCGCGCAGGTGGCCCATGTAGATGCGCAGGTAGTGCAGCTGGTCCACCTGGTCTGCGCCCCACACGTCCGCCAGCAGTTGCCGGTGGGTCAGCACCTTGCCGGGCGAGCGCGCCAGCCGTTCGAACAGCTTGAATTCCACCGGCGTGAGGTGCACCTGCGCGCCGCGCACCGCGAGTTCGCGCGAAGCCCGGTCGAATGCGAGGTCGCCGATCTGCAGCCGGGGAGCCGGCAGCGGCGCCGCCCGGGCGCGGCGAAGCATGGCCCGCACGCGCGCCAGCAGCTCGCCCACGCCGAAGGGCTTCGTCAGGTAGTCGTCGGCCCCGGCGTCCAGCGCGGCGATCTTCTCGGCTTCCTGCGTGCGCGCCGACAGGACGAGCACGGGCGCGGTAAGCGATGCGCGCTGCCGCGCGATGAACTGCACGCCATCCTCATCGGGCAGGCCCAGGTCGAGGATGACCAGCTCGGGCGCCTGCCTGCGGATTTCCTCGTCCGCGGCGCGTGCGGTGGCGCAGGTGCGCGGGCGCAGGCCGGCGGCGCTCAGGCTGGCCGCGACGAATTGCGCGATGCCGCTTTCGTCTTCGACGACGAGCACGTCGGTCATGGCGGCGCCGCCTCCATCTCGCGTGCGGGCAGGTCGATGCGGAATTCCGTGCCCGGGTCGCACGGCCGCGCGGCGATGCGGCCGCCATGCGCTTCGACCACCAGCTTGCAGATCGCGAGGCCAAGGCCCGCGGCACCGCCGTCGCGCCGGTACGGCTCGAAGAGGGTCGCCGCCGCCGCTTCGGAAATGCCTTCGCCATGGTCGCGCAGGGCGATGAAGACGCCGTCGCGGCTGCGGCCCGCCGTCACCTCGATGCGGGCGGGCGCCGGCGAGTGGCGCACCGCGTTGTCCACCAGGTTCGCGATCACCTGCGCCAGCAATGCGGCTTCGGCATCGACGGGCGGCAGGCCCGGCGTCACACGCAGCTGGATGCGCACCCCGGGCCAGCGGTTGCGCAGGCGCGCCACCGCCGTGCCCAGGACTTCCTCCACCGACTCCCACTGGCGGCGCAACTGCGCCTGCGGCTGCGACAGGCGCGCCAGCTGCAGGATGTTGTCGGCCATCGCGGTGAGGTCGCGGCTTTCGTCCTCGAGGTTGGCCAGCAACTGGTCGCGCTGGGCGGGGGGCAATTGCGCGGCCTGCGTGCGCAGCGTGCTCGCGGTGCCCATGAGCGCCGCCAACGGGGTGCGCAGGTCGTGGGAGAGCGAGGCCAGCAAGGTGTTGCGGGCGGTTTCGGCCTGCGCCGCCGCGACGGCGTCGCGCGCGACCTGCGCGGCGCGCTCGCGATCGATCGCCAGCCCCACCTGGCGCGCGATCGCCAGCCAATGCTGCTGCAGCTCGCGTGACGGACGCGCGCCCGGATGCAGGAGCCACTGGACGGCGCCGCGCGGTGCGTGGCGCGCGAAAGGCGCGCACCACAGTGGCAAATCGGACCAGTCGTCGCAGCCGCGCCCGAGCGGCCGGCCGTGGTCCACGGCCCATTGCGCGGCGGACGCCTGGAAAGAGGAAGCATCGGCGCCCGCCACGAACGCGCGCAGTGCGTCGCCTTCGTGCAGGAACACGGCTGCGCCATGCCCGATCTCGCGGTGCAGCCATTGCGCGGCTTCCAGCGCCAGCTTCGGCGCGCTGCCGCCACCGGCCAGCGCTTCGCTCAACGCGTGCAACTGCGCCGCCTGCGCCGTCGCCTCCTCGGCGCGCGCGCGCCGCGTGCGCAACGACGCGACCAGGGCGTTGATCCACGTCGACAGGGCCAGCAGCACGGCCAGCGTCCACCAGTACTCCGCGCCGTCGATCTCGAAGCTGTAGCGCGGCGGGACGAAGAAGAAATTGAGCGCCGACACGCACAGGAGGGAGGCGGCCAGGCCCGGGCCGCGGTCCAGCGCCACGGCGGTGGCCACGACGGCCAGGAGATAGACAAGCGCCAGGCCCGCCACCGACATGTGCCCGTCGAGCGCGGTGCTGGCCAGCGTCGCGGCCGCGGCCGCAAGGGCGGCGATGCCGTACTGGTGCGGGCGCGACAGCCTCATGCGCGCATGGTACGCGCGCGCATGAGCATCGTGCAGGCAGCCACCCACGCGACGCCCTCGCCCACCCCGGCCAGCACGTCGCTGAAGTAGTGCGCACCGAGGTAGACGCGCGAGAAGCAGGTGAGCACGACCATCAGCGGCGCGATCACGAGCAGGACGCGACGCAGCAGCGGCGGCGCACCCAGCGACCACGCCGCCACGCACACGAAGCCCCAGAAGACGGTCGCGCCGGCCGCATGCCCGCTGGGAAAACTCGTCGTCGTGAACGTCAGGAGAGGCTCGTCCCAGTGCGGCCGCGCGCGCTGGAACAGCTGCTTGAGGCCCGCGTTGAGAAGTTGGCCACCCTGCACGGTCAGCAGCAGCCGCAGGATCCACCCCGGCTGCCGGCGCACGACGAAGAAGATCGCCAAGCCGGCACTCATCGCGGACAGGCCGATCGTGCTGTGCACGTACGTGAACACAAGCAGCGTGCGCGTCACGGCCCGGTGCATGCGGCCGTGCAGCCAGGTGCTGATCTCCGGGTCGACGCTGGTGAGCGGCCCGTGCAGCAGCAGGTCCGCCGCGGCCAGCGCGAAAAGCAGCAGCCCGCCGGCAAGCGCGAGCTGCGCGCGGCGCATCTCAGTACCCCAGCGCCAGCCCCGTCAGGCCGCGCGGGTCGTTCGCGCCGTAGTAGCGGTTGCTGCCCACCGGCTTGCCCTTGAGCGTGGGCGCTCCCACCATGATCGCGGCGACATGGTTGACCGGCCGCGACAGCACGTGGAAGCGGTGGCCCATGCGCTCGAGGATGCCGCGCGTGTCGGGGCTGAGCGCGAATTTCTCCAGCGACGTCTCCTGCGGCTGCCACTGCTGGTGGAAGCGCGGGGTGTCCACCGCTTCCTGCACGTCCATGTCGTAGTCGACGACGTTGAGGATGGTGTGCAGCACCGCGGTGATGATGCGGCTGCCGCCCGGTGAGCCGAGCACCAGCACCGGCTTGCCCTGGCGCGTGACGATGGTCGGCGACATCGAGCTGAGCGGCCGCTTGCCCGGCGCGATGGCGTTGGCCTCGCCCTGCACCAGCCCGTAGGTGTTGGCCACGCCCGGCTTGATGCTGAAGTCGTCCATCTCGTTGTTCAGCAGCACGCCCGTGCCTTCGGCGGTGACGTTGGCGCCGAACCATTCGTTGAGCGTGTACGTCACCGCCACCGCGTTGCCGTCCTTGTCGACGATGGAGTAGTGCGTCGTGTTCGTGCCCTCGTGTGGCGCGGTGCCGGCGCGCAGCTGCGACGACACGGCGGCCTTCTCGGGATCGATCGCGGCGCGGATCTTCGCGGCGTAGGCCTTGTCGAGCAGCCGCTCCAACGGGTTCTTCACGAACGCCGGGTCGCCCAGCAGGCTGTTGCGGTCCACGTAGGCATGGCGCATCGCCTCGACCTGCACGTGCACGGCCTGCGCCGAGCGGAAGCCCGCCTCGCGCACCGGGTAGCCCTCGAGGATATTGAGCATCTCGCACAGGATGACGCCGCCGGAGCTGGGCGGCGGCGCCGAGATGACGCGATACCCGCGGTAGTCGCATTCGATGGGCGCGAACTCGCGCGCCTGGTACTGGTCCAGGTCGGCCTGCGTGATGATGCCGCCGCCCGCGCGGCTGGCGGCGACGAGGGCCGCGCCCACGCGGCCCTGGTAGAAGCCGCGGGCGCCGTCGCGTGCGATGGCCTTCAAGGTTTCCGCCAGGTCCTTCTGCACCAGCCGCGCGCCGGCGCGAAACGGCTGGCCGCGGTCCAGGAAGATCTTCGCGGTGGCCGCATCGGCGCGCAGGCCCTCGGTGGACCGCTGCATCAGGTCGACGTCGCCTTGGTCCAGCACGAAGCCCTTTTCCGCCAACGCGATCGAAGGCGCGATGAGCTCGCCACGCTTGAGCGTGCCGTACTTCGCCAGCGCGAGTTCCAGGCCAGCGACGGTCCCCGGCACGGCGACCGCCAGATGGCCGCGCGTGCTGGCGCCCGCCACCACGTTGCCCTGCCTGTCCAGGTACATGTCGGGCTTTGCGGCCAGCGGCGCCTTCTCGCGGAAGTCGATGAAGCCCTTGCGCCCGTCGGCCAGCTGCAAGGTCATGAAGCCGCCGCCGCCCAGGTTGCCCGCCGCGGGGTACGTGACCGCCAGCGCATAGCCCACGGCCACCGCCGCGTCGACGGCGTTGCCGCCTTTCTTCAGCACGTCCACGCCGATGCGCGTGGCGAGCTGGTGCGCGCTGACGACCATGCCGTGCTCGGCGGCGACGGGGGCGGGCGATGCGGCGTGGGACGGGGCGAAGGCCAGGGGCGCGACAAGGCCCAGGATGCGGAGGTACTTCATGGGGCGGCCATCTTATCGGGGGGCCCAAAACCCTGCCGGTTCGTCGCGCGGACGCTGCAATCCATCGCCTCCTGACGCGTTTCGTCGCACGCGCCTTGAAACGAGGGGGTGCCCTACCTACATTTGCATCACGGGGCCACCAAACGGCCCCGAAGGAAAGAAACCCGATGACCGCTGCCGCCGCCCAACTGACCGCCGTGCCCGAGCCCCTGCTGCCCGCGCTGGCCCGCTTCGGCGTCGCCGCCGCCGTGGGCGCCGTGCTCACCGTGTGCTGGGTCGCCGCCGAAAGCCAGAGCCACCAGGCCGTCGACCTGTCCTCCCACGCGCTGTCGCCCACCGTGCTGCACGTGAAGCTGCCCACGGTCGAGATCCTGCGGACGGTCGCACGCTAAACGCGCCACAATGCGGCCTCTTTGGACAAGAGAGGCCGCATGACACAGCCCACCCCCTATTCCGTAGAAGACCACATCCGCCTGCGGCGCGTCGCCAGCGCCGTCCCGTCCCCCGACGGTTCATGGCTCGCCGTCGGCGTCCAGCGACTGGACCGCGACGGCACCAAATACCTCTCCGATATCTGGAAAGTGCCCACGGGCGGCGGGCCGGCCGTGCAGCTGACGCGCGGCGAATCGAAGGACGTCGCACCCGCCTTCCGCCATGACGGCGCGCTGGCGTTCCTGTCCAACCGGCAACCCAACGAGGTCAAGCCCGACGAGGACGCCGAAAAGCGCATGCAGGTGTGGGTGCTGCCGCCCGAGGGCGGCGAGCCGCGCCAGCTCACCGACGAGCCGCTCGGCGTGGAAGCCTTCCACTTCGCGGCGAAGGCCGACCGCCTCGTCGTCTTCGCGCCCGTGCTGGCGAACGTCGAGCACGCTAAGCAGCGCGAGACGGCTGCCGAGCGCGCCAAGAAGGGAACCAGCGCGCGCCACTACCGCAAGCAGCCGGTGCGGCACTGGGACCACTGGTTGCACCAGAACCCCGACCGCCCCAACACGCACCTGGTGCTGTACCGCGCCGACGGCGCGGAGCGCGTGGACCTGACGCCCGACGCCACGACCCACTTCAACATCGAGCCGCACCTGGACATTTCCGCCGACGGCAGGCATGCCCTGGCGATCTGGCGCGTGACCGGCGCCGACCGCGTCGACGACAACCAGCTGGTGCTGTTCGACCTTGACGCGCGCACGCACAAGGTGATGCCGCAGGCGCCTTGCACCGACAGCGAAGGCGCGCGTTTCTCGCCCGACGGCAAGTCCATCGCGGTCGTGCGCTCCACGCGCTCGGCCAAGATCGTCGTGCGGCCGACGCTGAACATCGTCGGCCTGGACGGCAACGCGCGCGAGATCGCGAAGGACTGGGACCGCTGGCCGCACATCGGCGACTGGACGCCCGACGGCCGGCAGGTGCTCGTCACCGCGGACGACGACGGCCTGGTGCCGGTGTTCGCCATCGATGCGCAAGGCGGCAAGGTCACGCAGCTCACGTCGCGTGACGCCGGCGGCGGGCACAGCGACATCAATGCATTGCCGGACGGCGGCTTCGCGTGCGTGCGTTCCAGCCTGCTCGATGCGCCCGAAACCTATGTGCACGACGGCAAGGCCGGCACGCCCGCGAAGCCGCTGGCGCGCCTGTCGAACTTCACGCCGGCCGGCGAGTGGGCCGAGATCGAGAGCATCACCACGAAGAGCACCGACGGCGCGGCGATCCAGAGCTGGATCACGCGGCCGAAGAACGGCAAGGGCAAGTCACCGGTGCTGCTGTGGATCCACGGCGGCCCCATCGGCATGTCGGGCGACGGCTGGCACTGGCGCTGGAATTCGCTGCTGGCCGTGGCTCAGGGCTACACCGTCGTGCAGCCGAACCCGCGCGGCTCCACCGGCTTCGGGCAGGCGTTCGTGCAGGGCATCTGGGGCAACGTCTGGGGCGACCAGTGCTTCAAGGACCTGATGGCCGTGACCGACGCGCTGGAGAAGCGCGCCGACGTCGACCCGACGCGCATCATGGCGATGGGCGGCAGCTTCGGCGGCTACATGAGCAACTGGATCGGCACGCAGACGCAGCGCTACCGCTGCATCGTCACGCACGCCAGCATCGTCACCATGGCGGCCTTCACCGGCACCACCGACCACCCGGGCTGGTGGTACCTGGAGATGGGCGGCGAGAACCCGTACACCGACCCCGCCGGCTACGACCGCTTCGCGCCCATCCGCCACATCACGAAGTGGAAGACGCCCACGCTGGTGATCCACGGCGAGCAGGACTACCGCTGCCCGATCGGCGAAGGCCTCAACCTCTTCGAGGCGCTGCAGTACCACGGCGTGGACAGCGAGCTGCTCGTCTTCCCCGACGAGAACCACTGGATCCTGAAGCCGCGCAACATCGTGGCGTGGTACGAGGGCGTGCTGGGCTTCGTGGGCAAGCACATGCAGGCGCGCTAGGCGGGCGTCAATGCGGCGGGCGGGCGCGGCGCCCGCTCATGTCGCTTCCCATTGAGCAGAACGCTCACCCACGTGTGCCGCACGAACAGCTGGTAGCTCGCCAGGCACACGGCCGTCGTCGCCGCGATGTTCAGCGCGATCTTCACCAGCGCCGGCAGGTCCAGGAGGTACAGACCCATGCCGAACAGGATCGTGAGCGGCAGGTGCACCAGGTACACCCAGTACGACGCATCCGCGAGGTAGGCAAGCACCGCGCTGCGTGACGGCAGCCACTTCAGCGCGATGCCGATCGCCGCGAAGCTCCACAGCCACGCCGTCAACCCGTACGCATATGCGAACTGCGGTGCGACCTTTCTTTCCACGCAGTAGCCGGCCACGAAGAAGGTGACGAGTCCCGCCACGGCGAAGGCCGGCCAGCGTTTCAGGTAGATCGCGAAGAGTTCATCGCGCACGGCGTACATCGCCAGGCCCACGCAGAAGAACGCCGCCCAGTGCGCCCACTCGGTGAACGGCGGGATGAACGAACCGCTGGGGAACAGCATGCCGCGCGGATGGACCGCATCGGTCGCCAGCAGCGCCAGGGCCAGCACCACCGGCCCCCACCACGCTGCCGCAAGGCACCGCAGTACCAGCGCCGGGATGCGCCACACGGCGGGCGGCACATAACGCGCGAGCAGCGCGGTGGCCACGCTCATCCACAGCAGCATCCACAGGAACCACATGTGCATGGTGTTCGGCCCGCGCGGCAGGGGCGGCATGTCGGGGCCGCGCACGATTTCGTCGGCGATCCGCATGTCCAGGCCCCACGTGCCGCGGATCGCCCGGTGCATGGCGAGCATCCCGAGGACGACCGTCGCGGCAAAGACGGGGACCCAGAACACCGCGAACGGCAGGCCGAGGCGCAGCGCGCGATGCCTGGCCATGCCCGCCGGCCCGCGCGACTGCAGCAGCATCGCGACGAAGAAGCCGGCGAGGATGAAGAACACCGGCATGCGGAAGGCGTGGATGAAGGCCACGGCCAGGTCGGCCACCACCGCGCGCTTGCCGTCCTGCCAGGGCAGCGGCGCATCGCGCACCATGTGGATGGCGGCCACGTGCAGCACGATGCCCAGCCACATCATCAGGGCGCGCAGGTTGTCCAGCGCGTGCAGGCGCGCCGTCGTGTTCGCGGTCATGGGCCCCTCCTCGGGGCCATTGTGCTACTGGCGCTTGGGGCTCTGCGGCTGCTGCGCCGACGGGCCGACGGACTGCTGCGGGCGCACACCGCAATCTTCCTTGCGCACGAGGGCAGTGCCGGTGGCCGGCCGCACGTTCAGGCAGGGATCGGACGCCGCTTCGGCCGAACGGCCCTGCTGCGCTTCGGTGGCGCAGCCGGCGAGGAAGAGGGAGGAAGCCGCGGCGAACGCCGCGGCCAGGCAATGCAACTTCATGGACAGCGCTTTCTTCAATTTCCGGGAAAGCGCAATGTACCCCGGCTTATTCGAGCGGCGCCTTCTGGCCACCCCTGTAAGAGTAAAGCGTCATCGCCGCGTTCTTCAGTTCGCCGTTCGGCTCGAAGCGGATGGTGCCCGTGACGCCCTTGTAGTTCGCCTTCTTCAGCTCGGGGATGTACTTCTTCGGGTCGGTGGAGCCGGCGCGGGTCATCGCGTCGACCAGCACGAACGTCGCGTCGTAGGTGTACGGGCTGTATACCTGGAACTGGTTCGGGTACTTCGCGTCGTAGCGCGCCTTCCACGCCTTGCCCCCCGGCATCTTGGCCAGCGAAGCGCCGCCTTCTGCGCAGGTCACGTTGTCCAGCAGCTTGCTCTTGCCCGACAGCTCGATGAGTTTCTCGGTGCAGATGCCGTCGCCGCCGAAGAACTTGGCGTTGGAGATGCCCAGCTGCTCCATCTGGCGCAGCATGGGCCCGCCTTGCGTGTCCATGCCGCCGAAGAAGATGGCGTCCGGGTTCTTGGACTTGATGGCGGTCAGGATCGCCATGAAGTCGGTGGCCTTGTCGTTGGTGAACTGCTGGTCGACGACTTCGATGCCCTTTTCCTTCGCCGTCTTCGTGAAGATGTCGGCCACGCCCTGGCCGTAGGCCGAGCGGTCGTCGATCACGGCGACCTTCTTGAGCTTGAGCTTGTCGGCCGCATAGATGGCCAGGCCCGCGCCCAGCGCGTTGTCGTTCGCGATGATGCGGTACGTGGTGGGGTAGTTCGGCTTGGTCAGGTTGGGATTGGTGGCTGCGCCCGTGACGTGCGGGATCTCGCAGTCGTTGTAGACCTTCGATGCCGGGATGGTGGTGCCCGAGTTCAGGTGGCCGACCACGCCGGCGACCTTGGCGTCGCACAGCTTCTGCGCAGCGGCGGTGCCCTGCTTGGGATCCGCGGCATCGTCTTCGGCAGCGATCTCCAGCTTGACCTTCTTCCCGCCGATGGTGACGCCCTTGGCGTTGAGGTCCTCGATGGCCATGCGCACGCCGTTCTCGTTGTCCTTGCCGTAGTGGGCCTGCGGGCCCGACATCGGCGCGACGTGGCCGATCTTGACGACCTCCTGCGCGCACGCGAGGCCCGAGGCGACGGCGGCCACGCCGGCCAGGACGAGTTGTGTTCCTGATTTCATGAAAAGGTGTCTCCTGAGTAGATGGATGGCGGAAGTTGAGGACGGTGTTCACGCTCAACGGGCGCGAACATAGCGCAGATAGCGGCTTGCGCCCGCTCGCGCAGCAACGTTAATGGCCGCTTAAGGGTTGTGATCGATTAGCGCGCGTAATCGCTTTCCTGATGCGCTTGTGCATTGCGCTTACCCCCTACCGCTGCGCACGCGCGGTACCTAAAGTGCGCCCCACCCCCAGGAGCCCACATGCGCCACTTCCTTGCCTGCATTTCCTTCGCCCTGCTCGCGCTGGCCGCCGGCTGCGAGCAGCCCCCTGCCGTCGTGAAGATCGGCGTCGTGCATCCCATGTCGGGCACGCGCGCGCCGCTGGGGCAGGACATGTTCAACGGCGTGAAGCTCGCGGCCGACGAGATCAACAAGGCCGGCGGGATCAAGCTCAAGGGCAAGCGCGTGCCGATCGAACTCGTCGTCGGCGACGACCGCGCCGACCCCCTCGTCGGCACGCAAGTCGCCCAGCAGGTGGTCGACGCCGGCGTCGTCGCCGTCATCGGCCACCTCAACTCGGGCGTGAGCATTCCCGCCGCGCCGGTCTACGCCCGGGCCAACGTGGCCCAGCTCGCGATCTCGACCAACCCGAAGTACACCGAGCTCGGGCTGCCGACCACCTTCCGCCTGGTGGCCAACGATTCGCTGCAGGCCAAGGCCATCGGCTCCTATGCGGTGAACCAGATGCGCGCGGAGAGATGGGCGGTCGTCGACGACGGCACGCCGTACGGCAAGGGCCTGGCGGACAGCGCTGCCGCGGAGCTGGCCAAAGCCAAGAAGACCATCACGCTGCGCGAGAGCTTCGACGAGAAGACGGTGGCCTTCGACGACCTGGCCGGAAAACTCAAGGCGGGCGGCATCGAGGGCATCGTCTCGACGCTGAACGACTACCAGATCGTCGCGCTGATCGACGCCCTGAAGAAGAGCGACTACACGACCGTCAGCATCCTCGGCACGGACACGCTGAAGACGCCGTCGATCCTCAAGAAGGCCGGGCAGGTCAGCGGCATCTACTGCACGTCGCCGATCCTCGATGCGAAGGAATTCCCCGCAGGGCCGAAATTCCTCGACGCCTACAAGGCCGCTTTCAAGATCGAGCCCGCCTACGGCGGCCACTACAGCTACGACGCGATGTACGTGCTGGCCGACGCCATCCAGAAGGCCGATTCGGTCAAGCCCGAGGACATCGTGAAGTCCCTGCGCAGCCTCAACGGGTACGCGCCGGTCACCGGGTCCATGCGCTTCGACGACAAGGGCGAGCAGCGGTACGGCTCCATCAGCGTGTACGGCGTGCGCAACGGCGCGTGGGAGCCGCTGGTGCGCTCCGACACCTGGTAGCGAAGGAGGAACGACACCCAGACGCGACCCGACCTCCCACCCCATTCCCTGCATTCCCATCCAACAGACGGAGACAACCATGAAGAAGAAACTCATCGCATTCGCAAGCCTCTGCGTCCTCTGCGCGGCGGCATCGGCCCAATCCAGCGTGACCCTGTTCGGCGTCGTCGACCTCGGCATCGAACGCACCACGCTGTCGCCCGGCGGCTCGGTCACCGCGCTGACCAGCGGCATCCAGTCCGGCAGCCGCTGGGGCCTCAAGGGCACCGAAGACCTCGGCGGCGGCCTGTCCGCCTCGTTCCGGCTCGAAGGCGGCATCGACGCCAGCACCGGCTTCCTCGCCCAGGGCGGGCGCGCGTTCGGCCGCCAGGCCTGGGTCGGCCTCGATGGCGGCTTCGGCTCGGTGAAGGCGGGCCGCCAGTACACGCCGCTGTTCATCGCGGTCGATACGGTCGACCCCTTCGACGCCGGCATCACCGGCGACGGCTCGGGCGCGCTGGCCGTGTTCCGGTCCTACGGCGTGCGCATGGACAACACGATCACGTACACCACGCCGAAGCTCGGCGACTTCTCGGCCCAGGTCGCTTACGGCTTCGGCGAGGTGCTGGGCAGCATGTCGGTGGGCAGCCAGGTCGGCCTGAGCGGCACCTACGCATCCGGCCCGTTGACGGTCGTCGGCGCCTACCACCACCAGAACGTGGCGGCCGGCGGCGTGACGGTGGGCCGCAGCCGCACCGCGATGATCGGCGCCGCCTACGACCTGAAGGCCGCCGTCGTCAGCGGCGCGTTCGCGGTGAACCGCGACAAGGACGCGACGGGCCTTTCGGTCGGCAGGAGCAAGGACTACATGCTGGGCGTGAGCGTGCCCGTCGGCGCGGCGACGCTGCTCGCGGAGTACGTGCACCACGGCGACAACTTCGTCACCGCGGCCGACGCGAACTACTGGCAGCTCGGGGCGACGTACGCGCTGTCCAAGCGCACGAACTTCTACACGTCCTACTCGACCATCCGCAACCAGTCACTCGGCACGATGGGTTCCGGCGCGCCGGGCGTGGACATCAGCTGGCTGAACGTGGGCATCCGCCACACCTTCTGAGCCGGCGCTTTCTCCAGGGTTGGGCTCCGCGCGCAAGCGCGGGGCCTTTTTTTCAGGCGACGGCCCGCGCGTCTTCCTCCGGCACGCCGCTTGCCTGCAGTTCCCGCGCCCCCGCGTTCACCGCCGCATCGAGCAGGGCGATCACTTCCGACTGGAAGTTGCACGAGTGCCAGTGGAGGTCGACGCCGTGCGCAACGCCGGGTGCGATGTCGACGAGCTCCCCGTCGCGCACCATGGCCTCGACGAGCATCTTTGGGAGCACGCTCACCCCCCACCCTGCCAGCACGGCCCGCAGCTGGCCATCGGGCGTCGGCACGAAGTGCTGGTTCAGCAGGATGTCCTTCAGCCCGAGCGCCTTGGAAACGAATTCGACCTGCACGTCGCTGCCGCGGCTGTGCGCGATGAACTTCAGGCTGCGGAAGTTCTGGGGCGTGAGGCCGTGCGGGCAATTCCTCGCGGCGAAGTCCTTCCCGGCAACCGCCATGTAGTGCATGCGCCCGAGCGCGACGGCCTTGCAGCCGTACGGGGCCTGGTCCACGGTGGTGACGCAGCCGAGCACGTCGCCCTCGCGCAGCCGTTCGTGCGTCTGTTCGGGGTGGTCGACGATGATCTCGGTGGCCAGGCCGTCGCGGCTGAACGCGTCCAGTGCCGCCAAGCCCCAGGTGGCGACGCTGTCGGGATCGAACGCGACGGAAATCTGCTGGTCTTCGCGCGGGGTGCGCGTGAACGTCGGGCCCAGGTCGCGCAGCTCCCGGATCAGGTCGGCCTGCTTCACCGTCAGGTGCTTGGCGTGCCGCAGCAGCACCTGGCCGGCGGGCGTCGCGCGGACCGGGCGGCTGCGGACGATGAGGACCGTGCCCACGTTCGATTCGAGGGACCAGAGCCTTTGCGAGACCGCCGACTGCGTGATGGACAGGCGCCGCGCGGCCCGCTGGAAACTGCCCTCTTCGGCCAGTGCGACCAGGCACTCGAGGGCCAGTGGATCGAGGTTGCGCATGGGATTCCAAGCCAGGGCTGTGATGCGCGGCAGTGTGGCGTCGCCCGGCCAGAAACAAAAGTTCAATTAAAGTATCGCGCGTAACATCAGCGCCGCTAATGACGCGCCGCGCGCTACATCTGCCGGAACACGTGCAGGTAGCTGCGGCTCACGGGCAGCTGCTCGTCGCGGCCCTTCAGGTGAACGGTGGCGGTCTCGTTCTCGCCGCGCGTCACGTGCCGCACCGACCGCAGGTTGACCACCACCGAGCGGTGGATCTGGACGAAATGCACGGCGTCCAGCTCCCCGATCAACTGCTTCAGCGGCGTGCTGATCAGCGCTTCGGCGGCCTGCCCTTCGTCGCGCCAGGCGACCAGCGTGTACTTCTCGTCGGACTTCAGGAAGTCGATGTCGTCCACCGGGATCATGCGCAGCGTGCCGCGGGAGCTCGCGCGGATCCAGCGCAGCGGCTCGGCCCCGGCGCCCTCGCCGCGCAGGCGCGCTGCCAGTTCGCGCAGCAGTTCGTCGCTGATCGCCGAAGGCGCCGCGTTGCCGACGCGCTCCTTCAGGCGCGCGACGGTCGTCGCCAGGCGGTTCGCATCGACGGGCTTGACGATGTAGTCGTGCGCGCCGTGCTCGAAAGCCTTCAGCGCGTACTGCTCGAAGGCGGTGACGAAGACCAGGTGCGCGCGGTTGCCGATCTTCTGCGCGGCCTCGATGCCCGTCATGCCCGGCATGTGCACGTCGAGGAAGCAGATGTCGGGCTCGTGCGCTTCGAACTGTTCCACCGCCTCGCGGCCATTGCGCGCCTGCGCGACCACTTCGAGCTCCGGCCAGGCGCGCGCCAGCAGTGCGATGAGTTCCTCGCGCAGCAGCGGCTCGTCGTCGGCGACCAGCGCCCTCGCCTTCGGCCCGCTCATGGCGCGCCCTGCGCGGGAAACTCGAGCACCGCGCGCGTGCCGCGCGCATCGCCGCTGGCCAGGCGCAACTGCGCGTCGCCGAAGGCCAGCTTCATGCGCTCGCGCAGGTTGGCCAGGCCGCTGCCGCCGCTGCCGGCCTGCTTCAGCCCCACGCCCGTGTCGCTGACGGTCGCGATGCAGCGGCCGTCCTGCAAGCGCACCTCGACGTCGATGCGCCCGCCGTCCTCGCTCGGGTCGACGCCGTGGCGCACGGCGTTCTCCACCAGCGTCAGCAGCGCCATCGGCGGGCAGCGCATCCCGTTCGCGGCGGCGTCGCTCTCCACCGCGTAGTGCAGGCGGTCGGGCATGCGCATGTGCATCAGCTCGAGGTAGGCGCGCACGAGGTCCAGCTCCTGGGCGATGGTGCCTTCGCTTTGCTGCAGGCGCGGCACCGATGCGCGCAGGTAAGCGATCAGGCTGTCCATCACCTGCACGGCGCGCGGCGAGCCGGCATTGACCAGCGCGCGGATGTTGGCGAGCGTGTTGAAGAGGAAGTGCGGCTGCACCTGGCCCTGCAGCAGGCGCAGGCGCGTGTCCGCGGACTGGCGCTCGATCTCGCTGCGCTCCAGCTGCAGGCGCATCGCTTCGTCGCGCGCCAGCGCCTCGCGCCGCCGCATGATGGCCGCGAAGGCCACGGGCGGCGCGAACACCACGCAGGGCAGGATCAGCGACCACATGCCCGCGCGGTAGCCGGGCTCTTCCAGCACTTCGGCGAGGTTGCCGCCCGCCGGCAGCGCATAGGCGAACACCGCGCCGAAGGAGCCCGCCAGCATCACGCCGACGATCTGCAGCCACCAGCGCGCGGCCCACGACGGCAGCCGCTGCGGCCAGCGCTCGAACACGCCGTAGGCGATGGTCGCGAACGTGGCCACCACCAGGCAGCGCGCCAGCCACACGACGAAGGGCGTGGGCGAATCCAGGTGCACCAGCGCGAAGCCGAGCGCCATGATGAAGACGACGCGCAGGCGCGGCCAGCCGAGGATCTGGGGAAAATGCTCCGGGACCGGGTCGTCGGTGGGCGCCGGGGGCACGGGCGTGGGAACTGCAGCCATGGGAGCGGAGTCTGGCAGGCCGCCGCCTGCCCCTCAAGCCCCGCCCGACGAACCACGGTCGGGGCCGACGGATAACGGGCCCGGGCCGGCAAATCCGCAGTTCGTCGGCCCAGCCTGCGGTTCGTCGCATTCCGGTCGCATTCCGCAGGCCCCATTCCTACAGTCCACACATCGGGCCACGAAACGGCCCCACCTGGAGGAAACGATGAATACCAACCACGCCCCGCAACCGCTGCTCTCCGCCTACGCCCGCATCGCCGGCGGTATCGCCGCCGTGGCCATCATCGCCGTGTCGTCCTTCGCCGCCGGGCAGGCCAGCCACGTCGCCGTCGGCAGCGCGCAGGCCGCCATGCACCCCAGCGTGATGTACGTGAACCTGCAGCCCGTGGAGATCGTGGGCCGCCGCGACACCGGCACGCCGGTGGCCGACGCCGCCTGCCCTTCGCGCAGCTCGAACATCTGAACCGAAAGCCGAGGAGGGATCCAGATCCCTCGTATGGGGCGGCGTCATGCCGCCCCTTTTTTTATTGCCGCAGCGCTTTGAGGCCCTTCTCGGCCAGCGGATGCCCCGGGCGCTCCGCCAGCACCTGCCGGTAGCTCGCCTCCGCCTCCCGGATTCGCTTCGCGCGGGCCTGCAGGTCGCCAAGCGTCGTGCGGCCCAGGCTGCCGAGGAAAGGCGGCTCCGACTGCTCCAGCACCGCATCGAATTCGGCCACCTTCGCCTGCGCGGCAATGGCGGCATCCAGGTCGCCGCGGGCCAGCGCGATCTCCGACTCCAGCCGCGCGACGTCGTACTCCATCATCGCGACGGTGGCCTTGCGCTTGGCGTTGCGCGTGCGCACGCCTTCGGCCACGGGCTTGAGTTCGTCGAGCAGCTTCACGGCTTCGTCGACACGCCCGAGCCGCGCCTGCGCGACGCCACGCGCGAACAGCCAGTGCGCCTTCGTCACGCCGCGCTCGCCCTTGGGCTGCGGCTCGGCCAGCGCCTGGTCCCAGCGCTCGAAACGCAGCAGGGTGAACAGCCGCGTGCTGCGCAGGTACTCGCCGAAGTTGTTGTCCCAATCCTTGCCGATCTCCGCCACGCCCGCCGCCGCATCCAAGGCGACCTTCTCGTTGCCGCTGACGATCGCGGCGTACCAGAGGAAGTGCGAGTTGTGGCCGCGCCAGTCCTTCGACGGCTCGAAGCCCTGCGCCTTCTCCAGCTTCACCAGGGCCTCGTCGCCCGCGAGGGCCGCCTGGTTCACGCGCGTCGCTTCCTCGAAGCGGCCGACGTTGATGTAGATGTGCGCCGGCATGTGCACCAGGTGCGGCGACGCGGGCGCCAACTGGCCCAGGCGGTCCGCGGCAGCCACCGCGCGCTTCGCGACGGAAGCCGCGTCCACGGTGTGGATCAGGTAGTGGTTCAGGCCGGTGTGCCGCGGGTGCGACGCGAGCAGCTTCTCGAGCCGGTCCGCCACTTCGCCCGCGCGTCCCGCCGGCCGGCCGTCCTTGTCCCACAGGGCATCGCCCGGTGTCGCGATGAGTTCGGCTTCGGCGTACAGCGTCAGGATCTCCGGATCCGCCGGGTATGCGTCGGCGAGCTTGCGCATCGCGGCGGCATAGGCGTCGTCGAGCGGGTGGACGGCGTTGTCGTCCTTCTCCGTCTTGCCGCACCACGCCGCCATGAGCGGCGCGGTCTCGCGCGCCGCCGTCGCGTGCGCGTAGCGCAGCGCCAGCGACTCCACCAGCGCCTTCTCGCGCGGCGTCGCGCGGTCCAGGCGCCTGAGCGCGTAGTCGACGTACTTCAGCGCTTCCGCCGCGCCGTCGCGGCTGTGGCTGTTGATGCCCGGGCCCAGTTGCCACGCCACGCCCCACGCGCACATCGCGCAGCCGCGGTCCTTCGCCAGCGCCGCCTTGAATGCGCGCACCGCCGCCGTTTCGTTGAACGCGTAGGCCTGCAGCACGCCTTCGTTGAACAAGGCCTGCGCTTCGGGCGACGAAGTGGTGATCGGCGCGGACAGCTGCCCGTACCCTTCCAGCCGCGGCGCCTTCGCGCCCATGTCGGGCGTGAACGGCACCAGCGACGCGCACGAATTGAGCAAGGCGATCGCCGCGGCGGCCGTGGCCGCGCGAAGAAAAGTCCGCTGCATGGAAGCTCCTCGTGAATCCCGCGGCAGTATGCATGGCGCACCGGGGCTTGTCACGGCATCGCACGCCTGAGAGACTGGCCGTCATGAATGCCCCTGCGCGCCGTCTCGCGGCGCTGGCCCTCTTCGCCTGCCTCGCGTCTTGCGGCGGCGGTGGCGGCGACGCGCCGCCCGCGCAGCCGCAGTCCGTCACCTTCGCCTTCCGCCTGCGCGGCTTGCCCGCATCGGAGGAGTTCCGCATCGCCACGGCGTCCCCGGCCTTCATCGCGCAGGTGCGCGAGCAGCTGCGGCTGCCCGAGGCGCAGCGCCAGCTGTTCGTCGCCGGGGCCATCCGCGCGGGCGGCGCCGGCCACAACCTGGCCTGGAGCTGGCACTTTGCGGACGCGTCGCTGGTGCAGGCGGCCATCGAGCTGTGCGACGGCCGCCCGAGCATGGTCGAAGCGAACCTGCCCTACTGGCTGGATACCGTCAAAAGCTTCTGCCCCTGGTCGTCGTACGCCTACGCGGAAATCGGCTGAACCGGGTATAAAAAAAGCATGCGCGCGCGTCTCTTTCACTTGCTGGTGGCAACGGCCCTCGCGTCGGCCGCGACGGCGGCGCTCGCCCAGCTGCACGACGTCGCCTGGGACGAGCGCGGCGGCGCGGCGCTGCGCCAGCAGGTGGCGGCGGGCAAGTCGCTGGAGTGGTGCGCGCCGCTGCGCCCCGGCGACGACATCCACTGGGAGTTCGATTCAGGCGACGCGCTGGAGATGAACGTCCATTTCCATGAGGGCAACAACGTCGTCTATCCCGTCACGTCGGCGGAGGCCGCTTCGCGCAACGGCCGGCTCACGGCCCCGGCCGAGCACGTGTACTGCTGGATGTGGACCAACAAGGGCCGCGCGCCCGTGGCTCTTCAGGCCCGCTTGCAGAAAGCCCTGCGCCGCCAGCCCTAGTCGCGGTAGCCGTTGGGGTTGGCGCTCTGCCAGCGCCAGGTGTCGGCGCACATCTCGTCGAGCGAGCGCGTGGCCTTCCAGCCCAGCAGCTTCTCGGCCATGGCAGGGTCGGCGTAGCACTGCGCGACGTCGCCGGGGCGGCGCGGCGCGATGCGGTACGGCACCTTGCGGCCACTGGCCTTCTCGAACGCGCGCACCACTTCCAGCACGCTGTTGCCGCGGCCCGTGCCCAGGTTGACGGTGAAGCTCTGCCCCTTCTTCAGCAGCGCGCCGAGCGCGGCGACGTGGCCTTCGGCCAGGTCCATCACGTGGATGTAGTCGCGCACGCCGGTGCCGTCGGGCGTGGGGTAGTCGTCGCCGAAGACGGCGAGTTCGGGGCGCTTGCCGGTGGCCACCTGCGCGATGAAGGGCATCAGGTTGTTCGGCACGCCGTTCGGGTCTTCGCCGATGGTGCCGCCGGCATGCGCGCCCACCGGGTTGAAGTAGCGCAGGATCGCCACCTTCCACTGCGGGTATGCCTTGCAGACAGCCGCCAGCATGTCCTCGCCCACCAGCTTGCTGTGGCCGTAGGGGTTGGTGTGGCCGCGCGCGAAGTCCTCGCGGATCGGCACGCTTTGCGGCTCGCCGTACACCGTGGCGCTGCTGGAAAAGACGAAAGGCGGCCAGCCCGCCTCGGCCAGGCACTCCATGAGGCTCACGGCGCCGCAGATGTTGTTGCGGTAGTACTTGAGCGGCTGCGCCACGCTTTCGCCCACGGCCTTGTCGGCCGCGAAGTGCACCACGCCCTGGATCGCGTGGCGCTGGAGCAGCCCGCGCACCAGCTTCTGGTCGGCGACGTCGCCTTCCTGGCAGATGACCGGCTTGCCGGTGATTTTCTGCAGGCGCTCGACCACCTTGGGGTGGCTGTTGGCGAAGTTGTCGAGGATGACCGGCGTGTAGCCGGCCTCCACCAGTGCGACGTACGTGTGGCTGCCGATGTACCCGGCGCCGCCCGTGAGCAGGATGTTCATGCCGGGATATTAGGTCAGGTCGGGGCGCTTTGCCCCTGCCGCATCGTCGCCCGGGCGAGGCTGAAGGCGCGCGCGAGGAACACGGGGTTGCCCACGACGTAGCGCTGGAACAGCCGCTTGGGCTCCAGTGCCAGGCGGTACGCCCACTCCATGTGCGAGCTGCGGATCCACTGCGGCGCGCGCGAGGTCTTGCCGCCCATGAAGTCGAGGATGGCGCCGCCGCACACGATCAGGCAGGGGTAGCCCACCGCCGCGCGCAGCGTGCATGCCACTTCCTCCTGCTTGGGCATGCCCATGCCCAGCACGATCAGCTCGGGCCGGTGCAGGGTGGCGAGCTTGATGTAGTCGGTGGTCTCCAGGAAGCCGTGCGTGGTGACGCAGCGGCTGCCCGGCGCGAGCTTCTCGGTGACCTTGTCGCGCGCCTTGCGCAGGTACGGGTCCTGCGTGCCGAACAGCGCGATCGAGCGGCCCGAGTAGAGCTTCAGGATCTTCGGGATCAGGTCCGTGCCATTGAGGTTCAGGCCCGGCGCCTGGTTCAGCATGCGCAGCAGGATGGCCATGCCGATGCCGTCGCGCAGCACGATGTCGGCCGACATCAGCGACTCGTAGAACTTGCGCGACGTGGCCGCGGAATTCATGGCGTGCGCATTGACGAACGCCAGCACCGTCGGCTCCTTCGGCTGCGCGAGCGATTCCAGCAGCTGCTGTTCGCCGCGCTCCGTGTGCACGCGCACCACGCCTTGCACCAGCTCGCGCCAGCGCGGCTGCCACTCGGAAACGGCTGCTCCCTGTGTCATGCCCTCAGGCGCGCCGCGGTGTTGGGCGCCACGCGCTCCGGTTTGTCAGGTTGCGCGCCGTTGAGCACGGCGCCGACGATCGTCACGCCGAACTGGCGCAGGTCGTCGGCCAGGTGCGCGACGCGCGGCACCGAGGTGGCGTCGCGGCAGGCCAGCATCAGCGCGGCGCCGCAGCGGGCGGCCACCGTGCCGGCATCGGCCCACATCGTGCCGGCGGGCGTGTCCACGAGGATCACCTCGTAGCTCGCGCGCAGCGCCTGGATCAGGCGGGCAAAGCCCGGGCGCGACAGCAGCTCCTGCGGGTTCGGCGGCGCGGCGCCCGCGGGCAGCACCCACAGGCCCGGCAGCGACTTGATCTCGTGCACCGCTTCCCAGCCGGCGCGGCCGGAGAGAACGGTGGACAGGCCCACGCGCGTCTGCAGGTTGAAGATTTCGTGCTGGCGCGGGCGGCGCAGGTCGGCGTCGATGAGCAGCGTGCGCTTGCCCAGCTGCGAGAACAGCACCGCGAGGTTGGCCGTGATGTAGCTGCGGCCTTCGCCCACGCCGGGGCTCACCACCGCCAGCGCGGCCTGGCGCGCGTCGTTCTCGAACCAGCGCAGCATCAGCTGGCTGCGCAGCACGCGCAGGTGTTCCACGGCGTCGCTGTCGGGGTCGGTCGCGGCGATCAGTTCCTCGCCGAAGCCGGCCGTGTCGGGCGCGAAGTAGGCATGGCCGAACTGCAGCGCGAGCGCGCGCTTGACGTCTTCCTCGTCGAGCAGGCCCATCGCGATGCCGGCCTCGCCGAAGAGCAAGCCCGACTTCTTCTGGTAATCCAGGATGCGCTGCACGTCGCCCTGCTGCAGCGCGCCGGCCTGCACCAGGATCGCGCCGATGGGCTGCGCGGCTTCGCGCGTCGGCAGCTCGATGTCGAGCTCGGTGAGGTCCGTGCGGTTGGGCAGCGGGTAGATCTGCGTGCTGGTGCTGCTGGTCATGCTGCGCTCCGTGCGAGGGCCAGCCGGCGCGCAGTGGGCGCCGACAGCCGCAGGGGTTGGTAATGGGACGAATTGGCGGCCGGCACGGTGGCCAGGATCGGCAGGTGCGTGACCATCGAGAGATCATGCACGGTGCGGACACGGCGGTTGGCGAGTTCGGCCATCAGCGCGCCGGCGATGGCGAGCAGCACGCCGACGGCAAAGGCGATGGCCATGGCCTGCGTACCCGTCGGGCCGGTCTTTTCCATCGGCTCGACGGCGGGCGCGAGCTTCATGATGTTGGTCTGCGTGCTCATGGAATTCAGGCGGGCCTGCGCGGCGCTGGCGGTCACCGTGTCGAACGCCTTCTGGGCGGAATCGACGTCGGACTTGATCAGGTTCAGCTCGGCGCGCTGCTTGTTCATCGACAGCACCTTCTGCTTCTGCTCGTCGATGGCGGATTTGAGGTCGCGCTCCCGGGCCTTCTGCGCCTCCACCGAAGCGGCGGCGGTGATGCCCACGCGCGAGGACTCCTCGGACAGCCGGCTCTTCATCGCGGCCAGCTCCGACTGCAGGCGCATCATCTCGGGGTGGCGCGAGCCCATGGTGGCGGAGTTCTGCGCGATCTTGGCTTCCATGCGCGCGACGTCCTGGCGCAGGTTGTTCACCAGCGGGCTGGCGTCGGATGCGCCGGCGGGCGAGCCGCCGCGGCCGCGGCTTTGCGCCACGGACAGCTGCTGCAGCAGTTCATTCAGGCGCGTCACCTCGAAGTCGGCCTTCTCGTCGGCCGACACGATGCCCGCCTTCTCCTGGTAGGCGGCGAACCGCTGCTGGGCCTTCTCCAGGCGCTCGCGCGCTTCCTTCACCTGGTCGTCGAACCACACCGTGTACTTCTTCTGCGGCTCGGTCTTGATGTCCAGCGTGGTCTCGATGTAGGCCTGCGCGAACGCGTTGGCCACGCGCGCGGCCTCGGCGGGCGTGCGGCCCACCCAGGTCACGTTGATGATGTTGGTCTCGCGCGCCGGCTTGACCTCCAGGTTCTGCTGGAGCGCCGTGGCGATGATCCGATCCGCCGCGGGCTTGCCCTGCGCCTTGGCCAGCAGCGACTTCATCGGCGGCTGGTCGGCCGGCAGCATCTTGGCCACCTTCTCGGCGACGCGGTCGCTCTTGATGATGTCGATCTGCGTCGTCATGTAGCTGGGCGCGATCATGCCCTGCATGTACGCGTAGTTGGCGTTGACCATCGGGTCCGGACGCTGCACGTCCACCAGCACGGGCGCCACCGCCTTGTACGAAGCGGGCCGCAGCAGCACCCAGCCGAGCGCGATGAACAGCGTGGAAAGCAGGATGAAGCCTGCCAGCCCGCGCCGGGCGCGCAGGATCGAAAAGAATTGAGACAGGCCCATGCCGAATTTCCCCCTGGACTGCTTGTGAGATTTAGAAAATGCTTTCGCGCACGACGATGACGTCGCCCGCCTGCACGACGTCCGACAGGCGCGGGTCCATCGTGACCTTCTGGCCGTCGGGCTGCGTGCGCGTGATGCGGATGCGGCCCATGCTGCCGCGGTTGGTGATGCCGCCGCCGGCGGCGATCGCCTGCTGCACGGTCATGCCGCGCTCGATCTTGTAGGTGCCGGGCTTCTGGGCCTCGCCCGAGATGTAGAACGTGGGGGCCTTCGACACGAAGATGGTGTCGCCGGCCTGCAGGACCACGTCGTCGGTGCTGCGCCCCGCGAAGAGCGCCTGCACGTCCACTTCCTTGCGGAAGGGCTGGCCGTTGCGCTGGCCGGTGACGACCACGCGGTCGTCGCCGTTGGGCGTGACGCCGCCGGCGGCCGCGATGATCTCGCTCACGCGCACGTTGGTCGTCTCCAGCGGGAAGCGGCCGGGCCTGCCCACCTCGCCCAGCACGGCCACCTGGCTGCCGCGCACCTGCGCGACGTTGATGTTCACCTGGGGAGCCTTCAGGATGTTTTCCTTCTGCAGCGCCTTCGCGATCGCCTGTTCGGCCTGGCTGACCGACAAGCCGCCCAGCTGGACGGGACCGACCAGCGGGTAGTTCACGACGCCGCTTTCGGAAATGCGCACCTCGAACGAGAGCTCCGGGTTCTGGTAGACCTGGACCTTGATCGAGTCGCCGGGCGACAGGCGGTAGTCGCCCGGCTTGTTCGCGTCCTGCTGCGCCGACGCGATGCCGGCCGCGAGGGCCAGGGTGGCGATCCCTATCGTGGAGCGAAGCAGCTTGGACATCATGTTGGAATCTCCCTAACGGTTGGATGTCAGAAGTTGGCGCGGGCCAGCACGCCGAAGACGTTGGCGCGGTAGCCGGCGTTGACCGAGGACCGCAGCTTTTCCTGGCGGATATAGCCCGATACGGTGATGGTGCGCAGCGCCTCCCAGTCGACCCCGGCCTGGATGGCCTCGATCTTCTCGGTGCGGTTCGCGAACGCGATGGCGGCGCCGGTGTCCTTCCACTTGCGCTGCGTGTAGTCGTAGCGCAGGTTGAACGAGGTCTTGGCGGTGGCGTGCCACACGGGCGCGAGGAAGAAGCGGTCGCTTTCCACCTTGCCGCCGGTGACGAGGCCCGTGGCGCTCAGGTCGTGCTGGTAGCCGGCGACCAGGCTGGTCTTGCCGGTGATGTCCCAGGTGGCGCTGATGCCGCCGACCATGCCGCTGAAGTCGAGCACGGGCGCGTTGTCGTGGTCGCGCTTGACGTGCGCCAGGCGCGCGTCGATCGTCGTCTTGCCGGTGACCGACCAGCGGGCCGTGGCCTCGATCTCGTCGTCGTCGAAGTCGGTGTTCAGCGTGCCGAAGCTCGCGTCCTTGTATTCGCCCTTGCCGCGCTTGTAGCGCAGCGCGAAGGACGAGCCCGATGCCGCCTGGTAGCCCACGCCCACCTGGCCGTAGGTGATGTCGGGGCTGGCGTCCCAGCTGAAGGGCTCGGTGCTGGACGTGCGGTAGTGCGACACGCCCGCCATCACGCGCCACGGGCCGGCGATGTCGAACGCGCCTTCGGCGAGCTCGTTGCGCTCGGTGCGCCGGCCGATGCGGTTGGTGAACGTCACCGGGTCGGTCGTCACTTCGCGGAACTGCTTGCGGTCGGCGCTGACGGTGCCGTGCAGGCGGGGCGTGATGCTCCAGTCCCAGGCCAGGCCGTAGTTGATCGTGTTGAAGTTCAGCTCGGAGTGGTCGCTGTAGCGCCACGCATCGGCCTGGATGTTGGCGCGGATGCGCTGCAGGCTGAACTGCTTGTTGTACGTCAGGCCCACGCCCGCGGTGTACGCGGTGTCGGATTCGGCGCCGGACCCCACGCGCAGCACGTTGCTGTCGTGTTCCGCGCCCAGCCGGCCCTGGAAGTGCAGGCCTTCCTGGTTCGTGTCGACGACGCGGGCCATCTGGGCCATGACGGCGGGGGAGGCCATAATGATCGATGCGAGCGTTAGCGCGTTGCGGATGGAAAGTTTCTTTTGCACGTTGCTTCTCCGGTTGATGTTCACGAAACCAGCGATCAGTCGCAATGGTCCGGTTGCACTATAGCCTCATCAATACGCAGAAGCATCCTTGAAAACGAGTCTCACCGTGCGCGCGATGATGTACAGATCGAGCCGTAGCGACCAGTTGCGCAGGTAGTCGAGGTCGCAGCGGATCCGCCCTTCCATCTTGTCGAGGGACTCGGTTTCTCCCCGGAAACCGTTGACCTGCGCCCAGCCCGTGATGCCGGGCTTGACCTTGTGCCGGACCATGTAGCTCTTGATCAGGCCGCGATACATTTCGTTGTGCGCGACCGCATGCGGGCGCGGGCCGACGATGCTCATCCGTCCCTGCAGCACATTGATGAATTGCGGCAGCTCATCCATAGAGGTCTTGCGCAGGATGCGGCCGAGCGGCGTGATCCGGTCGTCATCCTTGCGGGCCTGCACGATCTTGTCGCCGTCCTCGGTGACGCGCATGGAGCGGAACTTGTAGACCAGGATCTCCTCGCCATCGAGGCCGTAGCGGCGCTGGCGGAAGATCACCGGGCCCGGCGACGTGAACTTCACGGCCAGCGCGATGGCCGCGAGGATCGGCGAGATCAGCACCAGGATCAGCGAAGCGAGCACGATGTCCTCGATGCGCTTGAGCACGCCCGCCGGCCCGCGGAACGGCGTCTCGCACACGGAGATCACCGGCAGGCCGCAGACCGCGTCGGTCTTGCCCTGGATCAGGTCGGTCACGAACATGTCGGGCACGAAGTAGACGGAGGCCGTGGTGTCCTTCAGCGCATCCAGCAGCTCCTTGATGCGCGGCTGCGACGCCATGGGCAGCGACAGGTAGATGAGCTGGACGCGGTTGCGCTTCACGAACGTCGCGATCTCGGAGATGCGCCCCAGCATGCGGTGGCGCTCGTGGCCGAAGATGCGGTCGGGCGTGCGGTCGTCGAAGAAGCCCACCATCTCGATGCCCGCGTAGGGCTGCGAGGTGATGCGGTCCGCGAGCGAGCAGCCCTGCTCGTTCATGCCCACCACCACCGCGCGCAGCGGCGGGCCTTGCAGGCGCACCAGGTGCGGCGCGGCCAGGCGCAGGGCCCAGTGCGCGACCAGCTGCGTCGCGGGCGTGAACCACAGCCAGTGCACGACGATGGGCGCGGAGAAATCGTAGATGTGCCCGGTGGCGAAGCCGAGCGCGAGCATCAGCCCCGCCGTCCAGCCCCAGGCGAGCAGGATGTTCACCGCCACGCGATCGGGCGGCGCGCGCAGCAGCGACTTGCCGGGGAACGACAGGGCGAACGCGACGATGGAGGCGACGAGCCACTTGGAGTCGAGCTCGCCTTCCATCAGCAGCACCAGGAACCACAGCGTCAGGACCGTGATGAGCGGCTCGAGGATGGCCTCGAGCGCGAGCAGCAGGCGGTTCTGGGCGAGCGCCGTGGCGGCGACCGCGGAGGGAGGGGGCGGCGGAACGTTCAGCGCGCCCATTGCCGGCTTGGCCTCATGCATGGGCATGCATCCGCTCCAGCTTGGCGACCGCTTGGGCGCGGTTCGTGACGTCGAGTTTGCTGAAGATGCTCTTCATGTGGTTCTTCACCGTGAATTCGCTGATGTCCAGGATCATTCCGATCTCGGGGTTGGTCTTGCCCATCGCGACCCAGACCATGATCTGGCGCTCGCGCTCGGACAGGGTGGGAACACGCGCGGCGTGGCGGTGCTGGATGTCGAAACGCGAGCAAGGCGCCTGGCGCACCGGCGCGGGCGGCATCTGGCGCAAGGCCGTGTCCATGAAGGGCAGCAGCAGCTTGAGCGACATGGGCGCGGCGGTGGGCAGTTCGGATTCGCGGCTCAAGGCGACGAACACGCGCTCGGAGCCGTGGCGCGAGCGGCGGATGCCGTGCACCAGCGCCGTCTTCATCGTGCGCAGCGCGTCGGGCGCCGCGCCTTCGCCGGCGCCGCGCACCAGCTGCGCGCACACGCTCGCATCGAGCTGCGTGGGCAGGTGCTGCGCGGCCGCCCAGCAATCGCGGAAGTAGCTGATGATGGGGGCGATGCCGGCCACGGTCCAGTCGTGCGAACGCATGCCGGGGAGGCTGGAGACGATGTCGTACTGCAGGTCGCCGGTGCGGAAGTCGCCCCAGCCGATCAACATGACCTCGTGCGACAGCCACTGCTGCACGTCGCCCTGGAGCCACCGCCACAGTTGTTCGTGCGTCGCGAGCCCGGCGCCATCGCTCGCGATCTTGAGGAAGTGGGCAGGGTCGGCTTGTGTTCTCGTTGCGATCGCGCTCATGGGTTCCCCGGTTCGTGAAATGGTCGCTGACTCAGCGGCCTCCAATGTAAGAACCCGCACCATTTTGTAGGTGTCGGATACGCCGCAGACGGCGTGTAGGACGCTCGCCACAACGGCGATGGACATGCGCCCCACGCGTGTTGTCGAAGACGAAGCAACGCGGCGATGGCCGGGGGTTGTCTCGGCGCGAAAGCAACGAACGGCGACGGTGGGCCATGTCATTCGTCACGGTCGTCCCGCTTTTCTCCGGCGGGCCCGCGCGCATGCCCTGTAGGACTGCGCCGCAAACTGCGGATGAGCGCCCGTGGTGCGCGCTTGCCGCGACAACAATTCGCCGCATGCACAAGTACATCGCCCTGCTCCTGTTCCTCGCCGCCGGCGCCGCGCAAGCCGCGCAATCGTGCGCGGCCGTCAGCCCCGAAACCTGCGCCGTCGCCAAGTCGCTGGGCCGCGGCATCAACATGGGGAACATGCTCGACGCGCCCCGCGAAGGCGACTGGGGCATGAAGTGGGACCCCGCGTATGCCGACCTCGTCGCGGGCCCCTTCAAGACGGTGCGCGTGCCGGTGCGCTGGAGCAACCACGCCGCCAAGACGGCCGACGCCACCATCGACGAGGAATTCGCCAAACGCGTCGACCAGGTGATCGACGCGTTCCTCGCCAAGGGGATGTACGTCATCGTCGACGTGCACCACTACACGCAGCTGTCGGGCGACAAGCAGCACCCCAACGAGTTCGAGGTCGACCCCGCGGTGCTGGAGCAGCGCCTGGTGAACCTGTGGAAGCAGATCGCCGCGCGCTACAAGGACAAGCCGCCGAAGCTGCTCTTCGAGCTGCTGAACGAGCCGCACGGGCGCCTGAACGGCGAGCCCTGGAACCAGCTGGCCGCGCAAGTGCTGTCAGTCGTGCGCGCCACGAACCCCACCCGCACGGTGCTGATCGGCCCCGGCGAATGGAACGCCATCCCCGAGCTGCCGAAGCTGCGGGTGCCGCGCGACCGCAACGTCATCGTCGCGATCCACAACTACGACCCCTTCCCCTTCACGCACCAGGGCATGGAGTGGATGCCGCAGTTCCCCATGGGCCCCACCTGCTGCAGCCCGAAGGACCGCGCGCAGATCTCGAACGCGCTGGACATGGCGATCCGCTGGAACCAGCAAAGCGGCTACCCGGTGCACCTGGGCGAGTTCGGCACCTACGAGAAGGTCGACCTGAAGATGCGCGCCGAGTACGCGCGCATCGTGCGCGACGAGGCCGAGAAGCGCGGCATCGGCTGGACCTACTGGAATTTCGGTTCGGACTTCGGCGCTTTCTCGACGAAGACCAACAGCTGGATCGAGCCGATCCGCCGCGCGTTGCTCGAATGAGCACGAATGAAAGTCTTAGCCCTTCCGGGCTGTAGGACGCAAGCGGAACTTGGTTACACGGGGCACGGATGAGCCGCGCGGTGACGCACTATTCATGGGCTTGCACGAAGCGCAGCAAAACCCATGGACGAGCACCGCACATCACACGACGACCCACTGGCCGCGGCATACACCGAATCGGTCGACCGTGAACGACACGCCTGGCAGGAGCTGCATTCGCACGCACCCGGCTCGCCCGAGCGCATCCGCGCCTGGAAGGCCTGGTCCGAGGCCATCAGCCGCACCAACGATGCCTGGCGCCGCCTGAACGCGCGCCGATTCTCGGAGTTCGACCGCGCGCACCGCAACGCGCGGGCGGAAAGCCATGCACGCGCCTGAAGTCCACCTGGCCTGCGCGCGCCCCACGGAGTTCGCGCATCGCGACATCGAGGCCATCGAGCGCCTGCTGTCCGAGGAGGAACGCGAAGCGATGCGCCGCCTGCGCTTCGAAGCGGACCGCCGCGCCTTCGCCGTCGTGCACGCCTTGCTGCGCGCGCTGGTCGCGAACGACTGCGAGGTCGACGCGGCGGAGATCGAGCTGCGCCACGACACGCGCGGCATGCCTTTCATCGCGCGCCACCCCGACCTGCACGTGAGCCTGTCGCGCACGCGCACCGCCGTGGCGTGCGCCGTGACGCGCACCGCGCCCATCGGCGTGGACGTGGAATGCATCGAATCGCGGCCGATCGACGCCGGGCTGCTGGGCGCCTTCGTGATCGCGCCGCAGCCGGTGACGACCAAGGCCTTCTTCTTCCACTGGACCGCGCTGGAGGCCTTCTGGAAGGCCTGCGGCACGGGCCTCGTCGACGCGAACCCGCGCATCCTGTGCATGCCGCGCAACGCGAGCCGCTTCGACGTGCACCTGGAGCGCAGCAACGGGCTGTGCGCCGGCCGCGGCGCGGTGGTGCATGCGTACGACGACTGCGCGCTGGCCGTGGTGCTGCGCGCGCCGGCCGACCCCGACTTCGTGCTGAAACGCACGAACTGTGGCTCGGCCAGTGACATCAACCAACTGAGCAGGGCGCACGCGGCCCACGAACGATTCTTCGCTGCCTAACATGGCCGAGGCGTGACCTGCGTGACTGAAAGGCACTGAGAGAGATGAGCAGTACGGGTGCTGTTTTCGTGGGAGACGGGACTCTCCTGGTGCGCTGCGCGCAAGCCTGGCTCGATGCCGGGCACTGCGTCGCGCATGTCGTGACGCGCAACGCGGAGATCGCGCACTGGGCCCGCGACGCGGGCATCGCGCACCGCCAGTTCGCCGCCGGCGAAGCCTTGCAGGCCCCGGACGTGGCTTGCGACTACCTCTTCAGCGTCGCGAACCTCGAGGTCCTGCCGGAAACGTTCCTGCGGCTGCCGGCGAAGCTGGCGGTCAATTTCCACGACGGCCCGCTGCCCCGCTACGCGGGCCTGAACGCGCCGGTGTGGGCGCTGCTGAATGGCGAGAGCCAGCACGGCATCACGTGGCACGAGATGACGGCGCGCGTGGACGCCGGCCGCATCGTGAAGCAGGCGATGTTCCCCGTCACCGCCGGCGAGACCTCGCTGGAACTGAACGCCCGCTGCTACGAGGCCGGCCTGGCCGCCTTCGCGCAGATCGCCGCCGACGCCGCACGCGGCGAGCTCGAGCTGACCGCGCAAGCCGGCGAGCGGACGTACTTCGGCCGCGACAAGCGTCCCGACACGCTCGCGACCCTCGATTTCACGAAGACCGCGCGCGAGATCGTCGCGCTGGTGAAGGCGCTGGACTTCGGCACGTATGCCAACCCGCTGGCCAGGCCGAAGCTGCTGGTGGGCGAGCGCACGGTGCTCGTGCGCGACGCGCAGGTCGACCAGGCGGCGTCGCATGCGGCGCCCGGCACCGTCGTGCAGGCGCAGGACCGCTCGGTGACGGTGGCCACCGCCGCGGGCGACGTCGTCCTGACGCTGGCCGAACCCGTGCGCGACCTGCCGAAGCAGCTGCCCCTGCTCGACGCCGCATTGCGCGATCGCATCGCCGCAGCCCTGCCGGCCCTCGCACGCGGCGAACGCCACTGGGCGGCGGCGCTCACGCACCTGGCGCCGGTCGAACTGCCCTACCCGCGCGAGCTGGCGGGCACGGAAGTGACGCGTGTCGCGCTGGACGCCGGCGCCGACGGCGAACGCACGGCGCAGGCTTTCATCGATTGGCTGCGCGCCTTGTGCGCGCAGGAGCGCGTGACGGTCCTGCTGTGCGATCCGGCGATCGCGCAAGCCGCGCGGGGCCTCGAGCCCTGGCTGCAGGACGTGGTGCCCTTCGACGGCGACTTCGCGCAGGTGCGCGTCGCCGGCCCCTACCCGCGCGACCTGCCCGCGCGCCTGGGCGAGAAGCATCCGGTCCTGGACACCATCCGCATCGCCGTCGCGCTGGACGGCCGCAGCGACCTGCCGCCGCACACCGACCTGATGCTGTCGCTGCACGGCGAACGCATGGAACTCGTCGCGGGGCCCGCTTTGGCGCGCGAGACCGTGGCTTGCATGGCGCGCCAGCTGTCGCACTGGCTCGACGTGGGCACCTTGCTGCCCGACGACGAGCGCGAACGCATCGCGGCCCTGAACGAGACCGCCCGCGAATTCGAGTCGGGCACCGGGGTGCACGAAGCGATCGCCGCGCAGGCGCAACGCACGCCCGACCGCATCGCCGTCGAGTTCCACGGCGCACAACTGACGTACCGCGAATTCGACGAACGCTCGACCTCGCTCGCACGGCGCCTCGTCGCCGCGGGCGTTCAGCCCGGTGACATCGTCGGCCTGTGCCTGCACCGCAGCGCCGAGTTGCTCATCGCGCAGCAGGCCATCCTGAAGGCCGGCGCCGCCTACCTGCCGCTCGACCCCGAGTACCCGCGCGACCGGCTCGATTTCATGGTCGAGGACTCGGGCACGAAGCTCGTGATCACCGAAGGCACGCTCGCGTCGCTGCCGGGCGAATCCACGCAACCGCTGCCGAAGGCCGACCCGTCCCGCGCGGCCTACGTGATCTACACCTCCGGCTCGACCGGCAAGCCCAAGGGCGTCGTGGTCACGCACCGCAACGTGATGAACTTCTTCGCGGGCATGGACCCGCGCATCGCTCACGATCCGCCCGGCCGCTGGCTGGCGGTGACCAGCCTGTCGTTCGACATCTCCGTGCTGGAGCTGTGCTGGACGCTTGCGCGCGGCTTCACCGTGGTGCTGCACTCCAACACCGTGAAGGCCGAGGCGAAGGCGCCCGAGTTCAGCCTGTTCTACTTCGCGAGCGACCACGCCTCTACCGCCCAGGACCGCTACCGCGTGCTGATGGAAGGCGCGAAGTTCGGCGACGCCAACGGCTTCTCGGCCGTGTGGACACCCGAACGGCACTTCCACGCGTTCGGCGGCCTTTACCCCAATCCCGCGGTGACGAGCGCGGCCATCGCGGCCTGCACCTCGCGCATCCAGATCCGCGCCGGCAGCTGCGTGCTGCCGCTGCACCACCCGATCCGCGTCGCGGAAGAGTGGGCCTTCGTCGACAACATCTCGCAAGGCCGCGTCGGCATCTCGTTCGCCTCGGGCTGGCAGCCCAACGACTTCGTGATCGCGCCCGACGCCTTCGCCGACCGCAAGAACGCGATGCTGCGCAACATCGACGTGGTGCGGCGCCTGTGGCGCGGCGAGAAGCTACCCTTCCCCGGCCCGAACGGCAAGGACGTCGAGGTGCAGGCGCTGCCGCGCCCGATCCAGAAAGAGTTGCCCGTTTGGGTGACGGCCGCCGGTAACCCGGAAACGTTCGAACAGGCGGGCACGCTCGGCTGCCACCTGCTCACGCACCTGCTCGGCCAGAAGATCGAGGACGTCGCCGAGAAGCTCAAGCTGTACCGTGCCGCGTGGCACAAGGCCGGCCACGCCGGCAAGCCGCACGTGACGCTGATGCTGCACACCTTCGTCGGCGACGACGACGACACCGTGCGCGAGACGGTGCGCAAGCCGATGAAGGACTACCTGCGCAGCTCGGTGGACCTGATCCGCCAGGCCGCGTGGTCCTTCCCCACCTTCGTGCAGCGCGCGGCGCAGGACGGCAAGAACCCCGTCGAGATCATGGAGCAGGCGCCGCTGACCGAGGAAGAGACCGACGCGCTGCTGGAGCACGCCTTCAACCGCTACTACGGCACCAGCGCCCTCTTCGGCACGCAGGAGCGCTGCCTGGCGATGGTCGGCAAGCTGCGCGACGCGGGCGTGGACGAGATCGCCTGCCTGGTCGACTTCGGCATCGCGACGCAAACCGTGCTGGACCACCTGCAGCACCTGAAGGCGCTGATGGACGCCGCGCGCGAGATGCAGCCGGCGACGCAGCGCGTCTCGGCGGCCGAGCAGGTGCTGGCGCGCGACGTCACGCACCTGCAGTGCACGCCATCGATGGCCTCGATGCTGGTCGCCGACGCACCCGGCCGCGCGGCGCTCTCCAAGCTCCAGGCGCTCATGGTCGGCGGCGAAGCCTTGCCGCTGAAACTGGCGAAGGACCTGCGCGCGCTGGTGCCCGGCCAGTTGATCAACATGTACGGCCCGACGGAAACGACCATCTGGTCGACCACGTGCGAGCTGAAGGAAGTGGGCGACTTCGTGCCGCTGGGCACGCCCATCGCCAACACGCAGCTGCGCGTGGTGAACGCCGGCGGCCACGACTGCCCGGCGCTCGTTCCCGGCGAACTCTGGATCGGCGGCGACGGCGTGACCCGTGGCTACCACGGGCGCCCCGAGCTCACCGCCGAGCGTTTCGTCACGGATGAACAAGGTGCGCGCTGGTATCGCACCGGCGACCTGGTGCGCTTCCGCGCCGACGGCACGATCGACTTCCTCGGCCGCATCGACCACCAGGTGAAGATCCGCGGCCACCGCATCGAGCTCGGCGAGATCGAGAGCGTGCTCGCGAAACTCCCGGGCGTGAAGGACGCGGTCGTGATCGCGCGCGACGACGCCTCGGGCGAGAAGCGGCTGCTCGGCTATGTCACGGCGCAGGCGAACGCGCGGCTCGAAGCCGATGCGCTGCGCGCGGGCATCGCGAAGGAGCTGCCCGAGATCATGGTGCCGCAGGCCGTGCTGGTGCTGCCCGCCTTCCCCAGCACGCCCAACGGCAAGGTGGACCGCAAGGCCCTGCCCGAACCGAACGCGGTCATCGCCGTGCTGCCGCCGACGACCAGCACGCCCAACAGCGAGCTGGAAAAGACGATTGCCGCCATCTGGCAAGACGTGCTGGGCCTGCCGCAGGTGGGCACCACCGACAACTTCTTCGACCTGGGCGGCCATTCGCTCCTGGTCGTGCAGGTGCAGCGGCGCCTGCGCGAAGCGTGCGGGCGCGAGGTGTCGATCACCGACATGTTCCGGCTGCCCACGATCAAGGCGCTGGCGGCCCACCTGGGCGGCGGCGAGCCGCAGGCCCATGCGGTCAACGATGGCCTGGCCCGTGCGCAGGCGCGCCGGATGATGCGATCGCGCGCCGCCGGCGCCAACACACCGGCATGAGGTGCCCATGAACGACGAGAAGTCCAGCGTCGAGCCCGGCAGCATCGCCATCGTCGGCATCGCCGGCCGCTTCCCCTCCGCGCGCACGCCGGCCGAACTGTGGCGCCTGCTCGCGGGCGGCAAGGAAGCCGCGCAATGGCTCACCGACGACGAGCTGCGCGCGAACGGCGTGGCCGACGCCGAGCTCGCCGACCCCAATTACGTGAAGGCGTCGCTGGTGCTGCCGGACATGGAAATGTTCGACGCCGACTTCTTCGGCTTCTCGAAGAAGGACGCCGCGGTGCTCGACCCGCAGCACCGCCACTTCCTCGAGTGCTGCTGGGAAGCTCTGGAGGATGCGGGCCACGCGCCCGAGAAATTCGGCGGCTCCATCGGCGTGTTCGGCGGCTGCGGCATGCAGGCGTACATGAGCTACAACCTGCTGACGAACCCGCAGCTGGTGAAGTCCATGGGCCTGTTCCTGCTGCGGCATACCGGCAACGACAAGGACTTCCTGTGCACGCGCGTGTCGTACCTGCTCGACCTGAAGGGGCCGAGCATGTCGGTGCAGACGGCGTGCTCGACCTCGCTGGTCGCCGTGCACGTGGCGGCGCAGAGCCTGCTGTCCGGCGAATGCGACATGGCGCTGGCCGGCGGCGTGAGCATCGACCTGCCGCACCGCCAGGGCTACCGCTATGCCGAAGGCGAGATCCTCTCGCCCGACGGGCATTGCCGCGCGTTCGACGATGAAGCGCAAGGCACGATTTTTGGCAGCGGCGCCGCCGTGGTCGTGCTGCGCCGCGCGGAAGACGCGCTGCGCGACGGCGACAACATCTACGCGCTGATCCGCGGCTCGGCCGTCAACAACGACGGCTACGGCAAGGCGGGTTACCTCGCGCCCAGCGTCGACGGGCAGGCCGCGGCCGCCGCCGAGGCGCTCGCTGTCGCAGGCGTCGAGCCGGGCACGGTCAGCTACGTCGAGGCGCACGGCACAGGCACACCGGTGGGCGACCCCATCGAGATCGCAGCCCTCTCGCAGGCGTACGGCGCCGGCGGCAAGGGCTTCTGCGGCATCGGCTCGATCAAGACCAACATCGGCCACCTGGACACGGCCGCCGGAACGGCGTCGCTGATCAAGGTGGTGCTGGCGATGCGGCACGGGCTGATCCCGCCGTCGCTGAATTTCTCGCGCGCGAACTCACGCATGGGCATCGAGCAGACGCCGTTCCAGGTGATGGCGCAGGCCAAGCCCTGGGAGCGCGGTGCGACGCCGCGCCGCGCCGGCGTCAACTCACTGGGCGTGGGCGGCACCAACGCGCACGTGATCGTCGAGGAGTCGCCGATCGCGAAGGCGACGCGCACGAGCCTGGACCAACCGCAGGTCTTCACCTTCTCCGCCCGCACGCCCTCCTCGCTGGACGGGCTGAAGGCGAAGTGGGTCGAGTTCCTCGCCGGGCCGCCGCCCGGCTTCGACCTGGCCGACGCGGCGTACACGCTGCAAGCCGGGCGCCGCGAGTTCGAGCACCGCATGGTCGCCGTCGCGAGGGACGTGGACGAGCTGCGCGCCGTGCTGCAGGCCAAGTCGCATGCGCGCAGCGTGGTCTCGAAAGCGGGCAGCGACACGCCGCGCGTGGTCTTCATGTTCCCCGGCGGCGGCGCGCACTACCCCGGCGCGGGGCGCGAGCTGCTGTCGCAGCCGGCCTTCGCGACAGCGGTGGACGAGTGCTTCGCGCAGCTGCCGGCCGATGCGCCGGCCGACCTGCGCACCGTCATGTTCGCGCTGGGCGACGAGCAGGCGGCGCGCACGCTGCAAAAGCCCCGCTACGCCATCCCCGCGCTCTTCATCCTCGAATACGCCATCGCGAAGCTGTGGGCGAGCTGGGGCGTGAAGCCCGCGGCCGTCGTCGGCCACAGCGCCGGTGAGTACGCGGCCGCCTGCCTGGCGGGCGCGATGTCGCTGGCCGACGCGCTGGCCATCGTGACCTTGCGCGGGCAGCTGTTCGAGCAGGCACCCGCAGGTGCCATGCTCTCGGTCGACCTCGACGAAGCGGAGCTGCGCGCGGCGATGGAAGGCCTGCCGCTGGACGTGGCCGCCGTCAACGCGCCCGACCTGTGCATCGCGTCCGGCTCGCTGGACGCCATCGCGCAACTGGAGGCGAAACTCAAGGAGCGTGGCCTGGAGCCGCGCCGCCTGCACATCGACGTGGCCGCGCATTCGCGCCTGCTCGACGGCGTGCTGGGCAGCTTCCGCGAGCGCGTCGCGCGCATGCGCTTCGCCGCGCCGCAACTGCCTTTCATCTCCAACGTGACGGGCGGCTGGGCCGATGCGCAGCTCATCGCCGACCCCGAGTACTGGGTGCGCCACCTGCGCCAGCCGGTGCGCTTCGCCGATGGCTTGTCGCTGGTGAAGGACATGCCCGACGCCATCCTCATCGAGGTCGGGCCCGGCCAGGGCCTGTCGGCGCTCGCACGTCAGAACCAGCTGGGCGCGCAGCGCATGGTGCTGGCCTCCACCTGCAAGGCGCAGGAGCCGAATGCCGACCTCGCGCTCATGCTCACCTCGGCCGGCGCGCTGTGGACGCGCGGCCTCGCGCCCGACTGGCAGGCGCTGCGCGGCCCGGGCAAACCCCGCCGCACGCCGCTGCCCACGTACGCCTTCGACCACCAGCGCTACTGGATCGAGCCCGGCATCCGCACGACGGAAGCCGCGCAACCCGCAGCGCCCGTGGCCAAGCGCCCCGCGCTGGAGCGCTTGCCCGCGCCCGCCGACTGGTTCCGCGTGCCGCAATGGACACCCTCGCCGCTGGCCGCCGCCACCGCGAAGGACGGCGAGGACTGGCTGGTCTTCGGCACCGATGCGCAGCTGACCGAAGAGGTCGTCGCGCAAGCCGCGGCGGCGCGTGCCCGCGTGACGCTCGTGCGCCGCGGCGAAGCCTTCGAGGCCTTCCGTGACGGCAGCTTCACCATGGCGCCGGCGCAGGCCGACCCCTACACGCAGCTGCTGCGCATGCTCGAAGAGCAGCAGCGCCTGCCGGCACGCATCGTGCACCTGTGGGCGCTGGAGACGGTCCCCGGCGCCGTGCATGCGCAGGCCGGCGACCGCGCACTGGCCTTCGACAGCCTCGTGCACCTCGCGCGCGCGCTGCAGGAAGCCGACGTGTCGCATGCCCTGCAGCTCATCGTGGTGAGCGCGGGCACGGTGTCCGTGCGCGGCGAGGCCGTGCCGCATGCCGAGCGCGCGCTCGCCATCGGCCCGTGCCGCGTGATCCCGCGCGAGCTGCCGCAGGTCACCGCGCGCCTCATCGACTTCGCGCAGTCCGAACTGAACCCCTCCGGCGCAGCCGCCGCCATCGTGCGCGAAGCGGTGCAGCCGCAAGGCCCCGACCTCGTCGCCTACCGGGGCGGCGAACGATTCGCGCAGCAGCTCGGCGCCGCGCCGCAACCGGCGGGCCAGGCCCTCGTGCGCGAACGAGGTGTGTACCTCATCACCGGCGGCTTCGGCGACATCGGGCTCGACCTCGCCGCGTGGCTCGCAAAAGAGAAGAAGGCGCGACTGGCCCTCGTCGGCCGCCGCGCGCTGCCCCCGCGCGCCAGCTGGCCGGCCCTGGCCGCCAGCGGCGACCATTCCCGCGACGTGCGCCTGGTGCGCCGCCTGCTCGCGCTCGAAGCACAAGGCGCGCAAGTGCTGGCGCTGTCCGCCGACGTCGCCGACCGCCGCGCCATGACGCGCGTGATCGGCGAGTGCCGCGCGCGCTTCGGCACGATCAACGGCGTGTTCCATGCGGCCGGGGTGCTGGAAGACGCGCCCATCGCCACCAAGACGCCCGAGAGCATCGAACGCGTGATCGGCGCGAAGGCGGCCGGCGCGCAGGTGCTGCACGAACTGCTGCCGCCCGGCGACCTCGACGTGTTCGCCGTGTTCTCCTCCACCAGCGTCCTGCTGGGCGGCGCGGGGCAGGTGGACTACGTGGCCGCGAATGCCTTCCTGGACGCGCTGGCCGCGTCGCGCGACGACGGCCTGGCGATCCGCTGGGGTATCTGGGGCGACCGCGGCATGGCCGCGCGCGCCTACGGCCACGAGGTCGCCGCCGAGGCGGGCCTGGCTTCGCACCCGCTATTGGGTGTGCAGGTGGACAGCGAAGGCGGCGCCACCTTCGAGGCCGCCTACGACAGCAACAAGCTGTGGGTGCTGCGCGAACACCGCGTCGGCGGCCGCGCGGTGCTGCCGGGCACGGCCTACATCGAGATCGCCCGCGCCGCGATGATGGCGCTGCACCCGCGCGCCGCCGTCGAGATCCGCTCGCTGTCCTTCGAGGAGGCGATGGTGTTCGAGCCGGGCGAGACGCGCGTCGTGCGAACGGAGTTGCGCCGCACCGGCACGGCGTACGAATTCACCGTGCGCAGCCGCGCCGCCACCAGCGGCGAATGGCTGGAGCATGCGCACGCCACCACCGCCGTGTTCCTCGGCGAGCTGGCGCACGGCGCGAGCGTGCCCGCCACCGGCTGGCAGCCGGGCGTGATCCCGCAGGACGGCGCCGTCGACTTCGGCGAGCGCTGGCGCAACCTCACGCGCATGCAGCTGGGCACGGGCCGCGCGCAGGCGCACCTGGAGCTCGCGCCGAATTTCCACGACGACGTGCGCACCTGGGCCGTGCACCCCGCGCTGACCGACATGGCCGCGACCTTCGGCCTGCACCTGCTGGACGCCAACAAGCGCGCCGGGCAGCTTTTCGTGCCGCTGTCGGTCGACCGCATCCGCATCGCCGCCCCGCTGCCGCCGCGCATCGCGAGCACCGTGAAGCTGCGCAGCGCCGCCGGTGAACGGCTCGCCACCTTCGACGTCGCACTGTCGACCGAAACCGGCAAGCCGCTGGCGACCTTCGAAGGTTTCTCGCTGCGGCCCGTGCAACCGGAGGCCGTGTCCAGCCACGCCGCGCAGCGCGAAGCGAGCCTGACCGACCTGATGCTCGCCTGCGGCATCCGCGGCGAGGACGCGCCGGCCCTGTTCGAACGCATCCTCGGCGGCGGCGCGCGCGACCTCGTCGTATCGTCGATCGACCTCGATGCGCTGGCGCGCGTGCTCGCGCAAGCCACGCCCAAGCCGCAGGCGCGCGCCAAGGCTTCCGCGTCTGCATCGGCAAGCACGCTCAACCCGGTCGAAGCCCTGCTGGCCGACGTCTGGCGCGAGCTGCTCGGCGTGGACGACGTGGCGCCCGACGACGACTTCTTCGCGCTCGGCGGGCATTCGCTGGCTGCGGTGCGCCTGTTCGCGCGCATCCGCAAGCAATACAGCGTGGACCTGCCGCTGGCCACGCTGTTCCAGGCGCCGACGCTGGGCGCGCTGGCCGCGCTGGTGGCACAGCACGCGAACATCCCGCTGGCGTCGGCGGAACCCACGCGCAAGTCCAACGTGATCCCGCTGGTCACGCGCTCATGGTCGCCGCTGGTGGCCATCTGCAAGGGCAGCGCCGAGCGCGCGCCGCTCTTCTGCGTGCACGGCGCGGGCGGCAACGTGCTCAACTTCAAGGTCATCTCCGACCGCCTCGGCGCGGACCAGCCCTTCTACGGCCTGCAGGCGCAAGGCGTGGACGGCCGCCTGCAGCCGCTGAAGTCGGTCGAGGAGATGGCGAGGCAGTACGTCGAGGCGATCCGCACGGTGCAGCCGCGTGGGCCGTACCAGTTGGCGGGGTATTCCGCGGGCGGCGTGATCGCGCTGGAGATGGCGCAGCAGCTCAAGCGTGACGGCGCGCAGGTGACGCTGCTGGCGATGATCGACACGCTGGCGCCGGTCGCGGCGCGCACGCCGGTGCCGGCGTGGAAGAAGCTCTGGCTGGCGCGGCACTGGTCCTGGGCCTTCGTGATGGACTGGCGCGAGCGCCGCCGCAAGGGCAAGCAGGGCGACAACGAATACGCGCAGGCGCTCGAACGCCTCGCACGCGGCGAGCCGCTGCCGCCGGAACTGGTCGAGCACCACCTGTTCCGCAACTTCGTCGAGGCGCAATCGCGCTACACGCCGGCGGCCTACGACGGCGACGTCGTGCTGTTCCGCGCCACCGAGGCCGAGATGCAGTACCTCGCGGCCGGCCGCACGCTGGGCTGGGAGCAGCACGTGCACGGCGCCATCCGCGTCACCGAGGTGGGCGGTTCGCACTTCTCGATGATGTCCGAGCCGGGTGTCTCGGAGCTGATCGAAGGCCTGCGCGTGGAGCTGGGGCTGAAGGACCGGCCGCTCGAGCCGGCGCGCGCATCGATCATGTCGAGCATCGCCTCGGCGATCGGGTTCGGCGCGCAGCGGCCCGCGTGAAGGTGACTGCGTAGAAGACACCGGGCCCCGGCCTGCGCCGGGGTGACAGCGTTGCGCCGTCACTTTCTGCTGAAATAGCGGGACTTATGTCCCGCAAGCCGCCCTCGTCCAGCGAAATCCGCGCCCCCATGGCGGCGCGCGTCGTCGAACTGGAACCCGCCCTCGTCCTCGAGGCCATGAAGATGGAGCACGTGGTGCCGCTGCCGCAGGGCACGCGCGTGCGCGAGTGGCGCGTGGCCGCCGGCGACATGGTCGAGGAAGGCGCGCTGCTGGCGCTGCTGGAACCCGCCGCTGCGGCCGGCGCCGTGGAAGCGAGCAAGACGGCGAACGATCCCGCGGCCATCCGCCCCGACCTGCAGCGCGTCATCGACCGCCACGCCTTCACGCTGGACGCCAACCGCACGGAAGCCGTCGCCAAGCGCCACGCACAAGGCGGCCGCACCGCGCGCGAGAACGTCGCGGACCTGTGCGACGCCGGCAGCTTCATCGAATACGGAGCACTGGCGGTGGCCGCGCAGTCGCGCCGCCGCTCGATGGAAGACCTGGTGGCCAACACGCCGGCGGACGGCCTGGTCACGGGCATCGCGACCGTCAATGCGAAGGACTTCGGGCCGGAGGCCTCGCGCTGCGTGGTGATGGCGTATGACTACACCGTGCTCGCCGGCACGCAAGGCATGCGCAACCACCACAAGAAGGATCGCATGCTGGCGCTGGCGCACCGGCTGAAGCTGCCCTTGGTGCTGTTCGCGGAAGGCGGTGGCGGGCGGCCCGGCGACGTCGACATGCCGGTGGTCGCGGGCCTGAACAACCACACCTTCTCGCAGTTCGCGGCACTGTCGGGCCGCGTGCCCGTCGTCGGCATCGTGCACGGCCGCTGCTTCGCGGGCAACGCCGCGCTCCTCGGCTGCTGCGACGTGATCATCGCCACGCAGGCCAGCAACATCGGCATGGGCGGGCCCGCGATGATCGAAGGCGGCGGCCTGGGCGTCTTCAAGCCCGAGGAGGTCGGGCCCAGCGACGTGCAATCGCGCAACGGCGTGATCGACGTGCTGGTGAAGGACGAGGCCGAAGCGGTGGCCGTCGCCAAGCGCTACCTCTCCTACTTCCAGGGCCCCATCGCCGGCTGGGCCTGCGCGCAGCAGGAGCTGCTGCGCAACGCCGTGCCCGAGAACCGCCTGCGCGTCTACGAGATGCGCGACGTGCTGCACGGCCTGTTCGACACCGGTTCGGTGCTGGAGCTGCGCCGCGGCTTCGGGCGCGGCATGGTCACCGCCCTCGCGCGCATCGAAGGCCGCCCGGTGGGCGTGCTTGCCAACGACCCGCAGCACCTGGGCGGCGCGATCGACCCCGAGGGCGCCGACAAGGCCGCGCGCTTCATGCAGCTGTGCGACGCGCACGGCCTGCCCCTGGTGTCGCTCACCGACACGCCCGGCTACATGGTCGGCCCCGACATCGAGGCGCAGGCGCAGGTGCGCCACGCCAGCCGCATGTTCGTGGTGGCGGCGCAACTGTCGGTGCCCTTCTTCGCCGTCGTCACGCGCAAGGGTTACGGCCTGGGCGCGCAGGCGATGACCGCGGGCGGCTTCGACGCGCCCGTGTTCACCGTGGCGTGGCCCACGGGCGAGTTCGGTGCGATGGGGCTGGAAGGCGCGGTGCGCCTGGGCTTCCGCAAGGAGCTCGATGCGGCCGGGGCCGGCGCCGAGCGCGATGCGCTCTTCGACAAGCTCGTCGCGCAGCAATACGCGAACGGCGAGGCCATGAACATGGCGCAGACGCTGGAGATCGACGCGGTGATCGACCCTGCCGAGACGCGCGCGTGGCTGGTGCGCGGCCTTCAGGCCGCAAAGGCCGAAAGGAAGGCGCGTGCGCGCTTCGTGGATCCTTGGTAGCGCGCTCGCGCTGGCGCTGCCGGCGCTAGCCGCGGAATGGCTGGACTCGCCGGAAGCGAAGCAGTTCCGCGACCGCGTCGTGCTGCTCGCGCTGATCTACGGCGAGTCCAACGGCATCGACCCGCAGGGCTACGTGGTGCGCACGAAGGAACTGCGCAAGCTCGATGTCGAATGCAGCGAGGTCGAGGTGGTGACGCTGCAGGGTGACAAGGAGATGCGCCGCGAGACCCTGCGCGCCTGCCGCACCCACTGACGCACCGCCTCAGTCGACCGTCGACACGACCTCGAACCGCCCGGGCCCGGTGGACTTGAACTTGTAGCTGACGGTCTTGCCTTCCAGCGCGGCGGCCGAGCCGGTGGCGACGCGGTAGATGCCCTTGCCCTCGCCTTCGAAGCCGACCACCTGGTTGCCGTTCATGAGCAGTTTCATCTTTCCGGTGGTGGTCTCGTAGACCGCCTGCGCGCCGGGCTTGCGCGCGACGCCGTTGCCCGACACGAAGGTGGCGTTGCCGCTGTTCCAGTGCCAGATGTTGGAGCCCGTGAAGGTGGCGCCCTCGAGCGGCCCGCTCTCGGCGTTGCAGACGTAGTTCCCGACCGAGAACGTCTGCCCCTCGCGCCCCGCGAGGGCTTCGGGCGGGCTGGCGCCCACGCCCATGCACGAGCTCTTGAAGGTAAGACCTGATTGGGCGATTGCGGCTGCACTCAGCGCGAACAACGCAAGGGCGCCGAGGCCGCGCTGAACATGTCTCCTGTCCATGCTGGTCCTCTCGTCGGCGACTGTTGTTGGGAACGCCGCGCCCGTCGCCTGGGGCGGGGCAGGCGCAGTATGCGCCGGGAGGGGAAGCCTAGGCAAACCCCCTAAGGCCGATGCGAACGCGCCCTAAGGGTCCGCACCCGGCGGCGACGATAAATACGGCCATGGCGCACCGCGCCCGGAGACGCAAAAATGGCCCCCACCCCCACCGCCCACTCCTTCCAGCTTTGCTACCGCTCGCTGTTCAACAGCGGCCGCGGTTTCGCCTTTCCCTGCGACCCCCAGGGCCACGTGGACCTGGACGGCCTGGGCGACAGAGCCCGCGACAACTACCTGTTCGCGCGCGCCATGGTCGGCCGCGAGCTGGCGATGCCCGCCGTGGAGGCGGTCACCGTCCACTGATCACACCCCCCAGCCGCCGCCCAGCGCGCGGATCAGGCCCACCGTGGCCTGGTACTGGCTGGCTTTCACCTGCAAGGCCGCGCGCCGGTTGCGCAGTTCGCTGCGGCGCGCATCCAGCAGCTCCAGCTGGCTGTCCAGGCCGTTGCGGTAACGCGATTCCGACAGCTGCGTCGCGCGAGCCGCGGACGACACGGCGCGTGCCTGCACCTGCGACTGCTCGTCCAGCAGCCGCAGGCCCGACAGCTGGTCCTCCACCTCCTTGAACGCCACCAGCACCTGCTCGCGGTAAGCGGCGGCCGCACCGTCGAGCTGCGCGTTGGCGGACTGGATACCAGCCTCGCGCCGCCCGCCGTCGAAGATCGGCAGCGACAGCAGCGCGCCCACGCCCCAGGCGCGCGCGGACCACTTGAACAGGTCGCCCAGTTCCGGCGACGCGTAACCGCCGTTCGCCGTGAGCGAGATGTCGGGCAGCCATGCGGTCCGCGCCACGCCCACGCGCGCCTGCGCGGCGAGGATCTGCGATTGCGCGGCCGACACGTCGGGGCGCCGTGCCAGCACGGTCGCCGGCACGCCCGCGGGGATGCGCGGCAGCGCCGTGGTCCATTCGCGCTCGGGCAGCTGGAAGTGCGCGGCCGCCTCGCCGACGAGGACGGCGAGTTCATGCTCCAGCTCGGCGCGGCGCCGGTCGAGCGCCAGCGCTTCCGATTGCGTCGAGGCGAGTTCGGTTTCGACACGGGCCACGTCCAGCTCGGCGATGTCGCCGGCCTGCTGGCGCCGCTGCGTCAGGCGCAGCGTGCCCTCGTAAGCCTGCACCGTCGCGCGCATGATCGCGCGGTCTTCGTCGACGGCACGCAGCGCGAGGTAGGTTTGCGCCGTTTGCGATTGCACCAGCAGCCGCGTGCTTTGCAGCAGCGCCTCGCGCGACTTCGCATCGAGCGAAGCGGCGTTGCTGGCCTTCGCCAGCTTGCCGAACAGGTCGACTTCGTACGACAGGCTCGCACCGGCGGTCGTGATCGTCGCCGGCGTCATGCCGTTGGCCGTGCTCGCGCCGGCCTGGCGCGCGGCGCCTGCGCCGATGCCGACTTGCGGGTAGCGGTTGGCGTCCACGTCGCGAGCAATCGCGCGTGCCTGCGCCAGGCGCGCGGCGGCCTGCTGGATCGTCGTGTTGGCCGAGCCCGCGCGCTCGACCAGCGAGTCGAGCACCGGGTCCTGGAACGACTTCCACCAGGCGCCACGCTCCTGCGCTTCGGCGGGTGCGGAGGCGAGCCAACGTTCGGCGCTTTCGCGGAATTGCGCGGGCACCGGCGGCTGCGCCGGCGCGTCGGGGATCGACGCGCAGCCCGCGAGCACCAGCGCGGAAAGCAGCAGCGTGGGGGCAAACAGTTTCTTGTTCATCATTCGATGCCTTTCAGGGGCGCGGCGGCCACGGGGCGCGCGTTCGCGCCGCCGCCGAAATCGGGATGCGCGAACGCTTCGGCGTGCGGCACTTCGCCGTGCAGCTTGAGCGGGCGGTTGCCGGTGAGCTTGCGCAGCGCCACGTAGAACACCGGCGTGAGGAACAGGCCGAAGGCCGTCACGCCGATCATTCCGGAGAACACCGCGATGCCCATCGCGCGGCGCATCTCCGAGCCGGCACCCGTGCTCAGCACCAGCGGCAGCACGCCCATCACGAACGCCATCGACGTCATCAGGATCGGGCGCAGGCGCAGGCGGGCCGCTTCGATCGCCGCCTGGACCGGCGCGCGGCCGGCGAACTCCAGCTCGCGCGCGAACTCCACGATCAGGATCGCGTTCTTCGCCGACAAGCCCACCAAGACCATCAGCCCGATCTGCGTGAAGACGTTGTTGTCGCCGCGCGAGAGCCACACACCGGTCATCGCCGCGAGGATGCCCATGGGCACGATCAGCACGATGGCCAGCGGCAGCGTCAGGCTCTCGTATTGCGCGGCCAGCACCAGGAACACCAGCAGGATCGCCAGCGGGAACACCCACACCGCGGAGTTGCCCGCCAGGATTTCCTGGTAGGTCAGCTCGGTCCATTCGAAGGCGATGCCCTTGGGCAAGGTTTCGGCGGCGATGCGCTTGACCGCGTCCTGGGCCTGGCCCGACGAGAAGCCGGGCGCGGGGCCGCCATTGATGTCGGCCGAGAGGTAGGCGTTGTAGCGCATCGCACGCTCGGGGCCGAAGCTCGGGTTCACGGTCATCAGCGCCGCCAGCGGCACCATCTCGCCGGTGCTGGAGCGAACCTTGAGCTGGCCGATGTCGTCGGCACGCGCGCGGAACGGCGCGTCGGCCTGCACGCGCACGGAGTAGGTGCGGCCGAACTTGTTGAAGTCGTTCACGTACACGCTGCCCAGGTAGGTCTGCATCGTGTCGAACACTTCCGTCACCGGCACGCCGAGCTGGCGCGCCTTGGTGCGGTCGATGTTGGCGTACAGCTGCGGCACGTTCAGCTGGAAGCTGGAGAACAGGCCCGCGAGCTCGGGCGTCTGGTAGGCCTTGGCCATGAAGGCCTTGAGCGCGCCGTCCAGCGCTTCGTAGCCGAGCGAGCCGCGGTCTTCCAGCTGCAGCTTGAAGCCGCCGGTGGTGCCCAGGCCCTGCACGGGCGGCGGCGGGAACATCATCACGAAAGCGTCCTGGATCTGGCCGTACTTCATGTTCAGCTGCTGCGCGATGGCGCCGACGCTCAGCTCCGCACCCTTGCGCTCGTCGAAGGGCTTGAGCGTGGCAAAGACGATGCCGGCGTTGGAGCTGTTGGTGAAGCCGTTGATCGACAGGCCCGGGAAGGCCACGGCGTGCTCGATGCCCGGCTGCTTGAGCGTGATGTCGCTCATGCGGCGGATCACGTCCTCGGTGCGGTCCAGCGTGGCGCCGTCGGGCAGCTGCGCGAAGCCGATCAGGTACTGCTTGTCCTGCGCCGGCACGAAGCCGCTGGGCACCAGCTTGAACAGGCCGAGCGTCGCCAGCGCGAGCACCGCGTAGACGCCCAGCATCAGCGCCTTGCGCGACACCGCGCGCGTCACACCCTGCGTGTAGCCCACGCCGGCACGGCCGAACATGCGGTTGAACCAGGCGAAGAAGCGGCCGAAGGTGCGGTCCATCCAGCGGGTCAACGCGTCCTTGGGCTCGTCGTGGCCCTTGAGCAGGATGGCGGCCAGCGCAGGCGACAGCGTCAGCGAATTCACCGCCGAGATCACCGTGGACATCGCGATGGTCAGCGCGAACTGCCGGTAGAACTGGCCCGTCAGGCCGCTGATGAAGGCCAGCGGCACGAACACGGCGATCAGCACCAGGGCGATCGCGATGATGGGGCCCGACACTTCGCGCATGGCGCGATAGGTCGCCTCGCGTGGCGTCAGGCCCGCCTCGATGTTGCGCTCGACGTTCTCCACCACCACGATCGCATCGTCGACCACGATGCCGATCGCCAGCACCAGCCCGAACAGGCTCAGCGCGTTGATCGAGAAGCCGAACAGGTGCATCACGGCAAACGTGCCGACCACGGACACGGGAACGGCCAGGAGCGGGATGATCGACGCGCGCCAGGTCTGCAGGAACAGGATGACGACCAGCACCACGAGCGCGATCGCCTCGAGCAGCGTGTGCACCACCGACTCGATCGACGAGCGCACGAACTGCGTCGGGTCATAGACGATGTCGTACTGCACGCCTTCGGGCATGGCGGCGTTCAGGTCCTTCATGGCGGCGCGCACGCCGTCGGAGATCGCCAGTGCGTTGGAGCCGGGCGCGGCGAAGACGCCGATGCCCACGGCTTCCTTGTTGTCCAGGAGCGAACGCAGCGAGTAGCCGGCCGCGCCCAGCTCGATGCGGGCCACGTCGCGCAGGCGCGTGACGCCGCCGTCCGAGGCCGACTTGACGATGATGTCGCCGAACTCCTCTTCGCTTTGCAGGCGGCCCTGCGCGTTGATCGACAGCTGCAGGTCGACGTCCTTCGCGTTCGGCGAAGCGCCGACCACGCCTGCGGCGGCTTGCACGTTCTGTTCGCGGATCGCACGCGTGACGTCACCGGCGGACAGGCCGCGCTGCGCCACCTTCTGCGGGTCCAGCCACACGCGCATCGCGTAGTCGCCGGCGCCGAAGATCTGCACGTCGCCCACGCCCGGCACGCGCGCCAGCCGGTCCTTGACGTTGAGCAACGCATAGTTGCGCAGGTACGTCATGTCGTAGCGGTTGTTGGGCGAGAGCAGGTGCACCACGATCGTGATGTCGGTGGAGGCCTTCACGGTCGACAGGCCCAGCCGCCGCACCTCCTCGGGCAGGCGCGCCTCGGCCTGCGCGACGCGGTTCTGCACCAGCTGCTGCGCCTTGTCGGGGTCGGTGCCCAGCTTGAAGGTGACGTTCAGCGTCATCAGGCCGTCGGTGGTGGCCTGGCTGCTCATGTAGAGCATGCCTTCGACGCCGTTGATCGCTTCTTCCAGCGGCGTGGCCACTGTTTCGGCGATCACCTTGGGGTTGGCGCCGGGGTAGTTCGCGCGCACCACGATCGAGGGCGGCACGACCTCCGGGTATTCCGAGATCGGCAGCCCGCCCACGGCGATGAGGCCCGCCAGGAACGTGAGCAGCGACAGCACGCCGGCGAAGATCGGCCGGTCGATGAAGAATTTCGACAGATTCATTGTTGTTCTTTCACGATTGCGCCGCGCATCACGACGATTTGGCCGCCGGTGCGGCCGCACGCGCATTCATCTCGACGACCTGCGGCTGCAGCAAGGCGCCGGGGCGCACGCGCTGCAGGCCGTTGACGACGATGCGCTCACCGGGCTTGAGGCCCGACTTGACGATGCGCAGGCCATCGGCGCTGGAACCCAGCGTGACCTCGCGGTACTCGGCCTTGTTTTCCGCGCCCACGACCCACACGAACTTCTTGTTCTGGTCGGTGCCGACGGCGCGCTCGTTCACCAGCAGCGCGCGGGTGGCCTGCGCCTGCCCCATGCGGATGCGCGCGAACTGGCCGGGGATCAGCGTGCCGTCCTTGTTGTCGAAGGTGGCGCGCACGCGGATCGTGCCGCTCTTCACGTCGACCTGGTTGTCGATCAGCTGCAGCCGGCCTTCGATCGGCGTGTCGTCGCTGGCGGACGTGCCCATGCGCACGGGGATGCGCCCGAGGGCCGCTCGGGCGCTGTCGCCGCCGCGCATGTTGCCCAGCGCCTTGACCACGACCTGTTCGTCGGTGTCGAAGCTGGCGTAGATGGGACTGACCGAAACCAGCGTCGTCAGCACCGGCGCGCCCGGGCCCGCGGCCACGAGGTTGCCGGCGGTGATCTCGATCTTGCCGATGCGGCCCGCGATGGGCGCGCGCACCTGCGTGTAGCCCAGGTTCAGGCGCGACTGTTCCAGCTGCGCCTGCGCCGCGCGCAGGTTGGCGTCGGCCTCGCGCATGGCGTTCAGGCGGTCTTCGTATTCGCGCTGCGAGATGGCCTTGTCTTCCGCCAGGCGCTGCGCGCGCGCATGGTCGCTCTGCGCATGCGTGGAGCGCGCCTGCGCGGCCGCGACCTGTGCCTCGGCGCGCGTGACTTCGGCGGCATAGGGCGCGGGGTCGATCGTGATCAGCAAGTCGCCCTTGCCCACCAGCATGCCTTCGCGGAAATGCACCGACTGCACCTGGCCCGCGACGCGCGAACGCACCTCGACGCGCTCCACCGCCTCGAGGCGGCCGGAGAACTCGTCCCACAGGCTCACGTCGGATTCGCTCACCGCCGCGACGGAGACGGGCACCGCCGGCGGCGCCTCGCCCGCGTTGGCTTGCGCCCTGGGCCCGGCGAGCGCCACCACGGCGGAGGCGATGGCGGTGACGGTGGTCAGCACGCCGACCGAGGCCCACAGGCGCCGGTCGCGGGAGAGCTTGTTGTTGTTTTCGGTGGTCATGGTTTCTTCCTTACAGGTTCGGGATTCCGGGATGAGTTCGTCCTTCGCGTCGCCCGGACTCTCCGGGTTGACACGATGTCAAGGTCAAGACAAGGGGTTTCGGCGACGTGTCGCCGGCGTGTCAGCCGCTGGGCGCCAGCGCGGGCTGGAAGAACGCGCGCAGGTGCTCGCGCACCTCGCTCGCGCAGGGACATTCGTCGGGGTTGCGCTCGGCCAGCGACTCGGGCCAGTCGGTCTGGCTGCGCAGCACCTCGCCGGTCACCTCGATGCCCGCGGCGCGAAGCCTGTCGGCGTACTGCATCGCTTCGTCGCGCATCGGGTCGTCGCAGCCGGTGAGCACGAGCGCAGGCGGCAGGCCCGCCAGGCGCGTCGCCTTGCCCGGCACGGCATACGGATGCTCGGCGTCCATCGGGCCGCGCAAATACTGTTGCCAGCCTTCGGCCCACTTGCAGCCGGTGGTGTCGCATGGCATGGACTCGCGCAGCGACGCGGTGCCCACGCACGGGTCGAGCATCGGCGCCACGAGGATCTGGCCGGCCAGCGGCGGATGCGCACGGTCGCGTGCGACGAGCGCGATCGCAGCGGCGAGGTTGCCACCGGCTTCGTCGCCGGCGAGGTAGACCGGCGCGCCGGTGCCTGCGAGCTTCGCGCGGTTCTTGTAGGTCCACTCCAGCGCGGCGTAACCCGCTTCGACGGCATCCGGGAAGCGGTGTTCGGGTGCCAGCGGATAGGCGACGGACACCACGTTCGCGCCCGCCTCCACCAGCAGCTGCGCCATGCACTCGCCGCTTTCCAGGTCGCCGTCCACGAACGCACCGCCGTGGAAATGCACCACGAGCGGAACCGCCGCACCGGCACGGCGCTTGCCATAGACGCGCACACGCAGCGCGCGGCCTTTCACCTCGATGGAGGTGTCGGCAAAGGCAAGGACGGGATTCGACATGGGAGCGAATATAGGCACTCGCGGCATGCGGATAAAGGTGCTAACTGCCAGTTCTTTGTTTCCGTCCGCATAACAATCCCGCCCATGGACCAGATCCAATCGATGCGCGTGTTCGCCCGGGTGGTGGAAGCCGGCAGCTTCACCAAGGCCTCGGCGTCGCTGGGCCTGCCCAAGGGCTCGGTGACCAAGCTGGTCCAGCGCCTGGAAGAACGGCTGAAGGTGCGCTTGCTCAATCGCACGACGCGCCGCGTCACGGTCACGCCCGAAGGCGCCGCCTATTACGAACGCACGTCGCGCGTGCTCAACGACATCGACGACATCGAGGCGAGCATGACCAACGCGCGGGCCAACCCCAGCGGGCGGCTGCGCGTCGACGTGGGCGCGATGCTCGCGCGCCTGGTGGTGATCCCGGCGCTGCCCACCTTCTTCGCCAGGTACCCCGACATCCAGCTGGAGCTGGGCGTGGGCGACCGGCCGGTGGACCTGGTCGGCGAGAACGTCGATTGCGTGATCCGCGGCGGCGAGATCACGGAACAGTCGCTGGTGGCGCGCCGCATCGCCAACCTCGAGCTCGTCACCGTCGCCTCGAAGGCCTACATCGCACAGCACGGCATGCCGCAGCACCCGCAGGAGCTGGAAAACGGCCACATGATGATCGCGTACATCTCGCCGCGCACCGGCCAGCTCTACCCCGAGATCTTCGAGCGAGGCGGCGAACGCATCGAGTTCGTCGCCAAGCGCCGCATCGCAGTCAACGAAAGCAACTCGCACCTCGCGGGCGTGCAGGCCGGGCTGGGCATCTCGCAGACGGCGCGTTTCGCCGCCGCGCCTTTCATCGCCAGCGGCGAGCTGGTGGAGGTGCTGCCCGAGTGGAAGCACCCGCCGATTCCGCTGCACGTGGTGTACCCGCCCAACCGGCACCTCAGCGCCAAGACGCGGGCGTTCGTCGACTGGGCGGCGGAGCTGTTCGGGAAGCTGCCGACCTTCTGAGCCCGTTCGCGGCGCGGGATTGTCCTGCCAGCAGAACGCCGTGTCGCGCCTGGACCTCTTTTTCCGGGTGATTGTCCTGCCTATATTCAATCCATCGCCAACCCGATGGAACAGGACTCCCCATGACACGCTCTTCGCAACTGCCCGGCGCAGCCCCCTTCGCCGGCCGCCTCCTCCTCGCTTCGCTCTTCCTCCTGAGCGGCGTGGCCAAGCTCGCCGACCCGGCGGGCACGCAGGCCTACATCGCTTCGTCCGGCGCGCCCTTCCCCCAGGCCGGCTACGCCATCGCCGTGCTGGTCGAAGTGGTGGGCGGCGCCATGCTGCTCGCCGGCTACCGCACGCGCCTCGCGGCGCTGGTGCTGGGCGCGTTCACGCTGGCCGCCGCCGCGCTGTTCCACAACCAGCTGTCGGACCAGCTGCAGTTCATCATGTTCATGAAGAACGTCGCCATCACCGGCGGCCTGCTGCAGGTCGCGGCCTTCGGCCCCGGCTGGTTCAGCATCGACAACCGCAGCGCGTCCCCGGCGCTGGCCCGCGCATGAACGCCGCTGCCACCGCCCGCGAGGAGCGCATCCTCGAGGACATCCAGCGCCCGATCACGCAGCGCACGCGCGGCCGCGCGCACGGCCCCGTCGTGCGGCTGGTGAGCCCGTCGGACATCGGCGAGTCCATCAAGCCCTTCGTCTTCCTCGACCGCTTCGAGGTCGACCCGTCCAATGCGCCGATGTTCGGGATGCACCCGCACTCGGGCATCGCCACGCTCACGTTCCTGCTCGAAGGCGAGCTCGCGTACGAAGACACGATCGGCGGCCAGGGCGTGCTGCCCGCCGGCGGCGTGGAATGGATGCGCGCCTCGGGCGGCGCGTGGCACACCGGCCGCATGACCGGCACGGCGCGCGGCCGCGGGCTGCAGCTGTGGGTGGCGATGCCGCCGCGCTTCGAGAACGCACAGCCGCATGCGCAATACATCGCGCCGAATGAAGTGCCGCGCGTGGGCCCCGCCCGCGTGCTGCTCGGTCGCTACGGCGGCGCGTTCAGCCCGATCGCCGCGCCCGGCTCGGCGACGTACCTGTACGTCGAGCTGAAGAAGGGCCAGCGCTGGACCTTCACCCCGACGCCGGGGCACACGGTGGCCTGGGCCTACGCGTTCGACGGCGTGGTGCACGCGAGCGGCGAGCCGCTCGAGAAGACGCTGGCGGTGTTCGCCGAATGCGACGCACCCATCGACTTCATCGCGGAGACCGACGCGGGCTTCGCCGTGGCCTCGGCGGTGAAGCACCCGTACCCGCTGGTGCTGGGCTACTACTCCGTGCACACGAGCGCGCAGGCGCTGGCGGAAGGCGAAGCGCGGATTGCGCGGATCGGCGAGCAGCTGCGCGCCGAAGGCCGGATCGGCTGAACTACGCGATCCGCTTGATCGCGGCCTTCAGGCGCCCGTGGTTGTTGTCGTATTTCCCGGCCCAGTCGTTCGCGAAGAGCAGCAATTCCACGGGCTGCGCGGAGGAACCCGTCACGGTGCCGTGGCGCCCGACGAAGGTGAACTGCTTGCCCTCGCGCCCGCGCGCCGCCACCAGTGCGTACATCGGCGACCTGGGGTCGCGGGCCAGCGCCCGGCACGCAAAGCCGAGCACCTTGGCCACCGGCCCGGTCCAGCCTTCCTGCGGGTCGGCCTTCACGGTGTTGTCCCGCCAGTCCGTGACCTCGAGCACGGTCACTTCGTAGACACCACCTTGCTCGACGAGCACGCCCGTGGCGTTCCAGGGCTCGCGTGCGTCGACTTCGCACGTGGTGGCGCCCCCGACCGTGAGCGCTTCAGCCGGCATCGGGCTTGTCCGGCGCGTTCATGTAGCACACGGAGCCATCCGCGTCGCAGCCCACCGGGTAGACCACGCGCGGCTCCTCCGCGAGCTCGAAGTCGCGTTGCGAGCCGAAGATGCGCCTGAACAGCTCCTTCTTCTTGCCCTTCACGTTCTTCACGAAGTACCCGTGGCCGCCGGCGCCGTTCGCGGCGTTGGTGAAGCTGATGTAGCGCACGCCTTCCCAGCGCACCAGCTCCGCGCCGGGGTCCATGCCCAGCTTCATCTGCTCGCCGTCGGCGATGTACGCGCCGAACAGGACCGTGTCGCCCTGGTTGTAGGTGATGTAGGTGCGGCCCTTGGGGCGGAAGCGCGTGACCCAGTCGGCGTGCGACGCGGCGCGCACGCAGGGCGCGAGCATGACGATGTTGTGCGCCGTCCCCGCGGATTCCGTCGCGCCGGCCACCTGCAGCGAGTACTGGAACATGTGGTTGCCCAGCGAGTGGATCGCCATCGAGTAGGGCTGCGCGTTGGCATGCAGCCGCGCCGTCCCCAGCAGGCGCATCGTCCGCGCGAAAGCGTCGATGGAATCCTTGCCGTTGGTCTGCGCCTGGTGGTAGCGGCGGATCTTGGAGGCGATGGCGCCTTCCGTGCGGTTCGCCTCGTCGACGTCCTTCAGGCTGGTCTCGTCGCCCGCCCCCTTCTTCGACAGCCCGGGCAGCGCCGAGCCGTCCGACAGGAAACCTTCGGAAGGCCACGAGAAGCCGACCACCTCGACGCGCGAGCCGTACAGGTCCTCGAGTTCGGCCAGGCGGCCGAAGCAGGCCTCGGGTGTGTTGTTGTTGCCGTGCACGTACAGCAGCAGCGGCTTGTCGCCCCTGAACAGGGGCAGCAGCCGGTCGAGCGCGTCCTTCTCGTCGATGTCGTCGTCGACGTCGGACAGCTTCCAGCCGCCGCCGGACGGCTTGACCTGCGCGGCGGCGATCCGCTCGCCGCCCGGTGCGAAGGCCGCGGAGAACGCGCCGCCCTCGACCGTGCGATTGGTGAACACCAGCATCGCTTCCTCCCCCTGCCTTGAAGGCTTGTGGGGGCCGATTGTGGCGCGCGTCGCCGCGAAGTCAACGCCCCGCGGCGCGGCCTGCTGAAAGCTCGCGGGCGGCCTGCTGCAGCGCCAGTGCGCCGAGCTTCGCCGGCGGCAAGCTCACGAGCTGCTCGAGCCGGCCCTTGATGGCGAGCAGCGTGGTGCGAAACGCATGCAGCCTCTCGTCCGGCGTGCCCTGCACTTCCGATGGGTCGGGGTAGCCCCAATGCGCGGTTGCCGGATGCCCGGGCCAGATGGGGCACACCTCGCCCGCCGCGTTGTCGCACACCGTGATGACCAGGTCCATGTGCGGCGCGCCGGGCGCGGCGAACTCGTCCCAGTTCTTGCTGCGCGCCCCGTCGGTGCTGATGCCGGCCTCGCGCAACACTTGCAGCGCGAGCGGGTTGGGCTGCTGGTTCTCGCGCGGGCTGCTGCCCGCGGAGAATGCCCGGAAGCGGCCCTGCCCGATGTGGTTCAGCGTGGCTTCGGCCAGGATGCTGCGGGCCGAGTTGTGCGTGCAGAGGAACAGGACGTTCAAGCGCGCACGCACCACGAGCCGCTGCCGCAGGAGGCCAGCTGCGCGTGCCGGTTTCCTTTGACGAAGCGGCCCAGGCGCGCGAGCGCGCGGCGGGCCCGCTGCCGCAAAGTCGGCTGCTGCGGACACGCGTCCCATGCGAAGAACGCCGTGGTCCTGTGGGCCACGTTGACGACCTGCACCGCTTCGCCGCGCCACAGGTTCAATTCCTCGCCGGGGCCGAGCAGGCGGTCGGCAACGGAGAGCTTGCCGCGCCCGACCTTCAGGACGCCGCAATCGCGCGGCTCCAGCGAGACGGTGCCGCCCGCCGCGAGCGGCAGGTAACCGGGATACCAGCTTCTCATCGTCGGCTCCTTCAGGCGCAGCAGGCCCTGGCCTTGGCGGGCGCGGCCTTCGCGGCCGGCTCCTCGGCGCAGCACGAGCTGCCCGCGCCGCTGCCGCACGAGGCGGGCTGTTCGCCGTTGAACACCGGGATGTCGCCCAGCGTGTGGAACTGCTCCCACGCCACGCCCTGCGGATCGGTGATCCAGTACTTGTCGCTGCGCGCGTAGCAGCACGCGGTCTTGCCTTCGTCGAAGAGCGACAGGTCGGCCTTCTGGGCCTGGTCCTTCAGCGTGACGAGTTCTTCCTCGCTGTCCACCTGGATGCCCAGGTGGCCCACGCCGGTCTTGCGGCCGCGGCTGGAGATGGCGAAGTTGATGCGCGGGTCCTCCAGCATCCACTTGGCGTAGTCGGCCTCGACCTTGGCCGGTTGGGCGTCGAACATCGCCGAATAGAAGGCGATGTTCTTCGCGAGGTCGTCGACGTGCACGTGCACATGGAAGCGCTTCATGGCGGTCTCCTGGTTCAGCAGTTGTTGCAGGCGGTGGACTCCACCAGGCACCCTTGTCCCTGGCAGCAGTTTTCGGTGAGGTAGGCGAGCAGGCCGTTCATGCGGTCGAACGCCACGCGGTAGACGAGGTTGCGGCTGATGCGCTCCTGCGTGACGAGGCCGGCGTTGGCCAGCTCCTTCAGGTGGAACGACAGGCTGCTGGCGGGCAGCGACAGCAGTTCGGCCAGCACGCCCGGGGTGGCGCCGTCGGTGCCGGCGACCACCAGCGAGCGGAACACCTGCAGCCGGATCGGCTGGGCCAGCGCGGCGAGGGACTTGACGACGTCTTGTTCTTCCATATTTCGAATTTAATCGAATTATGGAACGACGTCAAGCCCGGGCGGGATGCCCGGGCTGGGCGTCAAGTCTTGCGTTCGCGGTTCAACAGCCTGACGAGGCTCTTCAGGCCCTCGCCGTTGGCTTCGTGCGGGCCGTCCGCCTTGGCCACTTCCAGCTCCAGCAGGGTCTCGACGACCTGCAGGTCGCCCGTGGCTTTGGACACAGCTTCCTCGGCCTGCTTCGTTTCGATGTGGGCCACTTCGATCTGCTCGGTGTCACCCTGCGGGATCGCCTTTTCCAGCGTCTCGTTGGCCGACTTGAGCTGCGCCTCGGCGCGTTCGACGTTGGCCCGGGCGCGCCGTGTGCGCTTCTTGGCAACTTCGTGGATCGACTGCATGGAAAGCGACATGGGTTTGCTCCGAAGCCAGGCCCAGAGAATGCCCGTTGCCGCGGCGGTGCCGCGCAGGATGGCGCGACCGCTGCGCGTCATCCGTGGCTTACGGGCTCATCCATTGGGGACGGCGACGAATTACATTCGGGTCGATGATCCAGCTGCACTACTACCCCAGCACCGCTGCCATGGTGCCCCACATCCTCCTGGAGGAACTGGGCGTGCCCTACGAGCGCGTGCTCGTCGACCGCACCACGTGCGCGCACAAACGCCCCGAGTACCTGCGCCTGAACCCGAACGGCCTGTTGCCGGTGCTGCAGGACGGCGCACTCACGCTGTACGAGACGGCGGCGATCGCGCTGCACCTGTGCGACCGGCACCCGGTGGCGCGCCTGGCGCCCGCGGTGGGCACCGACGAGCGCGCGCACTTCTACAAATGGCTGATGTGGTTGACGAACACGCTGCAGACGACGCTGATCGTCTACTTCTACCCGGACCGCTGGGTGGCCGAAGGCGACGAAGCCGCGGCCGCCGCGCTGCGGCGCGTCGCCGAAGGCAAGGTGGCCGGCATGCTGGCGCAGCTGGATGCACACCTTGCGGGCCATGGCGGCCCGTGGTTCATGGGGCCGGAGTTCGGCGCGCTGGACGCGTACGTCTTCACCATGTGCCGCTGGACGCGCAACTTCGCCAACGAGCGCCGTGCCCGCGACTACCCGCACCTCGGCCCGTACCTGCAGCGCATGCTGGCGCGGACCGCCGTGCAGCGCGTGCTGGCGAACGAGGGGCTGGCGCCGCCTTTCGTCTAGCGCCGGCGCGGAGCGCCTGCTGCTTGTCCGGATCCGGCCTTGCGCGCCGCGCGCGGGCCCGCTACTGTCTACGCATGCTCCAACTCAGGCCCAACTGCGAGTGCTGCGACAAGGACCTTCCGCCCGACGCCGCGGACGCGATGATCTGCACCTTCGAGTGCACTTTCTGCGAGGACTGCGCGACGCGGCGCCTGAAAGGCACCTGCCCGAACTGCGGCGGCGAACTGGTGCGGCGGCCGCGCCGGCCCGCGGCGAAATTGCAGAAGTACCCGGCGTCGACCGAGCGGGTGCTCAAGCCCCAGGGGTGCGCGGGAGGGTAAGCTTTGGGCGATGCCCGAACGGCGCAAATAGAATCCTTGCCCATGCCGTACATCCTCTCCCACCCCGTCCTCGACGACGTCCTGCAAAAGCGCGGCATCAAGCCCAACGACCTGGCCGGCATCGACAAGCTGTTCGGCGGCGTGGACGGCTACTACTGGTACCACACGATGCGCCACCTGTGCCCGCGCGGCGAGACCATCACGTGGGCCAGCGAGGAAGAGATGCGCGCCGCCATCCAGGGGCACGAGGACGAGACCGCCGCGGAGGACGAAGTGAAGCCGCAGGCGCTCAAGCCCGAGCACCTTGCGGCCATCGCCGCGCTGCTTCAGGCTTCCTGAATGGCAGCCGCCACCTCGGCGCGGCGCACCTGGATGCGCCCGCCCACGGTGGCCAGTTCCATCCCGCTGGCCTTCGCCTTCGCGAACATCTCCCGGCGCTCTTCTTCCACGTGGTGCTGCACGTGGTGCCAGATCGCTTCGATCGCGCCCTCGAGGTTCTCGGCCTCGGGCACCTTGGCGATGAGGTCCTTCACGTGCTGGTGTTCCTTCAGCGCGTGCTCGACCATCTCTTCATTGCCCGTCGCCTTCGCGAATGCCGGGTAGAAGATTTCTTCCTCGACCATCGTGTGCAAGGTGAGCTCGGCGCAGATGATCTGCGCCAGCGCCAGCTTGGCAGCGCGGTCGCCGCTGGCGGACTTGAATTCCTTCACGAGGTTTTCGAGGCGCTGGTGGTCGGATTCCAGCAGGGCAATGGCGTCCTGGGCCATGAGGGTCTCCTTGGTCTTTCCACCAAAGTACCCCTGGCAGCGCAGGTCGGCTGTAGGCGCAAGCCGATCATCGCCTCTCGCCGAAGCGCGCGATGGATCGCTCGCGCGCCTTGGCAGCCTCAGCCTCGCGCGTGCGTGGCTCGGCACTGGTCACCAGCGAACGGATCAGCGTGCGCGCCGAAGCGGCGATCTCCTCGATCGCCCGCTCGAAAGCCTCTTCGTTGGCTTTCGACGGCACGTTGAAGCCACTGAGCTTGCGCACGAACTGCAGCGACGCGTCGCGGATCTCCAGCTCGGTCGCCGGCGGCTCGAAGTTGAAGAGGGTCTTGATGTTGCGGCACATGAGGTTATGGTACGTCCATGCCGCCCGTGGTCCCCGAGGACGAAGTCGAGTTCACCGCCATGCGCGCCCAGGGGCCAGGCGGGCAGAACGTCAACAAGGTGTCCAGCGCCGTGCACCTGCGCTTCGACATCCGCGCGTCTTCGCTGCCGCAGGCCGTCAAGGACAAGTTGCTCGCCTTGCCAGGCCGGCGCGTCACGAAGGAGGGTGTGCTCGTCATCAAGGCCCAGGCGGCACGCAGCCAGGAGCAGAACAAGGCGGCTGCGCTGGCGCGCCTGCAGGAAATCGTCGACGACGCGTCGCACGTGCAGCTGGTGCGGCGGCCGACCAAGCCCACCTATGGCTCGAAGCAGCGCCGCCTGCAGGGCAAGGCGATCCGCTCGGAGGTGAAGGCCGGACGGCGCAAGCTGGACACGGAGTAGTCCCCCCGGCGCTACCCGGGCATCCTGTCGAATGCTTGCAGCGAGGGATCGATGCGGTCCCACGCCAACCCGCGCGATCGGTACGTCAGCGCGTGTGGCGCAAAGCGGCCCGGCTCGTCCAGGCTGGTCGCTGCCACCGCGATCAGGTCCGGCATCGCCGCAAACCGCAAGTAGACGGGCGTTCCGCACCTGGGGCAGAAGGCGTGCGTCTTCACGTTGCCGCTGTCGGCCGCCACGTCCCAGTGCGAGGCTTCGCCGGTGATCTCCATCTGGGCGCGCGCCGGGAACGTCAGCCACGAGCCGTGCCCGGTGCCGCTGCGGCGTTGGCAGTCACGGCACTGGCAATGGTTCTGGAAGATGGGGGCGTGCCGCGTCGAATAGCGCACCGCACCACACGCGCAACCGCCCGTGTACGGCTGCGTCATGAGCAGCGCTCCACGGCGCCCGACCTGGGCTGCGCAAAGACGTCGATACCCTGCCCCGTTTCCAGCAGCGACTTCAGGCTGGAGAGGACGATCGGCCAGCCGCGCGTGATGCCCTTGGCCATGGCGCTATCGGGCTGGAGTTCGTCGTGGGTGACGGTCAGCTTCACCATGCCGTCGTATTCGGCTATGTCGAAGCTCACCCGGCTGTAGGCCGCAGGGTCGTCGGCCTGCGACGGGCTGGCCCACGTGATGACCAGGCGCGAAGGCGGCGTGACTTCCACCACCTTGCCGACCACGCCGACGCTGCGCTCGCCGTTGGCGCGCACGTGCTCCCACTTCGAGCCGGGCTTCCAGTCGGACACGTTCTCGTGGCCCCAGTACTGGCGCGCGATCTCGGGCTGCGTGATGGCGGCGAACACCTTCTGGGGCGTGGAGCGGATGTAGGTCACGTAAACGAAGCTCGTTCTCTCTTGCGTCATCGCTACTCTCCTTCGAGTTGCTTTTTCAGGTCGTGCAGCAGGCCTAGCCGCTGACGTTCGAATTTGCGCACCCACCGCTCGTAGACCTCGTGCAGCGGCACCGGGTTGATGAAGTGCAGCTTCTCGCGGCCGCGCCACACCGTTGCGACCAGGTTGGCCTCTTCGAGGAGCCCCAGGTGCTGGGTGACCGACTGCCTGGCCATGTCCACGTCCTCGCACAGCTCGCCCAGCGTCTGGCCATTGCGCTCGTACAGCGCGTCGAGCAGCTTGCGCCGCGTGGGGTCGCCCAGTGCCTTGAAAACCTTGTCTGCGTCCATCCGTGTGTGAGTGCGTGGGTTGAATTATGCAGGTAAATACCTGCATGTCAAGCGACCCTTTCGGGGGCGTTGAAAACGACGGTTTATTTCGGGAAGCGCGCCCCGTAGCTTTCGAGCGGGATGCGCAGCGCGTTCGTGAGGTAGCTCACCGTGCGGTAGAACCCCGCGAGCATCAGCAGCTCCACGATCGCGTTCTCGCTGAACGTCGCGCGCAGGGCCTTCCAGAGGTCGTCGTCGACGTCGCAGTCCTTGTGCAGCGCGTCGCACAGGCGCACGAGCAGGCGGTCTTCGTCGGACCAGCACGCGTCTTCCGCAGTGCCGTGCACGGTGGATCGCACTTGCTCCGCCGTCAGCTCCGCTTTCTGCGCGAAGCCGGCGATGTGCACGCCCCACTCGTATTCGGCGCCGCACAGCGCCGTGGTGCGGTCGATGACGATCTCGCGCTGGCGGACGGTGAGGTGCCCCTTGTCCAGCAGGCCGCCCGCGAAGAACTTCCTTGCCAGGCGCGGGTCGCGCGCCATCGTCGCGAACAGGTGCAAGGGCGGCTGCCCCCGCATCACGCGGTCTATGGTTGCGGCGACTTCGGGGTCGAAGGGCGGCGTGGCGGGTGGGATGCGTGCGCTCATGGGGTCATCCTACTGCCGCAACCACTTCGCCGCACCCTCCCCCGCGACACGGCCCGTGGCGAAGCATGCGGTCAGCAGGTAGCCGCCCGTGGGCGCCTCCCAGTCGAGCATTTCCCCGGCGCAGAACACGCCGGGCACTTCGCGCAGCATGCCGTTGGCGTCCAGCGCGTCGAAGCGCACGCCGCCCGCCGTGCTGATCGCTTCGTCGACGGGCCGGGGCCTGGCCAGCACCAGCGGCAGCGCCTTCAGCGCAGCGGCCAGTTGTGCGGGATCATGGAGCTGCTGCGGCGACAGCACCTCGTGCAGCAACGCCATCTTCAGGCCCGCGATCCCGAGCCGGCTCTTGAGGTGCGTGGACAGGCTGCGCGGCCCTCGCGGGCGCTGCGTTTCGGCCAGCACCTGCTGCGGGCTGTGCTGCGGCAACAGGTCGATGAGCCACGTCGCGTGCCCCTGCGCCGCGATCTCGTCGCGCAGTGCCGCCGCATGCGCATACACCAGGCTGCCCTCGATGCCGGTCTCGGTCAGCACAAACTCGCCTTGCGTACCCTCCAGCGGCCCCTGTGTTGCCAGCCGCGCAGCCACCGGCTTGACGGGCTGGCCCGCGAAGCGCTGGCGCAAGTGGTCGCTCCATCCGGCGCCACCCTCGCGGGTCGGGGCCACGTCGAAGCCGCAGTTCGCGGGCCGCAGCGGTGCGATGGCCACGCCGCGCGCGGCCAGCAGCGGCACCCACGCGCCGTCGGAACCCAGCCGCGGCCAGCTGGCGCCGCCCAGTGCCAGCACCGTTGCCGTCGCCGCGTGCGAGACGCGCCCCACAGGCGTGTCGAAGACAAGCCCGCCGTCGGCGTCCCACCCTTGCCACCGATGCCGCGTGTGAAACCGCACGCCCGCCGCGCGGAGCCGATGCAGCCACGCACGCAATAGCGGCGCGGCCTTCATGTCCTTGGGAAACACACGCCCCGAAGTGCCGACGAAAGTCTCGACGCCCAAATCGGCAGACCAGCGGCGGATCTCGTCACCGCCGAACGCGCTCACCGCATCGCGCAGGGCACTGCTGCGGTCACCGTAATGCGCGATGAACTTCGGTGGATCGTCGGAATGCGTGAGGTTCAAGCCCCCGCGCCCGGCCAGCAGGAACTTGCGGCCCACCGACGGCATGGCGTCGAACAGGTCGACGGCCACGCCATGCCGGGCCAGCATCTCGGCCGCCATCAGGCCGGCGGGGCCGCCGCCGACGACGGCGGCTCGCAAGGGGATGGACGTCACCCGGCGATTGTCTCGCCGGCGGCGCTACTTCCAGACGGAGACGGCCAGCACCCCCAGGCCCACAACCGCAATCCCGGCGTGAACGAGCACGAACCAGATCGGCAAGGGCACGTCCTTCATGTGGTAGCCCAGGTTCAGCACCACACCGCCGAGCGCTGCGCCGGCCAGCAGCGCCAGGCCCAGCCAGCCCGAGCCCGGCAAGCCCGCGGTGAAGGCGGCATACAGGAGCAGCGTCAGGCCGCTTCCTGCCAGCAGCCCGTGCAGCATGGCCAGCCAGTGCGGGGGCCGCGGATGCCCGCTGAACCGCATGCCGGCCATCAGCAGGCCGCCGGCGGCGGTGACGAGCAGCAGGACGACGGCGGTTCGAAGCATTGTTTGCGCATCCATGCGGGATCTCCTTGGGTGTGGAGCCATTGACGTCACGACTGTACGCCGCGTTCCCGGACCCCGGTGCTCGGCAGTGGGTTCCGGCCCACAATGCGTCGATGCAAGTCCAAGCCTACGGCGCCTACGCCGCCGACAAAGCGCTCGAAGCCCTGAAGATTTCCCGCCGCGCGCCGGGGCCGCACGACGTCCAGATCGACATCGCGTTCTGCGGCATCTGCCATTCGGACCTGCACACGGTCCGCGCCGAGTGGGCGGGCACGCAGTTCCCGTGCGTGCCGGGCCACGAGATCGTGGGGCGCGTGTCGGCCGTGGGCGCGCACGTGGCCAGCCACAAGGTGGGCGACCTCGTGGGCGTCGGCTGCATCGTCGACAGCTGCAAGCGCTGCCCCGACTGCGAAGACGGCCTGGAAAACTATTGCGACGGCATGGTCGGCACCTACAACTCGCCGACGCCCGACGAGCCGGGCTGGACGCTCGGTGGCTACTCGCAGAAGATCGTGGTGCGCGAGCGCTACGTGCTGCGCATCCGCCATCCCGAAGAACAGCTGGCCGCCGTTGCGCCCTTGCTGTGCGCCGGCATCACGACCTACTCGCCGCTGCGCCACTGGGAGGCGGGGCTGGGCAGGAAGGTCGGCGTGGTCGGCATCGGCGGCCTTGGCCACATGGGCATCAAGATCGCGCACGCGATGGGCGCGAACGTCGTCGCGTTCACCACCTCGGAGTCGAAACGCAAGGACGCCAAGGCGCTGGGCGCGCACGAGGTCGTCGTCTCCCGCAACCGCGACGAAATGGCGAAACATGCGAAGAGCTTCGACTTCATCCTGAACACGGTGGCCGCGCCCCACAACCTCGACCCCTTCCTGTCGCTGCTCAAGCGCGACGGGACGATGACGCTCGTCGGCGCACCCGCCACGCCCCACCCGTCTCCCGGCGTGTTCAACCTGATCATGAAGCGGCGCTCCCTCGCCGGCTCGCTGATCGGCGGCATTCGCGAAACGCAGGAGATGCTGGACTTCTGCGCGCAGCACCGCATCGTCGCGGACATCGAGATGGTGCGTGCCGACCAGATCAACGCCGCCTACGAACGCATGCTCAAGGGCGACGTGAAGTACCGGTTCGTGATCGACAACGCCTCGTTGGCGCGGGCATGAAAAAAGGGCCCCTGCCTGCGCAGGAGCCCTCGTTCGCGTGACCGCCAGGCCGGCTTAACGCCCGTCCTTGTCCGAATCGCCGGGGATCGCGCGCTCGGCGGCGTTGCTCACACGCTCCCAGGCATCGCGCGCCGCGGGGCGGGCATGTTCCCATTCCAGCGACGAGTTGCCGCGTGCGCGGCTCCAGTCGCGGCCCATTTCCGGCTCGACGTCGTCGAACGAGCGCTCCGGATTGCGGTTGTACGACTCCACGCCGGCGCGGTACGCCGGCTGGTAGTGGTCGAAGCCCACGTCCTGGCGGGCGTACGGGCGGCTCGCATGGTTCTCGCGCCAGTACGAGTCCTCGATGGCGGGGTCCGCCGTCTTCTTGCCGATGACGGCGCCCGCGACGGCACCGACCACGGCGCCGATCGCCGCGCCCACCGGGCCCGTCACGCCACCCGCGAGTGCACCAGCGGTCGCGCCGCCTGCGACGCCACCGAGCGCCGCGCCCGTGGCCGCGCCGACACCGGTGCCGGCGGCCTTCTTGCCCGTGGAATTGTTGTCCTTGTTCATTCGTTCGATCTCCTTGATGACGAAGAGCGAAGACTAAGCACGCGGTGCGCTTGCGCGCTTAGGAGACGAGGCCGCAAGGCGGCGCGCAAATGCCCGCGGGGATGTCGTCCCGTGCAGACACAGCGTGGCGGGCGCGCGTGCCCCAACAAAAAGCCCTTGCTACCGATTCGATAGCAAGGGCTTCAATCCTTTGGCGGAGTGGACGGGACTCGAACCCGCGACCCCCGGCGTGACAGGCCCGCGCTAGATGCAAGCACCGGTGCGGGTGAAGTCACGATTCACAATTCCGAAGATCGGTTCATTGCGCTCCCTCGTGGCTGCTAGCGCATTTACGCCAATTCCAAAGCTGCATACCGGCGTTTCGGCTGGCCTGCTGCTCAACAGCTGGTTGTTTGGGGTACTACGAAAGTGGCCTTTGACTCCGACCGCTGGCCCGTTCCCGTCCAGTCACCGCCAGAGCTCGCGACGACGCCCCGCACAATGTCAGCACACACTAACACGATTAACCGAGTTTTTTGTTCCAATGCGGAGATTTTGAGGGCAAAATGGGGTTGCAAAAGGGAATTGCCCCACAAGATAGGTTCCATGCTCCACTCATACTCATTCACGAACCTCTATTCGTTTGCTGAAAAGTGCGAAGTTTCTCTAGTCACTTCGCACCGAGGCTACGAAAAGAAGTTCCAGACCACTGGGCGCTCTGGGGATCGGCTGAATTTGATTAGTGCCTTCATGGGGGCGAATGCTGCTGGTAAAACGGCGGCCCTCAAAGCTCTCGTTTTCGTTACCTCGTTTGTGAAGGACTCGTTCCACTACAAACCGGACCAGGAGCTGCCGTTTACGCCGCACTTTGCCCACGTTTCCGATCCAAGCCAATTCGAAGTTATTGGGGAAGATGCCGACGGTGTTCTCTGGCGCTATGAACTGACAGCGACGAAGAAACGAGTTCTGCGCGAGTCGTTGCATAGGAAAGCGCGTACGAACGGCCCATTCGTAATGGTTTTTGAAAGAAGCCCTGCTTCAGACGACGCGTATGTCGTCCACCAAGACGGATTTGGCTTGGCACAAACAGAAGCCGAGAAAGTCCGCCCCAACGCCTCGTTGCTTGCTACTGCAGCACAGTACAACGTCCCGCTCGCGTTGGCCCTTACAAGTCGCCTCAAACTGAACACGAATATCAATTCCTTCGGCCGCGATCGCTCTGACGTGTCGGGCATCACTGATGCTGCCGAATACTTTGCAGGTCACCCGGCGGCCGCAACCGCAATGACCAACTTGGTGAAAGGGTGGGACTTGGGGATTAACGGGGTCAAATTTCAGTCCCTAGAGATGCCGGGAGATGAAAAATTCTGGCTTGGGCTAGTAACGCATGTTGCCCGCGAAGGCAAATCCGGGGTCGTGTTGCTTCATCAGGAATCCGCGGGCACACAAGGTGCGATTGTTCTTCTCTCCAAACTCTTGCCGATACTCGAGACTGGAGGGCTGGCCGTGATCGATGAACTAGACGGCGACTTGCACCCACATATGCTGGAACCAATCTTGGGAATGTTCGCATCGACCGTGAGTAATCCAAAGAACGCTCAATTGCTATTTACTTGCCACATGCCAGAAGTGCTCACGATGGTCGAAAAATCACAGGTGCATTTCTTCGAGAAGGTTGAAGGTGAGAGCGTCGGTTTTCGAGGAGACACGATCGAAGGTCTTCGCTCCGATGACAACCTCCGCGCCAAGTACATGGCCGGCGCGCTTGGCGCAGTGCCGATACTCTGATGGCGCAGGCGAGAATCGTTAGGCCCACGGCACTCCTTATGGGAGAAGGTGACGCCGAAGAGATTTTCCTGAAGCGGATTCGTGAGCTTTATACGGCCGACAGGAAGGGATGCAACGTCAGGGTTCAATCTGCCGGTGGCAAGGGTGCCGGGAACGTCGTAGACCACGCCATCCGATATCAGCGCGCCAATGGCGCCTTCGATGTTGCTGCGGCGTTTTTTGACACCGACACAGACTGGAACGATGACGTCCGCGCACGGGGTGAGAAGGCAGGGATCGTGTTGATTGCAGTCGAACCATGTCTGGAATGCATGTTGCTTCGGCTTGTGGGTCTCCATAAAGAGTGTTCAACCGCTGAGCATAAGAAGCGATTCGAAAAAGAGTTCGGCGGTCCCGCCCATAACAAAAAGATCGTAGAGAGGATCGTGACCCGGGAAGCCGTGGACAAGGCGCGCGGCAACATCGTCGTGATCGACACACTTCTCACGACGATCGGTCGCTAGGGTCTACGCAGTTGTCCACGGCGCAGGTCGGCGCTTGCGACGAACCGACCGGAGCAGTGGCAACTCCCGGGAACACGAAGTCCCTCTCCTGAGAAGCGCGCAAAACCGGCAGCGTGATTCCAAATTTCGCGATTCACATTCCAAAAAGGACAACGGGCTACAGCCTGTCGACTGTAACCCGTTGAATTCTCGAAAAATTTGGCGGAGTGGACGGGACTCGAACCCGCGACCCCCGGCGTGACAGGCCGGTATTCTAACCAACTGAACTACCACTCCAAGGTAGTGCAACGTTCATCGCATGCGCGATCAGTGCTGCAAAACTGGCGACCCTACGGGGATTCGAACCCCGGTACTCACCGTGAAAGGGTGATGTCCTAGGCCTCTAGACGATAGGGTCAAAACCTGGACGAAAACTTCCTAACTTTGATCCTCGACGCCATCTTGGTGGAGGTAAGCGGGATCGAACCGCTGACCTCTTGCATGCCATGCAAGCGCTCTCCCAGCTGAGCTATACCCCCGTCAGGTGTCGAGCCCGTGATTATAGCCAGAAAATTCAGCCACCCTTGAGCCGGGCGACCACCGCGTCCCTCTCCGAGAGCGCCAGCACCGCGTCCAGCGACGGCGTCTGCGCGGTGCCCAGCACCAGCACACGCACCGGCATCGCCAGCTGGGGCATTTTCAGGCCCGTGGCGCGCAGGACTTCCTTGATCGCCGCGGAAATGTCTTCCTTCGTCCACGGGCATTCGGCCAGCATGCGCGCCAGCATGGAGATCGCGGGCTTCACCGGTTCGGTCACGTGCTTCGCGACCTCCTCCGCATCGGGCTTCACGTCGCCGTAGAACTTCTGCGCCCAGTCCGCCAGCACCAGCAGCGTGTCGCAGCGGTCCTTGAACAGGCCGCAGATGCCGGCCAGGCGCGCATCGGGCTTGACGCCGCGCTTCTTCAGCTCGCGCTCGACGAACACGGCCAGCTGCGCATCGCTGGTCATCTTCATGTGCTGCGCGTTCACCCAGCGCAGCTTGGCTTCGTCGTACTGCGCGGCGCTCTTGCCCAGGTGGTCCAGGTTGAACCACTGGATGAACTGCTCGCGCGTGAAGATCTCGTCGTCGCCGTGCGACCAGCCCAGGCGCGCCAGGTAGTTCACCACGCCGTCGGCCAGGAAGCCTTCGTCGCGATACCAGGTGACGGCCTTGGCCCCCTGGCGCTTGCTCATCTTCTCGCCCTGCTCGTTCAGCACCGTGGGCAGGTGCGCGTACACGGGCGGTTCCACGCCCAACGCGCGGAAGATGTTGATCTGGCGCGGCGTGTTGTTCACATGGTCGTCGCCGCGGATCACGTGCGTGATCTTCATGTCGATGTCGTCGACCACGACGCAGAAGTTGTACGTGGGCGTGCCGTCCGGCCGCGCGATCACCAGGTCGTCCAGTTCGTCGTTGCTGATCTCGATGCGGCCCTTGACCTTGTCGTCCCACGCCACCACGCCGCCGATCGGGTTGCGAAAGCGCAGCACGGGCTTCACGCCCTCGGGCACCGGGGGCAATTGCTTGCCGGGCTCGGGCCGCCACGTGCCGTCGTAGCGCGGCTTTTCCTTGGCGGCCATCTGGCGCTCGCGCAATTTGTCGAGCTCCTCGACGCTCATGTAGCAGGGGTACACCAAGCCCTTGTCCTTCATCTCGGCCAGGACCTGCTTGTAGCGGTCCATGCGCTGCATCTGGAAGTACGGGCCCTCGTCGTGGTCCAGGCCGAGCCACTTCATCCCTTCAAGGATGACTTCCACCGCCTCCTGCGAGGAGCGTTCGACGTCGGTGTCCTCGATGCGCAGGATGAAGGCGCCGCCCGTGGCGCGCGCGAACGCCCACGGGTACAGGGCCGAACGGATGTTGCCGAGGTGGATGAACCCCGTCGGCGACGGGGCGAAGCGGGTGCGGGTGGTCATGACCCGCCCATTTTCGCAGGCCGGCGCTATTCCTTCTCGATGCCCGCGCCCGCGATGATCTTGCGCCACTTCTCGGACTCGGCCGTCTGGAACTTGCGCAGGTCTTCCGGCGTGCCGCCCAGCGCTTCGAAGCCGCTTTGCGCGTAGAAGTTCGTGACGGCGGCGCTGCGGTTCGCCTTGGCGAGGATGTCGTTCAGTCTCGCGACGACCGGCGCCGGCGTGCCCGCGGGAACGTACGCGGCAAACCAGAAGCTGATCTCGTAGCCCTTCACGCCCGCTTCGGCGATCGTCGGGATCTCCGGCGCCAGCGGGATGCGCTTTGCCGTCGAGACTCCCAGCGCCTTCACCTTGCCGCCCTTCACCTGCGGCAGCCCGGTGGCCATGTCGGTGATCATCATGTCGATGGTGCCGCCGATCAGGTCGGTCACCGCGGGCGGGTTGCTGCGGTAGGGGATGCTCACGATGTAGGTGCCCGTCATCTGCTTGAACATCTCGCCGGCGATGCGCGACGACGAGCTGCCGTAGCCGAACGAGAGCTTGCCGGGCTTGGATTTCGCGAGCTTGACCAGGTCCTGCACGTTGTTCACGGGCAGGTTGTTGTTCACGACCAGGATCTGCCCGCCCTTCGACAGCATCGCGACCGGCTCGAAATCCTTCACCGGGTCGTAGGGCAGCTTCTTGAACAGGTGTTCGTTGGCCGCGTGCGTGGTGTTCGTCGTGATGAAGACGGTGTAGCCGTCCTTGGGCGCCTTCGCCGCGGCCTGCGCGCCGATGAACGCGTTGGCGCCGGGCTTGTTGTCGACGACGACCGGCTGCTTCGCTTCGGCGGTGACCGCGGTGCCGAGGGCCCGCGCGAGCTGGTCGGTCGCGCTGCCGGCCGCGAAGGGCACGATGAAGGTGATGGGCTTTTCCGGGTAATCGGCGAAGGCCGCGATGGGCGCCGCAGCGAGGATCGCCGCGAGCAGGTGGCGTCGGTTCATGACGTTGTCTCCAGTTCGATGGGAAGCGAAAGCAGAAGCCCCGACAAGGTCTTGCCGTGGCTGTCGAGGTTCAGGGAGCCGTTGACGCCGCCGTCGAGGACGTCGTCCAGCACGAAATTCATGGCGTGCAGTTTCGGCAGCAGGTAGCGTTTCACGGCGGTCGGTTTGCGGTACGCGAAGAGTTGCGCGACGCGTTGTTCGGTGACCTGTGCGACCAGCGTGTCCCAGTCCTTCGGGTCATAGGCGATGACGCTGATCGACGAGCGGTTGCCCTTGTCGCCGGTGCGTGCATGGGCCAGTGCATGGAGCAGGACGGTTTTCACGCGGCAAAGCTCCAGCCGGGTTGCAGCCACTCACGCGGCACGAAGCAGGAGTCGCTGGACAGGCGCGGCGTGACCGCGGTGCGCACGCCGCCGCCGCCGGCCGGGCCGCAGCAATAGAGGGCCAGCACTTCGCGGGCAATTGATTCAGCTTCGTCCTTCGTGGCGCAGGCCGCGGCGATGCGCAGGCGCACGTCGTCGCGCGCCGCGAGCCCCAGGCCTTGCCACCACTGGCCGGCGTCGTCGGCCAACACGCTGGTCACGCCGATCAGGTCGGCGCGCAGCGGGCGCTTGACGCGCTCGCGCACGATGTCGGCCGCGAGCTTCGCGCGCGCCGTCGCATTGGGGCCTGCATAGGAGATCTCGCCTTCCGCGAGCCAGCCGCCTTCGTAGCAGAGCGTGGCCTTGAGCGTGAGCGGGCGGGCGTGCCCGCGCACACCGCTGACGCGAACGCGGTTCTCGCCGACCTGGGTCACCTCCGCTTCGCCGATGTCGGCGACGACGTCGGGCGTGAGGTAAGCGGCCGGGTCGTGGATTTCGTAGAGCAGCTGTTCGATGACCGTTCGCCGGTCCACGCAGCCGCCGGTGCCCGCAGCCTTCGTCACGACGAACGTGCCGCCGGCTTCCATCTCGACGATCGGGAAGCCGGCGTTCGCCACGTCGGGCACGTCCTTCACGCCGGGGTCGGCGAAGTAGCCGCCCGTCACCTGCGCGCCGCACTCCAGCAGGTGGCCGGCCATGGTGCCGCACGCGAGAAGGTCCCAGTCGTCCTCGGCCCAGCCGAAGTGCGCGAGCAGGGGGCCGAGCGCCAGCGCCGGGTCGGCGACGCGGCCGGTCACCACCACTTGCGCGCCCGCCTTCAGCGCATCCGCGATCTCGCGCGCGCCCAGGTACACGTTGGCGCTCACCAGCGCCTTGCCGTGCGACAGCTCTTCCATGCGCTGGGCAGGAAGGGCCGCGAAGAGGTCGTCGCCATGGATGACAGCGATCTTCAGCGGCGGCAGGCCGAGCGAAGCAGCGAGCTGCTGGATGCGACGCGCGGCGCCCACAGGGTTGGCCGCGCCGAAATTCCCGACGATGGGAATGCCGCCTTCCACACAGTCGCGCAGCACCGGCGCGACGAAGCGCTCCAGCGACGGTTCCCAGCCCGAGTCCGGGTCCTGCCTGCGCTTGAGCTGGGCCAGCGCCAGCGTGCGCTCGGCCAGCGTCTCGAACATGAGCACGGCCGGGCCGCCCAGCGCGCGCAGCGTCTTCACGACGGGCACGGCGGCGTCCCACCGGTCGCCGGAGAAGCCGGCGCCGCAGCCGATGCGAAGGAGTGAAGCCATGCGCCGAGGTTAGGGCCGCGGTGCCAATCCGTACAATGGAAAGATCGGATCGTTTCATCCATGGCATCGATCAATCTCTCGGCCCGCGACCTCGAGGCCTTCCTGGCGCTCGCGCAGGCGCAGCACTTCACCCGAGCGGCCGAGCGCTGCAACCTGTCGCAGAGCGCCTTCAGCCAGAAGATCGCGCGCATCGAGCAGGTGGCGGGCGTGGCGCTGTTCGAGCGCTCGACCCGCCACGTGGCACTCACGCCCGAGGGCGAGGTGTTCGCGGATGAGGTGCGGCGCATCCAGAGCGACCTGCAGCATGCGCTGGCGCACCTGAACGAGCTGGCGACGCGCCGCGTCGGCAAGGTCGCGATCGCCGCCCTGCCCTCGGTCGCCGCGGTCTGGATGCCGCAGGTGATCGCCCGTTACCGCGCCGCCCACCCCAACATCCGCATCGAGCTCTTCGACGCGCTGGCCGGCGGCGGCCTGGGCCTCCTGCGCGAAGGCCGGGTCGACATCGCCATCACGGCCGGCGGCGACCTGCGCGAGTTCGACGTGACCGAGCTGCGCAGCGAGCGCTTCCACCTGGTGTGCCCGCGCAAGCATCCGCTGGCGGCGAAGAAGTCCATCGCGCTCTCGCAGCTCGAGGGCGAGGAGATCGTGCATCTGGCGCGCAGCAGCAGCGTGCGCCAGCATCTGGAAGCGGCGGGCGTGGCGGCGCGCACGGGCGCGCTGGAGGTCGAGCACCTCGCCACGGTGGCCGCGCTGGTCGCGCAAGGCCTGGGCGTGAGCGTGGTGCCCGAGCTCACGCTCTTCCACTTCCAGCGCGCGGGCCTGGCCAACGTGCCGGTGCGCGATGCCGCCCTGCGCCGGCCGATCCTGCTGGCGCGCCGCAAGGGCAAGGCGCTGTCGGTAGCGGCGCGCGCGATGGTCGACGAGATCGTGCGCGAGGCGCGCGGCTGACGCACGAGCTCAGCGCGTTCCTACAGCCGAGCCAAATGTGCGTTGGCACACTTAGGCCATGCTGTACCGCCTGTTCCCCACCGCCTGGGTCCGCGAACTGCTCTTCTGCCTGGTGACGAGCTCGCTGGGCTTGAGCGTGTGCGCCGCGGCGGCGGCGGCCGTCAGCACCTGGCCCTGATCAGCGAATCTCGCGGTTGTCGCGGGCTTCGATGTAGGCCTTGCGGACCAGGCCTTTCGCCACCGTCGGGAAATTCGTCGCAGCTTCCTCGTTGCCGCGCGTGAAGCGGTCCTTGAAGTCGTCCAGGCTCACCGCCGCCTGCACCTCGTCGATCGACACCGCGCCTTCGCGCAACGCACGCGTCACGCGCTTGACCGCCGCCTCGAACAGGTCGGCCTCCAGGTTCATGTAGTTCTTGTCGCGGAAGGCCGGGCCGTGGCCGGGCACGATGATGTCCACGTCCAGGCGCGCCAGCGCGCGGATCGACTTCGCATGCTCCGACAGCGGCGGCGTGTAGTAGGGCAGCGGGTGGCTCACGGCGTCGCCGGTGATGAGGATCTTCTCGCGCGGCAGGTAGAGCACCGTGGTCCCCACGGCGTCGCCCGTCACGCTCATGAAGCGGAATTCGCGCGTGCCGCGGTGGATGGTGAGCTGGTCCGTGTACGTCAGCGTGGGGTACACGCGCTTGGTCGCGACCAGCTCCGCCACCATCTCGCGCGAGCGCTGCAGCTCCAGCTCCTCCGTTGCGCGCTTCTGCGGCGTGAGCTCCTTGTTGTCCGCCAACGCCTTCGTCATCGCCTCGATCTGCGGCGGCAGGTTCTTCGCCCAGATCGGCGTCATGTTGAGCATGAGGTTGCGCTCCTGCTCGGTGGCGATGATCTCCAGCCCCGGGAAGGCGGCCGCGAACACCTCGTTGCCCGACCAGTGGTCCGGGTGCCAGTGCGAATTGACGACGTAGCGCACCGGCTTGTTCGTGATCTTGCGGATCTCCGCCAGGATGATTCGCGCCGTCGACGGCCGCGTGGTGGTGTCGAAGACCAGCACGCCGCTGTCGTCGATGATGGCCACGGAATTCAGGTTCTCCACGTAGCCGTCGGCCGCCACCGTGAACTGCCAGATGCCCGGCGCGATCTCGGCCTTCTTCACGTCGACCGGCACCTGCGCGTACGCCATGGCGCAGGCCAGCAAGAGGACAGCCAGCAGTTTCTTCATGCGGACCTCGCCAGTCGCAGGCGTTCGTTGGACGCATCGAGCGTCAGGATGAAATCCTTCAGCGCCTCGCCGCCGACCTGGCCGCGCGGCCGGGCGTGCGGGTCGGGCACGACGTCGGTAAAGCGCAGGACGCGCACCGGCAGCTTGAACTCGCCCAGCGTCACGTCGCCCACCACGGTGGCTTCGAAGATCGGCAGCTCGCCGGCATGCGTGCGTGCCGTGCCCTTGCGCACCGGCTCGCCGGCCAGCGGCAGCTCCTTCAGGTAGCGCGTGGGCAGCGCGAGCGCGTAAGGCGCACCCGTGTCCAGGTGCACGGAGATTTCCTTGCCGGCCACCATCACCGGCACCGACGGCAGGTCGTCGCCCTTGTACGAGAACACCGTGCGGCTTTCCGCCGGCGGCAGCGCGCCGCGCTGCAGGAAGAACTTGCGCGCGGGGTAATCGAACGTGACCAGGTGGCCGTGGAAGGCCGATGCGCTCAGCACGCCGCGCGGGATGTCGTCGCCGCGCATGATCCGCGCGATGGGCGCGACGAAGACATCGAGCTTGGCCAGCACCACGGGGCCGATGCGCAGTTCGTCGACCTCGACGTCCGTGCCGGCCAGCCCGAGGTCGGCCGCGAGCGACGTGTCCAGCACCGTCACCGAAGCGCCGGTGTCGACGATCAATTTGAACGGGCCCTTGCCGTTGATCGTCACCTCGACGACCGGGCGGCCGCCGAAGTCGAGCATGGGCAGCGTTGCGCCTTGCGCGGGGACCGAAACAGCGTGGGGAACGGCGCCGAATGCCGGGAGGGCACATGCGCCGAAGAGTGAAACGACGGCGCGCCGGGAGATCATGAGAAAGCTAGAGGGTGTCGAGGCCGCGGGACAGGTCCGCTTTCACATCTTCCACGTGCTCCAGGCCCACGGCTATCCGGATCAGCCCTTGCCCGATGCCGGCGGCCTGCCGCTGCTCTTCGGTCAGGCGACCGTGCGACGTGGTCGCCGGGTGCGTGACGATCGTCTTCACGTCGCCCAGGTTCGTCGCAATGCTCACCACTTGCGTCGAATCGATCACGTGGAATGCGTTTTTGCGGCGCTCTTCCGGCGTTTTGCCGGCCACATCGAACGAAACGACGGCGGCGCCGCTGCCCGACTGCTGTTTCATCGCCAGCTCGTGCTGGCCGTGCGACTTCAGGCCCGGGTAGTACACGCGCGCCACCGACGGGTGCGACTCGAGCCACTTCGCGAGCTCGAGCGAGTGGCGGCTTTGCGCCTCCATGCGGATGCCCAGCGTCTCCAGGCCCTTCAGGCACACCCAGGCGTTGAAGGGCGCGAGCGTCATGCCCGCCGTGCGCACCATCGGGCCGAAGACCTCGTTCACCAGCTTCGCCGTGCCGCAGATCGCGCCGGCCATCACGCGGCCCTGGCCGTCCAGGTGCTTGGTGCCGGAATGGATGATCAGGTCGGCGCCGAATTCGATCGGCCGTTGCAGCGCCGGCGTGCAGAAGCAGTTGTCCACGACCAGCAGCGCGCCGGCGTTGTGCGCGAGGTCGGCCAGCGCCTGGATGTCGCACACGTCGGTCAGCGGGTTGGTCGGCGTCTCGGCGAACAGCAGCTTCGTGTTCGGCTTGACGGCCTTCTTCCATTCGTTGACGTCGGTCTGCGAGACGAAGGTGCTCTCCACGCCGAACTTGCCGAACTCCCTGCCGATCAAATTCAGCGTGGAGCCGAACACCGAGCGCGAGCAGATGACGTGGTCGCCCGACTTGAGCAGCGCCATGCACAGCATCAGGATCGCGCCCATGCCGGTGGACGCGCCGATCGCGGCCTCGGTGCCTTCGAGCGCGGCCAGCCGCTGCTCGAAGCTGGAGACCGTCGGGTTCGACGTGCGGCCGTAGGTGTAGCCCTCCAGCGGGTTGGCGAAGCGGTGCGCCATCGTCTCCGAGTCGGGCTGGATGAAGCCGCTCGTGAGGAACAGCGCTTCCGAGTTCTCGCCGTACTGCGACGGCTCCAGGGCCGCGCGCACCGCGAGCGTGTCGCGGTGCAGGCCGGGCGGCAGTTCCTTTTTCTTCAAGTCAGGCTTCCTCGGCGTTGGGCAAAGCCAGGCGCGACGCGCTTTCTTCCAGCGGGTCTTCCTGGCCGACGCGCGCCTCGTTGATGCGCGCGATGTCGTCGGGGTTGATGTCGCCGGTGACGTACACGCCGTCGAAGCACGACGCATCGAAGCCATCCAGCTTCGGGTTGAGCGAACCGATCGCGCGCTTCATGCCTTCGACGTCCTGGTAGATCAGCGCGTCGCAGCCGATGATCTCGCGGATCTCGTCGATGGTGCGGCCGTGCGCGACGAGCTCCGTTGCCGTCGGCATGTCGATGCCATAGACGTTCGGGAACCGCACCGGCGGCGCGGCGCTGGCCAGGTACACCTTCTTGGCGCCGGCCTCGCGCGCCATCTGCACGATCTCGCGGCTCGTCGTGCCGCGCACGATGGAGTCATCGACCAGCATCACGTTGCGGCCCTTGAACTCGCTGGAGATCACGTTGAGCTTCTGGCGCACCGACTTCTTGCGTACGCCCTGCCCCGGCATGATGAAGGTGCGGCCCACGTAGCGGTTCTTCACGAAGCCTTCGCGGTAGGGGATGCCCAGCAGCTTCGCGCATTCCATCGCGCTGGGGCGGCTGGACTCGGGGATCGGGATGATCACGTCGATCTCGTTGGGCGGCAGCGTGGAGATCACGCGCTTGGCCAGCGTCTCGCCGAGGTTCAGGCGCGCCTGGTACACCGAGATGCCGTCCATCACCGAGTCGGGACGCGCGAGGTACACGAACTCGAAGATGCACGGGAAGAGCTTGGGGTTGTCCGCGCACTGCCTCGCGTGGACGTTGCCCTTCAGGTCGATGAACACCGCCTCGCCCGGCTGCACATGCCGCTCGAAGGCATGCCCCGTGCCTTCCAGCGTGACCGACTCGCTGGCCACCATCACGGTGCCGTCCTTGCCGCGGCCCAGCGACAGCGGGCGGATGCCGTACGGGTCGCGGAAGGCCAGCACGCCGTGGCCCGAGATCATCGCGATCACCGCATACGAACCGCGCACGCGCTTGTGCACCTGCGCCACGGCCTTGAAGACGTCCTCGGGCGTGAGCTTGATGCCGCGCGTGGTCTTCTCGAGCTCGTGCGCGAAGACGTTCAGCAGCACCTCCGAGTCGCTCTCGGTGTTGATGTGGCGGTGGTCGGTGGTGAACAGCTCCGCCTTCAGCGCCTGCGCGTTCGTCAGGTTGCCGTTGTGCACGAGGACGATGCCGAACGGCGCGTTCACGTAGAAGGGCTGCGCCTCCTCCTCGCTGTAGGCATTGCCCGCCGTGGGGTAGCGCACCTGGCCCAGGCCGGCGTCGCCCGGCAGGCCGCGCATGTTGCGCGTGCGGAAGACGTCGCGCACCATGCCCTTGGCCTTGTGCATGAAGAACTTGCGTTCCAGCTGCGTGACGATGCCGGCCGCGTCCTGGCCGCGATGCTGCAGGAGCAGCAGCGCGTCGTAGATCAGCTGGTTGACGGGCGCATGACTGACGACGCCGACGATTCCGCACATGGCATTTACCCCGGTAGGTACTGGCCGAACCTCTCGGGCAGTACCGGCTTCAACTGCTTCACCGCGGAGGTCGAGATCTCCGCGGCCTTCGATTCTTCCCACCAGTCCGCGCGCTTGAACGGCGTCATGTTCACCACGATCGCGATCGCCATCAAGAGCAACACACCGCGCAACACGCCGAACCCGGCGCCCAGCACCCGGTCCACCGGCCGCAGGCCCACGGCCTCCACGGCCTTCTTCACCAGCCACGCCAGCAGCCCGCCCGCGATCACCACGAGGATGAACACCAGCACGAACGCCGCCGCGTAGCGCGCCACCTGCGGCGCCTGCCCCATCGGCAGCAGCGTGGCCACGTCCGGCGCGAACAATTGCGCCAGCAGGAAAGCGGCCACCCAGCTCACCACCGACAGCACCTCGTACACCAGCCCGCGCCACGCGCCGAGCAGCAGCGACGCGGCCAGGATGGCGACGAAGACCCAGTCCAGCGCCGCCATCACAAGGTGAGGACGGCCGGCTGCAAATCCAGCCCCTTCACCCGCTCGGCGGCCTTCTCGGCGTCGGCCTTGGTCGCGAACGGCCCCAGCCGCACGCGGATGCGCTTGCCGTCCTTGGTCTCGACCACCTGCGTGTAGGTCTTCAGGCCCGCATGCTCCAGCTTCAGCCGCGTCTCGCGCGCCTTGGTCACGTCGGAAAAGGCGCCCACCTGCACGACGTAGCGGCCTTCGGAAATCACGGGGGTGCTGGCGACCGGCTTGCCTTCGAGCAGCGCGGCGGCCTTGGTGCCGTCGTCGGCCGGCGCCTTGGCTTCCTGTTTCGGTTCGGGCTTGGGCGCGGGTGCGGGCTCGGCCTTGGCGACGCTCGCAACGGGCGCAGGCGGCGGGGCCGGCGCGGTGACGGGTGCCTGCGTGACGGCGCCAGCGGCCGAGGGCGGCTGCGCGGCGGGCGCCGACTGCGTCACCGGCGCCGCGGGCACGGTGAGCGGCTTGACCTTCTTGCGGTCCGGGATCTCGATGGGGATGTCGACCGAGATCGGGCGCGGCTGCGTGTCGAACAGCAGCGGGAAGCCGACGACGCCGATGAGGACCAGCACGCACGCGCCGATGAGGCGGTGCTTCGCGCGCTTGCGCATGGCCTCGATGCTCTCGGGCTGCCGGGCGGTGGCTCCGGTGTCGTCGCCACCCTTGCGCGATTGGAAGAAGGCCATGGTGCGTGGGCTACACGTGTTTTGCGCCGAGCCGGGGGATTCCGTCCTTCAGCACGCCACCCACGGTGTAGAACGATCCGAACACGACGATTCTATCAGCGGGGTTTGCGGCGGCCAGCGCCGCTTCGAAGGCGTCCTTCGGGTTGCTGTGGGTGCTGGCGCGCACGTCGCGCCGCGTTTCCAGGCCCTGCCATTGCTCCTGCAGCTTCACGGCCGCCTGCGCGCGCGGCGTCGGCAGGTCGGTGAAGTACCAGCGGTCCACGATCGGCCCCAGCTTCTGCAGCATGGGCGCCAGGTCCTTGTCGGCCATCGCGCCGAACACCGCGTGGGTCTGCGGGTAGAAGCCCATCGCGTCGAGGTTGGCCGCCAGCGCCGCGGCCGAATGCGGGTTGTGCGCCACGTCCAGCACCAGCGCGGGCTGGCCGGGCACGATCTGGAAGCGCCCCGGCAGTTCCACCATCGACAGGCCGTTGCGCACGGCCTGCGCCGTCACGGGCAATGTCGTGCGGATCGCTTCCAGCGCCGCCAGCACCCCCGACGCGTTGACCAGCTGGTTGGCGCCGCGCAGCGCGGGGTACGCCACGCCCGCGTAACGCCGCCCGCGCCCCGCCCACGACCATTGCTGCGGGTCGCCCTGGAAGTTGAAGTCGCGCCCGAACAGCCACAGGTCGGCGCCGATCTCGCGGGCGTGGTCCACCACGCTTTGCGGCGGCACGGGGTCGCTCACCACCGCCGGGCGGCCCGTGCGCATCACGCCGGCCTTCTCGCGGCCGATGCTCTCGCGGTCGGGCCCCAGGAACTCCATGTGGTCCAGGTCGATGCTGGTGATCACCACGCAGTCGGCATCGACGATGTTCACGGCATCCAGCCGCCCGCCCAGGCCCACTTCGAGGATCGCGACGTCCAGTGGCGACTGCGCCATCAGGCTCATGATCGCGAGCGTCGTGAACTCGAAGTACGTGAGCGACGTGCCTTCGCGCGCCGCTTCCACGCGCTCGAAGTGCGGCACCAGCGCATCGGCGGTCACGATCTCGCCGTGGATGCGGCAGCGCTCCTCGAAGTGCACCAGGTGCGGCGACGTGTACACGCCCGTCCGGAAGCCGGCCTGCCCCAGGATCGCCTCGAGCATCGCGCAGGTCGAGCCCTTGCCGTTGGTGCCCGCCACGGTGATCACCGGGCAGTCGAAGCGCAGTTGCATGCGGCCCGCGACGGCGCGCACGCGGTCCAGGCCCAGTTCGATGGTTTTCGGGTGGATGCGCTCGCAGTACGCCAGCCACTCGTCCAGTGTCTTCATGCCGCGATTGTCTAAGATGGGGCGATGGCCCTGACCGTCTATGGCATCCCCAACTGCGACACGGTGAAGAAGGCGCGCGCCTGGCTGGCCGAACGCGGCGTCGAGCACGCGTTCCACGACTTCAAGAAACAGGGCGTGCCCCCGGCCCTGCTGGATCGCTGGATTTCGGAACTGGGGTGGGAAAAGTTGGTCAATCGCAACGGTACGACCTGGCGCAAGCTGTCGCCGCAGGTGCAAGCCGGTGTGACGGATGCCACATCGGCCAAGCGCCTGATGCAGGAAAACGTCAGCGTGATCAAGCGTCCGGTCGTCGAATGGAACCGGAAGTTCACCACTGTCGGGTTCGACGCGGCCCAGTGGCAGGAGCGGTTGGCCTGACTTTACGGTCGCTTTACCCGCGCAAGGCGGCGAAGCCCAGCCGTTTTGCCTAAAATTTGGGCATGAATTCAACAGCCAAGGAGTCCTCGATGAACAAAGCCATTTGGATGTCGGCGATGGGAGCGATCGGCTTGGCAGCAGCCAGCGCGGCCAGCGCGCAGGAAGTCGGTCGCGTCATCTCCAGCACGCCCGTCGTGCAGCAGGTGCCGGTGCAGCGCCAGGTGTGCAACCAGCAGCCCGTCGTGCAGCAGCAGGCGCCGCAAGGCGGCGGCGCGGGCGCGGTGATCGGCGCCATCGCCGGTGGCTTGCTCGGTCACACGGTCGGCGGCGGCATGGGCAATGCCGTGGCCACGGGCATCGGCGTCGTCGCCGGCGCCGCCGTGGGCGACAACCTCGAACGCAACCGCTCGCCGCAGTACGTGCAAGGCCCCGGCCAGTGCCAGCTGCAGGTGACGTACGAGAACCGCACGGTCGGCTACAACGTGGAGTACGAGTACGCCGGCAAGACCTTCAAGGTGCAGATGCCCTACGACCCGGGCCCGACGGTGCGCCTGCAGGTCACGCCCATGGCCAGCAACGCGCCGGCCACGGCGCCCTCCACTTCCGGCGTGCAGACCATCTCGGCCCCCGCCGAGGCGACGGCGCCCGTGTACCTGGCGCAGACACCCAGCGTCGTGTACCCCGCGTACGGCTATCCGGCCTATGCCCCGTACCCCGGCTACTACGGCCGCCCGTACTGGTACCCGCCCATCAGCCTGTCGCTCGGCTACGTGTGGCACGGCGGCGGTCGCCACCGCTGGCGCTGAGCGCTCGCTCGTTTCGCAAGGCCCGCCGCGTGCGGGCCTTCTCGTTTCGGGGCCCCAAGTAAAATCGGCCCCTTCCATGAGCACCATCCTCGAACAACTGCCCGCCGGCCAGAAGGTCGGCATCGCCTTCTCCGGCGGCCTGGACACCTCCGCCGCGCTGCACTGGATGCGCAAGAAGGGCGCGATCCCCTACGCCTACACCGCCAACCTGGGCCAGCCCGACGAGCCCGACTACGACGCGATCCCGCGCAAGGCCATGGAATACGGCGCGGAGAAGGCGCGGCTCGTGGATTGCCGCAAGCAGCTCGCGCACGAGGGCATCGCGGCGCTGCAGGCGGGCGCGTTCCACATCTCCACGGCGGGCGTCACCTACTTCAACACCACGCCGCTGGGCCGCGCGGTGACGGGCACGATGCTCGTGGCCGCGATGAAGGAGGACGACGTGAACATCTGGGGCGACGGCTCCACGTTCAAGGGCAACGACATCGAGCGCTTCTACCGCTACGGCCTGCTCACCAACCCGTCGCTGAAGATCTACAAGCCCTGGCTCGACCAGCAGTTCATCGACGAACTGGGCGGCCGCGCCGAGATGTCGGCGTTCATGACGACCAGCGGCTTCCAGTACAAGATGTCCGCGGAGAAGGCGTACTCGACCGACTCGAACATGCTCGGCGCGACGCATGAAGCGAAGGACCTGGAACAACTCAGCTCCGGCATCCGCATCGTCAACCCGATCATGGGCGTGGCGTTCTGGAAGGCCGAGACGCCGGTGAAGCCCGAAGAGGTGCGCGTGCGCTTCGAAGAGGGCCAGCCCGTTGCGCTGAACGGCAAGACGTTCGCATCGCCCGTGGACCTGTTCCTCGAAGCCAACGCCATCGGCGGCCGCCACGGCCTGGGCATGAGCGACCAGATCGAGAACCGCATCATCGAGGCCAAGAGCCGCGGCATTTACGAAGCGCCCGGCATGGCGCTGCTCTTCATCGCGTACGAGCGCCTGGTGAGCGGCATCCACAACGAGGACACCATCGAGCAGTACCGCGACAACGGCCGCAAGCTGGGGCGCCTGCTGTACCAGGGCCGCTGGTTCGACCCGCAGGCCATCATGCTGCGCGAGACGGCGCAGCGCTGGGTGGCGCGCGCGGTGACGGGCGAGGTGACGCTGGAACTGCGCCGCGGCAACGACTACTCGATCCTCAACACCGAGTCGCCCAACCTCACGTACGCGCCCGAGCGCCTGAGCATGGAGAAGGTGGAGAACGCGCCCTTCTCGCCCAAGGACCGCATCGGCCAGCTGACCATGCGCAACCTGGACATCTCCGACACGCGCGACAAGCTTGCGGTGTATGCCAAGGCAGGGCTGCTGTCCTCGGACGGCGACGCGCCGCTGCCTTCGCTGGGCAACGACAAGAAATAGCTTTAAGCTGGCGCGGCCTGAAGCAGCCGGAGCCAGCCATGCCGCAGTACTCGCTGACCGTGAACGGCGCCCCGCGCGCCGTCGATGCCTGGGACGGCGACATGCCCGTCCTCTACGCCCTGCGCAACGACCTGGGACTGCATGCCGCCAAGTTCGGCTGCGGCCACGGCCAGTGCGGCGCGTGCACGGTGCTCATGGACGGCAAGGCCACGCGCTCGTGCCTGGTGAAGCTCGCCGACGCCGCGGGCCGCACCATCGTCACCGCCGAAGGCCTGGGCTCGCCCGAGAAGCCTCATCCCGTGCAGGCCGCCTTCATCGCCGAACAGGCGGCGCAGTGCGGCTATTGCACCAACGGCATGGTGATGACCAGCGTCGCGCTGCTGCGGGCCAACCCCAAGCCCACGCGCGAGCAGGCGCAGGCCGCGCTCGCGGGCAACCTGTGCCGCTGCGGCTCGCACGACCGCGTGCTCAAGGCCGTCGAACGCGCTGCGCGCGGCGGGAGCACGTGATGGACCGCCGCGAACTGCTCAAGGCCAGCGCCGCCGTCGTCGGCTTCTCGATGACCGGGCTGCCCGCCTTCGCGCAAGGCGCATCGGCCGCCGTGCGCCGCGCGATGCCGCTGGACCAGGCCGATTCCTTCATCGCCTTCGGCCGCGACGGCACGGTCACCGTGTTCTCCGGCAAGGTCGACCTGGGCACCGGCCACCGCGTGGCGATGCGCCAGATGGTGGGCGAGGAACTGGGCACGCCGATGCACCGCATCGAACTCATCGAGGGCGACACGGGCCTCACGCCCAACCAGGGCCCCACCGCCGGCAGCACCGGCGTGATGCGCGGCGGCGTCGAGCTGCGGCAGGCCGCGGCGACGATGCGCGAAGGCCTCGTTGCACTGGCCGCCGACCGCCTGAAGAAACCCGCCGACGCGTTGACGCTGGAAGACGGCGTGGTGAGCGCAAGCGACGGCACGCGCGTCACGGTCGGAGAATTGGCCAGCGCCGGCCCGCTGAACCTGAAGATGAATCCCAAGGCGCCGCTGAAGAAGCCGGCGCAATACAAGTTCGTTGGCCAGCCGCTGCCGCGCCCCGACATCCCCGCCAAGGTGACGGGGCGCTTCGAGTACGTGCACGACGTGAAGCTGCCCGGCATGCTGCACGCGCGCATCGTGCGGCCGCCGGCGGTCGGCGCGAAGGTGGTGGGTGTCGACGAAGCATCGGTGGGCAAGCTGCCCGGCGTGCGCGTCGTGCGCATGAACGACTTCGTCGCGGTGCTCAGCCCCGACGAGTGGGCCGCCATCCGCGCCCAGCGCGAACTCAAGGTGCAATGGAGCGACAGCGCACCGCTGATCGGCAGCAGCGATGTCGCAGACTGGGCCAGGCGAGGCCCCTTCGTCGCGGAAGAGACGATCGTGAACAAGGGCGACGCCGCCCGCATCGCCGCGATGGCGGGCGCGCAGAAGGTCAGCGCCACCTATTTCTGGCCGATCCAGTCGCACGCCTCCATGGGGCCGTCATGCGCCGTTGCCGACGTCAAGCCCGAAGGCGCGACGATCTGGTCGGCGTCGCAGGCCACGCACCGCCTGGTCAATGCCTGCGCCGCCGTCCTCGACATGCCGCGCGACAAGGTGCGTGTCATCTACGCCGATGGCGCCGGCTGCTACGGCACCAACGGCCACGACGACGCGACGGCCGAAGCGGCCATGCTGTCCAAGGCCGCCGGCGCGCCGGTGCGCGTGCAGTGGAGCCGCGAGGAAGAACTGGGCTGGGACCCGAAAGGCCCGCCGCAGCTGCTGGCCTTCGAGGCCACGCTGACGCCGCAGGGCCGCATCGACGCGTGGCATACCGACATGTGGCTGCCGCGCGCCACCGCCAACCTCGAGTGGATCCCGCTCGTCTCGCCGCTGGCCGCGGGCCTGAAGCAGCCGCAGGGCCAGGCCGTGGGCCTGGTGTCGCAGAACGGCGACCCGCCCTATGGCACCGGCGCGATCAAGGTCGACGTGCACTGGCTCGGCCCCGCGCCGCTGCGGCCGTCGAACATCCGCGCACCGGGCAAGGTGGGCAACGGCTTCGCGGTGGAGAGCTTCACCGACGAACTCGCCGCCGAAGCGAAGATGGACCCGATCGCCTTCCGCCTGCAGGCGCTGGAGAACCCGCGCGGCCGTGAAGTGATCGAGCGCCTGGCGAAACTGATGCAATGGCAGCCGCGCCCCTCACCCGGCCGCACGGTGAATCGCCGCATCGCCACCGGACGCGGCATGGCCTACATGCACTACAAGCACAACGAGACCTTCGTGGCCGTGGGCATGGAGGTGCAGGTGGACCGCGCCAGCGGTGAGCTGCGCGTGGCGCGCGTGGCCTGCGCCCACGACTGCGGCCTGATGATCAACCCCGACGCCGTGCGCGCGCAGGTGGAGGGCAACATCCTGCAGACGCTGTCGCGCACGCTGCTCGAGGAGACGCAATTCGACCGCTCGCGCGTGACCAACGTGACCTGGGCCGACTACCCCATCCTGCGCTTCACGGAAGTGCCGCGCATCGACGTGGACCTGATCCAGCGCCTGGACCAGCCGCCGCTGGGCGCCGGCGAGGCCGCGGCGTCGGCCGTGCCGGCGGCGCTGGGCAATGCGCTCTTCGACGCAACGGGCGTGCGCGCGCGCGAAGTGCCGTTCACACGGCAGAAACTGAGGGCCTTGCTGGCCTAGGGCTTGCGCGCGATGTAGTGGAACCAGAAGGCGTCGCGGGTGTCCGCGCCGTCTTCCACCTTCTGGCCGCGCGAGCTGTCGAAGACGGCCTCCACCTCGAAGCCCACCTCGCGCAGCTGGCGCTTCGTCTCGGTGAACGTCGTGTACATCACGACGATGCCGAAATCGTGCGCGCCGGCGTTCATGATCGACCAGCCCTCGTGCGACTCGTTCATCGTGCGCAGCTTGCGGTGGTTCATGAGCGAGCGCGGCAGCGCGCGGATGGACTTGAAGCTGCGCCAACCCAGCTTGAGCGGGTTCCAGGTGAAGGGGATGTGCAACTGCGGCTGCTCACCGCGGCCCGGCCCTTCGTGGTTGTGCGCCGAGAAGAAGAAGCGCCCGCCCGGCCGCAGCACGCGGTACACCTCGCGCAGCACCTTCATGCGGCCCGGGATGTCCACGGCGTCGATGCCGTTGAACGAGAACACCACCAGCCCGAACTGCTCGTCGTGGAAGGCCGACAGGTCGCGCGCGTCCATCTGCTCGCAACGGATGCCCGGGTGCAGCTTGCGGAAGGCCTGCACCATCTCGCCCGTGTAGTCGATGGCGGTGTAGTTCTGGCTCAGGGGCTGCAGGAACTGCGTGGTGCGGCCCGCGCCCACGCCCATGTCGAGGATGGCTTCGCCGCGCGCTGCATCGGCGACGAAGTCGAGCGCCACGCGCTCGCCGGAGTCCGTCCAGCCTTGCAGTTTCTCGTACAGGCGCACGGTCTCCCGTTGCGCCCAGGTGCGGCGGTTGATCGAGTCGAGGTCGCGCGCCTCGGCGCGCGCGGTGGGGTGCGAGCTCTCCATACGCGAGCCATGATGCCTCGGCCGTATGGCGCGCGGGGGCCGTTGCCGGGCAAATCCGGCGGCGTCCTACAGGGGGCAGCTCAGCGGTCGGGCAGCGAGCCGAGGTCGGTGGGCACGGTCCACACCGACGAGCCCGACGGCGGGTGCGAATCGTGCTCGCGCTTTTCGATGTCGAGCACGAGCATGCGCAGGTCTTCCATCGCGCGCGAGTCCTGCAGCTGGCCCGACGCGTGCAGCCACACGCCGCCGAACTGGCTGACTTCGCGCAGCCAGCTGCCGCGGATCATGCGGCGCACGCGGCTTTCGAGGATGGGCAGGCCGAGCAGCAGGCGCACGGCCGACGAGCGCTCCCAGTGCACCAGGCGCAGCATGCCGACGAAGCTGGTGCGGCCGTCCTTCAGCCGGCCGGAGGGGCGCACTTCCAGTTCGACGCAGTTGGGCGCGACGCCGCCACGGACGAGCTGGTCGAGGATGATGGAGCGGTACTCGGTCTGGATCTCGTCCGCGGAATGACCGGACGCGTCGACCTCGGTCTCCGGGCTTTCCACCGGAGGGTCGCGCTGCAGCAGTTTGCGAAGGCCGATCATGGAATCGTCGCGAATCTCACAATTTCACACAGTCTAGCGGCTCCGCCCCAAAAAGGCGTGCACGCGCCCCGACACATGTGCCGGAAAGTTCACAACGGATGAGCTGGCGTGCTGTAAAGACGCTAGGTGTAGAAGGCCTCGACCTGCCCCTTGATCTTGATCAGGAGCGGCTTGCCGTGGCGGTCGAGCGTCTTGCCGGCGGGCACGCGGATCCAGCCTTCGCTGATGCAGTACTCCTCGACGTCGTGGCGCTCCTTGCCGTTGAAGCGGATGCCGACGTCGTGCTCGAAGATCGCGGCGACGTGGTGCGGGCTGCGCGGGTCGACCGAGAGGCGGTCGGGCAGCGGCGGTTTGTCGGCGGGCGCGGCTTCGGGCTTGGCTTGGGAAGGTTCCATGGCGCGGATTATTGCTGCTGGGCCTGCGCCTGCAGCATCGCCGCCATCTTCTGGTGGATGACGTTCACGCCCTGCAGCGGGCGCAGCAGCACCTTGAAGTCGACGACCTGCCCCGCCTCGTTCCAGCGGATCATGTCCACGCCGTTGACGTAGGTGCCGTCCACGGTCAGCTCGAACTCGAGCACCGCGTCGCGCGGGCCCACGACCTCTCGCACGTAGCGGAAAGTCGGGTTGTAGAAGACCTCAAAGGCGGCGCCCAGGTACATGCAGGTCTTGGCCTTGCCCGCCTGCGGCGTGTGCACCACCGGCGAGTGGAAGACGCAGTCGGGCGCGATGAGGTCCGCGAGGCCGCGGACGTTGCGGGTGGCCAGCAGTTCGTGCCAGCGGGCGATGGCGGGTGGGTGCATGGGTGACTCCTGCATCGAGACGCGCTTGTCAGCATAGCTCACGCGCTGCGAGCCCACCTCGCGGAAGCCGAAGCGGGCGTGGAAGCGCGCGGAGACGGGGTTGGGCGGGTCGACATCGAATTCGCACACCACGCGCGCGCTGCCCCGAGACCGCGCGAAAGCGAACAGGTCCTCGTACAGCAGTGCGCCCAGCCGCCGGCCGCGATGCCGCTCGTCCACCGCGATGCGGTCGATGTAGACGAAATCGGCGTAGCGCGCCGCGAACCAGCGGTAGTTCTCGCTGTCGTAGGCCGAACCGGGCGCGAAGGCCAGCAGGAAAGCCGCGACCTCGCCGTCGACTTCCGCCACGCGCAGGTAGGCGGCTTGCGATGCCAGCACGTCCAGCCGCTCGCGCGTCATGCGGCTCATGAAGTGCTCGGACTCGAGGTTGAGCCGCACGATCGCGTCGAAGTCGCGCGGCGTGGCGTCGCGGACGGTCACGGCGCCTTCCGCGGCACTTCGTAGCGCAGCTCGGCGAAGCCCGGCCCCACGCGCGTGGCGGAGACGAGCTGGAGCGCGTCGGCGCCAGCGATTCGCCGCGGCAGCAGCGGCTTGCCCTTGCCCAAGGTGACGGAGCCCACCTGCGCGATGATTTCGTCGAGCAGGCCGGCGTCGTGGAACTGGCCCACCAGGTCGCCGCCACCCACGAGCCAGATGTTCCTGCCTTGCGCCGCTGCCTGCATCTGCGCGTGCACCGGCCGCACGTCCCCGCGCACGAAGCGGATGTCCGCACCCGGCACGGGCTTGAGCACGCGGCCGGAGAACACCCAGGTGGGCTGCGTGTACGGCCACTGGCCCGGCTGCGCCGTGTGCAGGCGCACCACGTGGCGCAGCATCCACTCGTAGGTGGCCGAGCCCATGGCCAGCGCACCGACGCCGGTGATGAACTGCGGGTAGCTGGTTTCGTTGAGGTCGCCGAGCGGGAACAGCCATTCGAGCGAATCGTCCTCGGTGGCGATGAAGCCGTCGAGCGTGCAGGCGGTGTAGTACTGGGTCTTCATCGGCGCGCAGCGAAATATACGGCGGCGGCAATCGCCCAAGTAAGCATCAGTGAGACGGCCCACCAGCCGCCGACCTTGCCGGGGCGCACGGCCATCGCGAAATGCGCGAGCATCGCGGCGCTGGCGGCCAGCAGCACCCAGCCCATGATGTCGGCCGACGTGCCGGTGCCGGTCTGCAGGCCGCTGCCCTTGGTCGGGAAGGTGATCGAGTGGTTCCACAGGGCGTAGACGCCCGCCGCGCCGAAACCGACGGCGCCGAGCAGCGACATGACGATCGCGGCGCGGCGGTCCTCGTCCTTCATGGCTGCACGTTGTGCACCTCGGCCTGGAGGCGGTCGAGGTTCTGCTCGTTGGCGGGCAGCACGAACGCCGCGACCTTGTCGCGATGCTCCGCCGTGTCGAACACCTGCCGCCAGCCCACGCGCGTGCCCTCGCCTTCGCGCGCCAGCGTGATCGTCAGCAGGAAGTGGTGGCCGCCGTCGGGCGACAGGTGCTCGATCACCACGCGCTGCGGCTCGACGACGTCGAGGAAGACGTACTCGTTCGGGTAGTCCTTGCCGTCGGGGCCGTGCAGGTCCACGCGCCACAGGCCGCCGGGGCGGAAGTCGAACTCATGGAAGGTGCTGCTGAAACCCGCGGGCCCGAACCAGCGCGTGAGGTGCGTCGGGTCGGCAATGGCCTTGAACACGCGCGCGGGCGGCGCGTCAATCAGCCGGGAGTGGACGCATTCGCGATCGGCGGTGGCGGCCATGCGATCACTTCCCCTGGTCGGCGACGAACACCATGCCGAACGCGCCCCAGGACAGCGTGCGCTCGCCCGCGGTGGTGTACGAGGCGACGCCCAGCGAGTGGTAGCTGGACGCGAAAGCCGCCAGCGAACCGAGGCCCAGCGCGCCGGCGATCGGGCTGCGCTGCGCGATCGTGTCCTTGATCTTCTGGCGGTGGCGCTCGGGCGACGGGTTCAGCACGAAGGCCAGCGCCAAGAGCGCGGCGAGGACGACGACGGTGGTGGCGGCGCGCTTCATGGCAGGCGGCCGGCTAGCGGGCTTGCGCCGCCTCGCGGATGGCGTCTTCCAGCATCCTCGTCATGCGCGGCATCAGCGTGACCATCCGCTGCTGGCTGAGCGCCGCGGAGCGCTGGATGATGAGCGGCATCTTGGCCAGCAGCGAGCGGCCCGCTGGCGACTGGTAGAAGGCGATCATCGCCTCGACCTCTTCCTGCTCGAAGGTCTCCTGGTAGATGCGCACGAAATCCGGCTTCATCGACGCCCAGCCGTACTCGTCCTTCATCAGCTTCATGAACTTCGGCGGCAGCGAGTCCATCACCCGCTGCTGCTCGGGCGTCAGCCTTTGCTGGCCGACGGCCTGCTGCATGGACTGCCGCATGATCTGTTCCATCGCCACGTAGAAGGAATCCATCGTGGCTTCGACGTTGGAGGCGACGAGCAGGCGTTCGATGGATTCGGCGGTGGCCGGCGCGGCTTGGGCCTGCAGGGCGGCCAGGAAGAAAAACAGGGCTGTAACGAGTTTTCGCACGAGTGAGTCTCCGGGGCAGCCGCGATTATTGCTCCAGCCATTGCACCAATTCCCGCGTGACGACCCCGGGCTGGTCCAGTGTCGACCCATGGCCGCACTGCGGAACCTCGACGAGCCGTGCACCGGCAATCAGCCCCGCGATTTCGCGTGCGCGCTCGGGCGGCGTCAACGGATCCAGCTCGCCGACCACGACGAGCGTCGGCACGGCGACGCGGGCGAGGCTGGGACGCGAATCGATGCGGGCGATGATCGCCTCGAGGTGCCTGCAGTAGGCATCGGCGCCCGTCGTCAGCGCCATGCGGCGCCACACCTGCTGAAGCTGCGGGTCGTTCCAGACCGCGGGGCGCAGGAAGGCGCCCAGGGTCTGTTCGAACACCGCTTCGAACTCGCCTGCCTTCGTGCGCGCGATGAGCGTACGGCGGAATTCAGATTGCTCCGGCGTGTCGGGCCGGGCCGAGGTATCGAGCAGCGCGAGCTTCGTCACGCGCGCCGGCGCCTGCCGCATGATTTCCATGCTGATGTAGCCGCCCATCGACAGCCCCGCGAGCGCGAAGCGCGGTGGCGCCGAAGCCAGGATGGCGGAAGCAATTTCGGCGATCGTGTCGCCCTGCAGCGTCGATGCGATGTGCACCGGGCCGTGAGGCCAGAGCGCGGGGACCTGCGGCGCAAACAGCTCGGCGGCGCACAACAGGCCGGGGACGAGGACGATGGGGGTTTGCGAAGCCATCGCTGTTTACTTGACCGTGACGCCCGCAGCCCACTGAACCTTGAAGGAGATCGAGCGCTTGGCGTGGTCGACGTCCTTCTTGCCGATGCCGATCTCGACCGAGTCGCCCGCGCGGAAGCCGTCGAACGCCGGCCCGTCGTTCACGGCGGCGAGAGTGTCCCTGGACAACTCCAGCAGCCCGGACTTCGGCCATGGCGCGAAGTACTGGCGCTCCTTGATCACGACGTGCACGGCGTCGGGCTTGAGGTTGGGGTAGCCCGCGTGGGTGAAGTCGAATTTGCGCGCATCGAGCCGCAGCGATGCCGCGGGCGCGACGACGTAGCCCTGCGCCTGCGCGCCTTCGCGCTGGACGACCTGGTTGTGGCCGGCATCGACGACGATCGTCGGCACGGGTGCAGCGGCGAGCACCGCCGTGCAGGCGAGAGCAGCAAGGAATGCGAAGAGCTTTTGCATGTCAGGCGCCCGGTGCGTGGCAAACCGCTTCGAGGTTGTGCCCGTCAGGGCCGATGACGAAAGCCGCATAGTAGTTGGCGTGGTACTTCGGGCGCAGGCCCGGCGCCCCATTGTCCCGGGCGCCTGCTTCCAGCGCCGCGCGATAGAAGGCATCGACCTGCGCGCGCGTGGGGGCCTGGAAGGCAATGTGCAGGTGCGCCGGCTTCTCTTCGGTCTGGAACAGGCACAACGACACCGTGCCGCCCGGCTGGCACAGCTCGATGCCGTAGGTGGGCTCGCCCTCCGCGACGACGGCGGCGCCGAGCGGCGCGAGCGCGCGGATGTAGAACGCCTTGCTGGCGGCGAAGTCGGTGACACCGAACTTGACGTGGTCGAACATGCGGCGGTTTCAGTCGATGCGGGTGAAGCGGGGCAGCCATTGTCCCGCCACTTCGACCTTCCCGAAAAACATGCCGTGCGGCCGCACCCACAGGCCCGAGGCGTTGTACAGCGGGCGATAGACGACCAGCGGCTCCAGCGTCTCGCTGTGGCGCGCCGCGCCGATCACCTCGTATTCGCCGCCCTTGTAGTGGCGGTAGCGGCCGGGCGGGGTTTCGGGCAGGGGCGGGAGGTCGCTCATAGGATTCAAGGGGCGCTTCGCTGCGCCAGTTCCTGCGCAAGCCCGATGAGGATGCCTTCCGGGCCGCGGATGTAGCAGAGACGGTAGACGTCCTGGTAATCGACCACTTCGCCAACCAGCGTTGCGCCGCGCTTGCGCAGCCGCACGAGCGTGTCGTCGATGTCGCTGACCGTGAACATGACGCGAAGGTAGCCGAGCGCGTTCACCGGCGCGTTGCGGTGGTCGGCGGCCACCGGCGGCGCGAGGAAGCGCGACAGCTCCAGCCGCGAGTGACCGTCCGGCGTGCGCATCATGGCGATCTCGACACGCATGTTCTTCAGCCCGGTGACGCCGTCCGCCCAGGCGCCTTCGATCGGGGCGCGCCCTTCGAGCGACAGGCCCAGTTCGGTGAAGAACGCGATGGCGGCGTCGAGGTTCTCGACCACGATGCCGATGTTGTCCATGCGCTTGACCGTCATGCGCGTGCGCTCAGATGCTCAGATGAAGCCATAGCTGGCCGCGACGATCGACGACGAGATCAGCAGGCCCACCACGAAGGGAGATTTGGGAAGCGCGACCACGCCCACGACCGAAATGGCGAGCAGGTACGCGCCGACGAGGCGAAAGAGCCCGAGGTCGCCGGCATGGGCCGCGTGCAGGGCAACTTGTCCGGAGAGCATCAGCAACGGCCCGAACATCGTGAACCAGAAAGCTGTCCGCCGGACCTCCGGGGAGCCGAACTGGCCCACCACGCCCGCGGATAGGCCTTCGAGCAGGGGGACGCGAAACTTGGCGAAGGCATACACGATGTGCCCCACCCCGAGTGCGAAGAGGAGCCAGGCAAGTGTTGTGGTCATGGGCGCTGCGACTGCATGACTCACTTGGGGTCAGCCACTCCGCCATGACCCGCGCAACCCGATGCACCCTTGGCCGTATGGCGACCGTCCGCACAACGAGTGATGACCGCCTGCCGGACCTTGCGACCGGTTTTCTTGACGTCGCGACCGGCTTGGCGCACTTCCTTTCCTGCCTCGCGCTTGGTTTGCACGGCCTCTGCTTTCGCTTCACGTGCCTTGTCGCCAACGGACTCTTCTGCGGCACGCGCGGCGGGCACAAGGGCAAGAAGCAGTGCGATGCCTGCGATGATCGTTCTCATGGCTTTCCTTTCAGGAGGGTCGAGGAATTGTGGGGCCTGGGAGGGTCCATTCTCGTCACTTCGCCCGAAGGCGTGGCGCTCTCATGAAACAGGCCGAACAACAGCCTCGCGCTGGTCAGCTGTCGGGGTCGTAGTGGAACTCCCGCAGTTCCTGCGAGCAGCGGCAGGCCTGGGCGAGCTTCGCCGCCCAATGGACGGCAGCTTCGCGCGACGGGAGCTCCAGGATGCAAAGGCCGCCATCGAACTCGCGGGTCTGCGGGTAGGTTCCTTTCGTGACCGTACCGTCGCCGGCGACCATCACCGGCGCGGCCCCGTCGTTGATCCCGCCGCCGAACACGTAGACACCCGCGGCCTTTGCCTCGAGGACGACCGCGCGCGCGGCTTCGCCAACGGCGGCAAAGTCCTCAGGGGGGACGTTCATCGCCGGTGCGGGGAAGGAGATCAGGTACTTGGTCATCGACTGTCCTGCGATCTGGCTACCGTAGAGTGGACCGGCAGCCGGGGAATGCGGAGCGCTGCACGCGGGTCATTCGAGCGCAATCCGAAAGCGCAAGCCGGGGACACCGCCGTACTGCGGCGGCTTCGTGAAGCGCTCGACGAGAAACCCGCCGTTGGCTTGGATCACTTTCTGCGACGGCAGGTTGTCCGGGTCGGTGGTGATCTCCACAAAAGGCAGGCCGATTGCCTTCGCTTCGGGCAACATCACCTGCAACGCGCGAGTGGCATACCCCAATCCCCGCTTCCATGGCACGACAGCGTAGCCAATGTGGCCCAGGGAGTACGGCGGCAGGGATGTCGAGCCTGCTTTCCAGCGAAGCCCGATGCTCCCGCAGAACTCCCCATCCCAGATCCATCGCCGAAAGGAAGGAAGGCGCTCCACCTTCGATCCGTCCGGAAGCGTGACCGGTGGCCCCTTCGCCTCCGGGTCGACCAGGGAACTGAGGAATGCCGAGGCGTCGGCATTGATCTTCGCCAGCTCCTCGCGGGCGGCGACTTCACCCCGAAGATTGTCAGCCGACCAGCCGCGTTCCAAGGCAGCGACGTAGCTCCCCAGATACTCGAGTGACGGTGACACGAGTTGCATGCGCCTCTTTATCGCCTAACGTTTGACATGAGGGCCATGCAACAGCAGGCGAAGCCTGATGTTGCATCCCCCCTCGATGGAACAGTTAGGCAGCGCCGCCTCGGCCAGCAAGGATGAGGGCAGCTCGGACCTCACACCGACACTTCAGCAGAGGGGCGCACAAGCCTTGCGTGCCACGCGATGAAGGCCGGTGCGCCAAGCACTTCCAAGACGGTGAAGAGCACGAACGGAAGTGGGGGTGCTCCGACAAGCAGCATGGACAGTAGGCGGCCAATGCCTCCGAGGAAGATCATGACCCACACCGCCCTGAACAGCGCCACTTGAGTTTCGAGACGCGGTATGAGCCAGTAGACCGCAACGCCCAGGCCGAGCCATACGCCACCAAAGAACCGAAGGTTGCTGTCCAGCAGCGCGTTCTCAGGAAGGCGCAAGCTCGAATAGATGGGGTCGTGGACGCCAAGCATGGTCGCCAAGCCGGTGAGTACCGGCACCGCTCCAAGAACAGCGGTGAGGGATTTGAGGGTACGTAGGGACATGGCTGGTGATGTGCTGCCTAACGTCGGAGTTGACCGGCGCGCGAGGAATAGAAGCGCGCCTTGCCGCGCGAACGCCCTTGGGCGTCCGCGTCGAACAACTTGTTAGGTGGCACCGGCGAGCATGCAAACTGGCCCGAACAATCAGACGAAGCCATCTCGCGACCACACGATGTTCTTGAGGTTCCGATCAAAGAATGGTGCAAAGATTGAGAGCAGGGCGATCGGCCCGCTGTCAATGATTGGCCCGTGCACGGTGGCCTGCGGGATAAAGATAAGGTCCCCCGCACCTACGCGCCGCACCTCGTCCCCAACCCGGATGTGAATGGCATCTCCAGTATCCGAGAGGATCGAAACGTTCGCAGTGACCTTCTCTCCGTCAAAAATGAAGGAGCGCTTAATCGGATCGTTCGCTGTCGCAGGGTCCGTTGACAGGGACTTCAATGCCTCTTTCAGATTCACAAAGCGATCGCTATGCATGTCGACTCCTCGGAGAGGGCGCTGCGCAAATTTTGCCACCTAACGTTCGAAATGAGCAGCACCCACAAGCAGGCGAGGCCCGCTTGTGGCTGTCCGCTCGATGGGGGTTAGACGGCATCTCGCTCGCGCTCCATCGCCTCGCGCAGGAGCCACCCGGCCCTGGCAACAGCTCGCCTGCCCTCCGCGAGCAGCTGGTGGTAGGTCGGCCAAATGTGAAACATCGTAGGCCAGACCTCGAGATGCACGCTCACGTCAGCCAAGCCCGCGGCGCGAGTAAGCGCGATCGCATCATCCAGCAAGCATTCCGTCGCGCCCACGAAGATGATGAGCGGCGCGATGCCGCTGAGATCGGCGAAGACGGGTGACGCGAGGGGGGTCTCTCTCGGCCGCTCTCCAAGGTACTGCTCGGCCAGGAACTGCATGATGTCGCGGCTAAGGACCGGATCTCGCTTGGCGTTGACGTTGTAACTTTCCGACGTCGCTCGCATATCCACCCAAGGTGAGAACAGAAGCGCGCAAGCTGGCTGTTGCATGCCCAGTTCCTTCAGACGCACGAGTAAGGCCGCAGCCAGGCCAGCCCCCGCGCTATCGCCGACGACAGCGACCTGATCGGCCCGGAAGCCGGAATCCGCCACGAATCTGTACCCGCAAACCGCGTCGTCAAGTGCATGCGGGAACGGAAACTCGGGAGCGAGCCTGTAGTCGAGCGCGAGCGTTCGCATCGCCGCTGCGCGGCCCACCTCGCTCACGAGGTGCCGGTGGCTCTTGAGCGAGCCCCAGACGTACCCTCCGCCGTGTAGATACAGGATGACTTTGTCGGAACTCGCATCCGGCGTTGACGTCCACTCAGCGCTTACACCGTATGCGTCCACCTGTTCGACAGCAACGTCCCCCGCCAGCGGGAAGCGGTCCCCCTGGGCTTCGTAAGCTTCCCGACGTTGCTCATTGGAGAGGGAAGTGGGCCGCGCACGAAGCATTGCTTCCAATCGTTCGAGCTCAGTCATGGGAGAAACCTCTCTGCAGACGGACTCACTGGGCTGCCGCATCCGTGGTAATGATGACGTCTAACGTTCGACATGAGCGGCGGTTGGAGGCGGGCGAAGCCTGCCGGAGACCGTCCGCTCGATGTAGAGGTTAGGGCGCATCGGAACCTTTGGGCATGGGCTGCGCGGCCAGGTGCGCCGGCCAGGATTCCGGAAGCGGTGGCAGGCTCGTCTCCCAGAGGGGCACGATGCGACATAGGCGGCCGTCCGGTGCGATCTCCGACACCGTCTCGCCGCGCACTACCACTGAACCATCTCGCCGGACGATTGCGTTTGCGGAGCGCACGATGTTCTCGAACGTCATGAGCCCACTCGCCAACACGAACCGACAATCTGGGTAGTTTCTGTGGAAGCCCGCGATCTTCCCTGAGATCGCCACATACCCGGCGTAAACCTCGCTGTGACCCCAGATTGCGCAATCCGGCGTAAGGCACTGAGCGAGCAGTTCACCGCGGCGGATTGGATCGTGCTCAGCGAAGGCCTCAAAGTAGACCTCCAGTACTCCGAGCAATTTGGCGGTGTCCATCGACGTAGCCCTCAGTGTCGGAGTATGCGGTCTAACGTAGAAGTGACCGGCGGCCAAGGAATCCCGAGCGCCGCAGGCGTGCGCGTCCTTGGGCGTCCGTGTCGAATGCCTGGTCAGGCAGCATGTTCACCTTGCCTCCGCTTCTGGCGTTGCATCACATACGCGGTAACGCCTGCCAAGAAGACCAGCCCCGCGACGGATCCGCATGCGGCCCATACCGCCCACCAGGCGTCTCGGAAATGGGCTGCCAATCCCACCAAGACCGCGACCACCCAAGGTCCCGGTGACACGAACATGACCGCGACGACTGCAGCGATGCTACGAGTGCCGTCTTTGCCAGGTTTCGCTTGGGCCCAAATTGCAACCAGCCACTGGAGAATCCACGTGACCGCCTTGACGGTGACGAAATAACTCGCCACAAAAGCCAGCGTCGCCTGGAGGTAGTGCATCGATGCTGCCTAACGGGATATAGCCCGCAAACCTGCGGAACAACAGCTCGCCCTGCGGTCCATCACGTCCCCCTTTGCGCTTCCGTACCTCTTTTATATCAGTGCATGCCCCTCGGGCGACCTTCCTCGCCGATCGCGGTATGCCAAGCCTACCCCTGCCCCCGGCGCGCCACCACGATCGTCGACCGCAACCGCGCAATCTCCGTCCCCGCCTGCGTCTTCAGCAGCGAATCGAAGATCGCGATGCCGCGGTCGGGTTTCGATTTCGACGGCCGCTTCTCCAGGCACGTGGAGGTCTTGGAGATGCGGTCCCCGGGCCGCGCGGGGTTCAGCAGGTCGAACTCGTGGCGCGCGGCGGCGATCACGGCCAGGGGCTTCTGGTAGCGCATCAGCCAGGCCGCCACGGCCATGATGTGGCACGCCGACGCAGTGATGCCGCCCATCGGCGTGCGGCGCGCGGCTTCCGGGTCCACGTGGAAAGGCTGCGGGTCCCATTCGCTGGCGAAGCGGATGATGTCCTCCTCGCGCAGCTCGAACTCGCCCACCGTGTGGGCCACGCCCACCTCGAGGTCTTCGAAGTACTCCATCGGCACCTCCTCGCTCGCAACGCCGCCAGTGTGGACCAACGGCGTTGAGCCGTCACCCCCGCGCTGCCAGAATGCGCCCGTGGCCAAGATCCTCCTGCAGATCGCCGGCGCCCTGGTGGCGGCGGTGCTGGTCGCCTGGGGCCTGACGCGCGCCATGCACATCGGCGTCGCGATCGTGTTCGCCGCGCCCGTGTTCGCGGCGCTCGCGGCGCGGCCCATCATCGACTTCATCGCCGAGATGAACTACCAGGGCAAGGCCGCGGCGCTGGCCGACGTGCAGGGCCGCTACTGGTCGCACCGCGGCACGCGCATCGACATCGCCGAGGACGACGACGACGCGCGCTGGCTGCTCACGTCGCACGTGCGCAAGGTCGTGCCGGGCCTGCCGCGCGACGAAGTGCTGCTCAAGCAATTCGGCGAGCGCTCGGGCGCGGTCGAGGGCTTCGACGGCTTTCGCATCCGCGCCGACGCGCTGGCCGAGTTCCTGCAGAAATCCACCGACACGCCTTCGCTCAAGTTCCGCACCTGGCTGGATCGCACGGTGCTGGGCGGCTCGGTCAACCCGCGCTCGGGCGGCAGCCGCGCATGAACCGCACCCTTCGCTTGCTCCTCGTGTTCCTCGCCCTCGCCACCGTCGCCGCCGCGGGCTTCTTCGCGCTGCTCTGGTCGCAGCAGGAAAAGCTGCTGTTCTACCCGTCGCCGCTGGCGGCCGACTACAAGCTGGCCGCCGAGCCCGACGTGCACGAGCTCACCGTGGAAGTGCCCGGCGCGCGGCTGTCGGTGCTGCACCTGCAGCTGCCCAACCCGAAGGGCGTGGTGTTCTTCCTGCACGGCAACGCGGGCAACCTGGCGGGCTGGTTCACCAACACGGCGTTCTACCGCGAGGCCAACTTCGACCTGGTCATGCCCGACTACCGCGGCTACGGCAAGAGCACCGGCCGCATCGAAAGCGAGGAGCAGCTGCTCGCCGACGTGGCCGCGGTGTGGAAGCAGCTGGGCCCGCGCTTCGCCGGCAAGAAGGTCGTCATCTACGGCCGCTCGCTCGGCACCGCGCTGGCGGCGCAGTTGTCGTCCGATCTCACCGCGCAGGGCCGGCCTGCGGACCTCACGGTGCTCGTCACGCCGTACAGCAGCATCCGCGAGCTGGCGTCGGAGATCTATCCCTTCGTGCCCGCGGCGATGCTGCGCTACCCGCTGGAGACGGCGCGGCGCGCGTCCGGCATCCACGGGCCCATCGTGCTGTACCACGGCGACCGCGACGAGCTGATCCCGCTGCGCCACAGCGAGCGGCTGGCTTCCGTGTTGCCGAATGCGCAGCTGGTGAAGGTGCCCGGCGCCGCGCACAACGACATCCACGCCTTCCCCGAGTACCGCCAGCACCTGCTGGCCGCGCTGCGCGCACTCTAGTCGAACTCGAAGGTGTAGATCAGGTCCAGCGCCGTGCGCTCGCCCGCCTGCCCGCGCAGCGTGAGCTTGCGCGTGACGTCGTAGAAGATGTACAGCGTGCCGATGGCGCCCGACAGGCTGCGCTCGTACGCCGCGTAGAAGTTGCGCGAGAAGCGCTTGCCCAAAGTGAGCGACGGGCCTTCGCTGCCTTCGCGGCGGAACGACAGCTCGTCCAGCCCCAGCGACGCCGCGATGCCCTGCTTGCCGCCGCCCGAGCGGCTGGCCAGCAGCGCCAGCGCCGCCTGTTGCACCAGCGCCGATTCGGCGCCGGTGGCCGGCGCGGGCCGGCCCGTCACCAGCCATGCGAGCTTCTCGGCGTCGGGAAGGTCGGGCTCGGAATACAGCCGCACGAAGGGCGCCAGCGCGTTGCCGCTCACCTGCACGCCCACGCGCTGCGTGATGTTGGGCCGCACGGCCAGGATGTCCAGCGCCGGGTTGTCCGGCGCGCCGGTGAATCGGATGATGCCGCGCTCGATGTCCAGCCGCTGCCCGTAGGCGCGGTACTCGCCGCCGCGCGCGCGGATCACGCCGGTGATGCGCGGGTTGGCCAGCGACTGCGCCGCCAGCGCCACCGTGCCGCGCAGCCGCGTGTCCACGCCCATGCCTTGCACGCGGAAGTCGTCGCCCATGTCCACGTCGATGGCCACCTGCAATTTGTCCTCGGGCTTCTTCGCCGCTTCCTCGGCGGCCTTGGCTTCCTTCTTGGTGATCGGCGCCGCGGCGTTGCGCACGACGATGTCGTCGCCCAGCTTGGGCGCGGCCTGGTCGGGCAGCACGATCAGCGCCTGGTCGATGTGCAATTTGCCGTTCACCACCGTGCCGCTGGCGTCCTTGCGCGCGGTGACGTTGCCCGACACGGTCACCTGCCGGTCGCTGCGGATGCTGGCGCGCAGCTTCGTCAGCTCGGCGGTCAAGGTGGCTTGCGGGCCGGTGGCGGTCCACACACCCTCGCCCTTTGCATTCAAGCTGCCGCCGTTCGGGCCGCTGCCGTGCAGCAGGAACTCGTCGAGCAGCACGCGCCGGCCTTCGAGGTGGGCGCGCAGTTTTCCGCCTTGCATCTCGATGCCGTCCACCACCGAGCGCAGCGCCAGGTCGTCCGCCGCCAGCGTGCCGTTGGCCTGCGGGTCGGCCTTGGTGCCCGCGATGCTCACGTTGGCCTGCAGCGATCCGCGCAGGCGCCAGCCGGGTGGCGCCAGCAGCGACCACACGCCGATGCGCGGCAGCTGCGCGCGCAGCTGGCCGTTCAGCGGTGCGTTGTCGGGCCATTGCCAGCCGGTGGCGCCGCCGCGCGACAGGCGTGTGGCCAGGCGCCCTTCGGCCGTGCCGCCGTGCTCGCTGTCCCAGCGCAGCGTCGCGGTGACGGCGTCGCCGCTGGTCTCGACGGCGATCCGCGCCTCGCGCACGCCGGCCGGCACGCGCACGCTGCGGCCTTCGGCGTTCTCGGCCAGCACGGTCACATCGCCGCTGGCACGCGCCAGCGAGGCGCGGATGTGCGGCGTGGCGCCCAGGCGCGCATCCCATTGCGCGTCGAACATCATGTCCCCGGTGACGGCCGAGCCCGACAGCTGCGGCCCGCCGAAGAGTTCGATCCACCCCAGCGGCAGCCCGCTGATGCGCCCCGCCGTCTGCAGCTCGCCGCCGCCGAAACGCACCGGCTCCCACGCCAGTTGCGCCGGCGCGTCTTTCGCGCGCGGCGACTTCAGCGATGCCTGCCCCGCGCCCGCTTCGAAGCGGCCTGCAGCCCAGCGCCAGTCGACTGCACGTTGCAACGCCAGGGCCCATGCGCTCGGCCCGAGGCTCGGGTCGATGAACACCGCGTTCATTTGCGCCAGTTGTCCTTGCCAGCGCTCGCCCTTGCGGCCGCCGTGGCCGGCCACGTCGACGTCCACGCGCCGCTGCGCCTGCTCCGCGCGCGCGTGCAACTGCAGCTGCGCATCGGCCAGGCGCCCGTTCACCGACGCGGTGGCGTCGCGCACGGTCCACGCGTCGGGGCCGGCCAGCGTGACCTGCGGCGCTTCGATGCGCGCCTGCACCACGGGGTCGTCCCAGCCGCCTTGCCACGCAATGCGCGCCGTGCCTCGGCCCGCCGCCACCTGCGCGCCGATGCCGTCGGGGATGCCGGGCCAGCGCGCCAGCCACTTCAGCGCCTGCGCCAGGTCGTTGGCGCGCACGTCGATCGTGCCGCCGCCGCTGCGCTGCGCAACCTTGCCTTCGGCGCGCGCGTTCAGGCCCGGCGCCTCGATGGTCGCCTTGCCGCTGCCCGACTTCGTCTTCGGCGTGAAGTCGCCCGATGCGACGACGGTGGCGTTCGCCATGCGCACGTCCAGCGTCGGCAGGGCCAGCGTCTCGCCGTTCCAGCGGCCCTTGGCGACGGCCGAACGGATCTCCAGCTGCGCGATGTCCTTCTGCCTGGGCGTGCCCGAGGACTTGAGGTCGACGCTGAAGTCGACCACCGCGCCCTCGCCTTTCAGTTGCGCGGTACCTGCGATCGGCAGGTGCGCCATCGCGGTGTGCAGCGCGCCGGGGTCCACGCCCGCCAGCTTGCCTTCCATCGCCCACGCGCCGCTGGTGCGCCACTGGCCGCTGGCGTCCACGGTGCCGCCGCCGGCACGCGCATGCAGCTGGCGGATGTCGGCGACGCCGGCCATGCGCCACTGGAGCGCGGCGTTCACCTTTTCCACGGGCAGCTTGCGCTGGTCCCACGGCCCCGCGGCGGCGTTCGTCGCATCGACCACCACGTCCCACGCATCCTTGCCGGCGGGCTTCACGTCGAGCTTGCCCGACAGCTGCGTCATCGGCGCCTGCGCCCACAGCGCGCCCGCGTCGAGCCGCTGGAACTCGGCCTGCACCTGCGGCACCGGCTGCGCCTGCCACGGCATGACGGTCAGGGCGGCTTTTGCGCTGGTGCCCGCCGTCGCGGTGTTGGGCGTGCCTTCCAGCTGCACGCGCGCCTTCATCTCGGCCAGCGGCCCTTCCACCGCCACGCCGATGGCCAGCGGCGCGGTTGCCTTCGAGCCCGGCACGGCCGCCGCGAACTTGCCTTGCAGCTTGGCCTCCACCGGCATGCGGCCGATCGCCACCACCGAGCCTTCGCCGGAGAACTCGCCCTGCATCCACTTCAGGCCGGCGAGCTTCACGTTGTGCCGGCCGGCGTCGTAGCTGTACGCGCCCGCGATGTCGGTTGCTTCGACCGACTGCGTGCCCGTCACGTATTCGAGCTTGCCCACGCGCACGTCGTCCACTTCCACGCGCACGGGCAAGGCGAGCGACACGGGGATGACCTTCGGTTTCGGCGGGCTCTTGTCCTCGATGCGCAGGCGCGCGGCGTGCAGGCGATTCAGCAGCACCGTGGTGCGCGCAATGGCCAGGGGCTGCCAGGCCAGCTCGGCGTCGAAGGCCTCGACCTTCAGGCCGTCCTTCTCCCACGCGATGCGCTTGGCCTTCAGCCCCGTGCGCAGCGAACCTTCCACGCCTTCGGCCTGGATGGTCTGCGATTCAGCGATGCGCGCCAGCGTCCAGTCCAGCGACGACTGCGTGCCCGCCCACCACCACAGGCCGATGGCGGTGAGCACCAGCACGACGAGCAGCGTGGCGATGACGAGGGCGATGACCTTCAGCGCGCGCATCAGAAGGTCATCCCGATGCTGAAGTGCAGGCGCAACTTCTTCGGCTTGAAGCCGTACGCCAACGCGCCCTCCAGCGGCCCCAGCGGGCTCTTGTAGCGAACGCCCACGCCCGCGCCGTACACGGGCCGCAGGTTGTGCACGCGGTCGGCCACCGCGCCGGTGTCCACGAACGTCACGCCTTCGAAATTCGTCTCCACGCCGGCGCGGCGGATCGGCTTTTGCCATTCGATGCTGGCCACCGCTTCGTAGCGGCCCGGCGCGACGATGCCGTTGCGGTCCACGCCGATCTCGCGGTAGCCGTAGCCGCGCACCGTCGTGTCGCCGCCGGTGCGGAACATCTGCGTGGACGGCACGCGCGCGTCGGGCTTCGCGATCACCGCGCCCGCTTCCGCGCGCAGTTGCAGGCGGCCATCCGGCAAGGGGCGGATGCCCAGCCAGCGCACCACCGTGCGCGAGAACGGGCTCTTGCTGCCGTTCAGCGTGATGCCGCCGCCCAGTTCCGTCGCCAGGCCGTAGCCGCGCGTGGGGTAAGGCATGCGGTCGAAGTAGCGGCCGGTCCACACGTAGTTGACGCTCACCGCTTCGCCGTCGCCGTTGTCGGGGATGGACGCCGTCGACACGCCGGGCGACGCCTGCACCGTCGCGCGTTCGTACTGCACGTACACGTTGCGCTCGATGTGGCCGCCGGCCCAGGTCTGGCCCACGCGGTAGCGCTGCGCGTGCGTCAGCAGCGTGCCGTCGTCGGTGCGCTCGGCGCGCGCCAGCACGCCCCAGCGCCAGCCGCTCTCGCGCGGGATGGCTTTCATTTCGGCTTCGATGAAGGGCGCCTTGCGCTCCAGCTGCGCCTTGGCCACCGCCTGCCAGCCGATGCCGGGCACGCGGTTGTTGCGGTATTCCAGCGACAGCCGCGCGCCGCTGTCGGTGGACACGCCGGGGCCGAACACGATGCGGTGCAGTTCGGCCTCGCGCACCGTCACTTCCACCGGTGCGGCCTTGGGGTCGCCTTGGGGGTCGACATAGATGAACGCCGTGTCGAAGTAGCCGCTGCCCGTCAGGCGCAGTTGCGCCTGCACGATCTCGTCCTGGTCGTAGACGGTGCCGGGCGCCAGGCGGGCCAGGCGCGGGACGAGCACGGGGTCGTAGCGGCGCATGCCGGTGACCTGCATCGCGCCGAGGCGGAACAAGGGGCCCGAGTCCAGCCGCAGGCCGAGGTTCGCGGTGGCCGTTGCGGCGTCCACGTCGGCCAGGCTGTAGCTGATGCGCCCCGCCGGGTAGCGGCGCTGGATCATCTGCCGCAGCGCGTGCGTCTTGGCATCGTCCCAGTCTTCCTGCGTGAACGCGTGGCCGCGCGGCAGGCGCCAGCCGCGCTCGATCTCGTCGCGCTGCGCCAGGTTTTCCTTGTCGGCGGATTCGGCGATGGCGCCTTCGAATTCGATCTTCGTGTCGGCCGCGTGCGTCAGGCGGCCGGGCTCCACCTCCACCACGATCACGGGCTTGCCGGTGCCCGCGCCTTCGCGGCGCACGACGATCTTCGGGTCGAAGTAGCCCTGGGTCGCCACCAGCTCACGCGCGTTGCGTTCGGCGGATGAGACCAGGCGCGCGAGTTCGGCGTCGTCCAGGTCGGCCACCTCGCGGTAGCGGCGCAGCTCCATGTCGCGCTCCAGCAGGCGCTTGAGCTCGCGCGGCGCGCGCACGTCGATGGTGAAGGACGGGCCTTGCGCCTCCTGCGCGTGTGCCGCCGCGAAGAAAGCAACAAGGAAGAGGAAGCAGGCAAGACGCATGGCGAACCCGCAACTATGGCCGAGGCTCAAGCTCTGCAGCGTAGGAAAGCGCCTTGTCGTCCCGGCGCAGGCCGGGACCCAGTGGCTTCGGGGACGCCGGAAGTCACTGGACCCCGGCCTGCGCCGGGGTGACATCTAGACAACGACCGGCTCCGGCTCCAGCCGGATGCCGAAGCGCTCGTACACGCTGGTCTGGATGGCCCGCGCCAGCGTCACCACCTCGCCGCCGGTGGCGCCGCCGCGGTTGACCAGCACCAGCGCCTGCTTCTCGTACACGCCCGCGTTGCCCACCGACTTGCCCTTCCAGCCGCAGGCGTCGATCAGCCAGCCGGCCGCCAGTTTCACGGTGCCGTCGGGCATGGGGTAGTGCACGATGTTCGGCTCGCGCGCGATGATGTCCTGGCACTGCTCGGGCGTGACCGTCGGGTTCTTGAAGAAGCTGCCGGCGTTGCCGATCACCTTGGGGTCGGGCAGCTTGCCCGAGCGGATCTGGCACACCCAGTCGTAGATCTGCTTCGGCGTGGGCTCGGCGATGCCCGTCTCCTTGATCTTGCGCTGCAGGTCCAGGTAGTCGAGCACCGGCTTCCACGGCTTGGGCAGCAGGTAGCGCACCCGCAGGACGAGCGCGCGGCCGGCCAGGCCGAAGTCGCCCTCCTTCGCCGCGTAGTGCTTGAACACCGAGTCCCGGTAGCGGAAGGCGCACTGCCCCGCATCCAGCGTGAAGACCTGGCCCGTGTGCAGGTCGATCGCGTCGAGCGACTCGAAGCGGTCCTGCAGCTCGACGCCGTAGGCGCCCACGTTCTGCACGGGCGTGGCGCCCACGGTGCCGGGGATCAGCGCCAGGTTCTCCAGGCCGGGAAAGCCCTGCTCGAGCGTCCACGTCACGAACTCGTGCCAGTTCTCGCCGGCGCCCGCCTCGATCACCGTGCCGCGCGCGGTGTCCGACAGCACGCGCTTGCCGGCCACCTCGACCTTGAGAACCAGCGGCTTGACGTCGCCGGTGAGCACGATGTTGCTGCCACCGCCCAGCACGAACTTGGGCTCGTCGTGCAGCTTCGGTTCGCGCAGCACGGCGCGCACGTCGTCCTCGGAACGCACGCGCACCAGCGCCCGCGCCTTGGCGACGATGCCGAAGCTGTTGTGCGCCGCCAGCGAAACGTTGGGCTCCACGATCATGGGAGAATTGTCGCATTAGGGGAAAAGCGCCATGCCGTCATTCGACACCGTCTGCGAACCCAACATGGTCGAGGTCCGCAATGCCGTGGACAACACCGCCAAGGAGATCGCCACGCGCTTCGACTTCAAGGGCACCGCGGCGGGCATCGAACTGGCCGACAAGGAGGTCACCCTCTTCGGCGACGCCGACTTCCAGCTGAACCAGGTCTTCGACATCCTGGTGGCCAAGATGGTCAAGCGCGGCGTGGACGTGCGCTTCCTCGACAAGGGCGACGTGCAGAAGATGGGCGGCGACAAGGTCAAGCAGGTGCTGAAGGTGCGCACCGGCATCGAGAGCGACCTGGCCAAGAAGATCCAGAAGCTCGTGAAGGACAGCAAGCTGAAGGTGCAGGCGCAGATCCAGGGCGACGCGGTCCGCATCCAGGGCGCCAAGCGCGACGAGCTTCAGTCGGCCATCGCGCTGATCCGCAAGGAGGTGACGGACGTGCCGCTCACCTTCAACAACTTCCGCGACTGAGGCGATGAAGCGCCTCGCCTGCGTCCTTCTCGCGGCTTTCGCGGCCGGCGCGTTTGCGCAGGCCGTGGCGCTGCAGGGCACGATGGGCACCAAGGCGCTGCTGATCGTCGACGGCTCCTCGCCGACACTGGTTGCGCCCGGCGAAACGTTCCGGGGCGTCAAGGTGCTGTCGACCACCCGCGAAACGGCGACCGTCGAGGCCGACGGCCAGCGCTTCACGCTGCGCGTGGGCGATTCGCAGGCCAGCGTGGGCGCGGGCGGCGTGGCGCAAGGCGCCGGCAGCCGCATCGTGCTGTCCGTCGGCAGCGGCGGCCACTTCGTCACGCCGGGCCTCATCAACGGCCAGCAGGTGCGCTTCATGGTCGACACCGGCGCCACGTCCATCGGCATGAGCGAGACCGAGGCCAAGCGCCTGGGCATCGCCTACCAGCAAGGGCAGATGATCCAGGGCCGCACCGCCAACGGGCCGGTGACGATGTGGACCGTCAAGCTCGCCACCGTGCGCATCGGCGACGTGGAGGTGCGCGACATCGACGCGTCCGTGGTCCCCGCCAACATGCCTTACATCCTGCTGGGCAACAGCTTCCTGTCGCGCTTCTCGATGCGCAAGGAAGCCGACACCATGGTGCTGGAGCGGCGCTACTGATGCCCGAAACCGTCGTGGCCGCGACGGCCGCACAGGAATCGCAATCCGCCCTCGCGCCGCTGCGCCTGCCGGTGTTCCGCATGCTGTGGTTCACCTGGCTTGCCGCCAACACCACGATGTGGATGAACGACGTGGCGTCGGCGTGGCTGATGACGTCGATCGCGCCCTCGCCGCTGTGGGTGGCGCTGGTGCAATCGGCGTCCACCCTGCCCGTGTTCCTGCTGGGGCTGCCCAGCGGCGCCTTCGCCGACATCCTCGACCGCCGCCGCTACTTCATGGCCACGCAGTTCTGGGTGGCGGGCGTGTCCATCGTCACCGCGGCGCTGGTGCTCACCGGCACGATGAACGCGCCGCTGCTGCTGGCCCTCACCTTCCTCAACGGCATCGGCCTGGCCATGCGCTGGCCGGTGTTCGCCGCCATCGTGCCCGAGCTCGTGCCGCGCGGGCAGCTGCCGTCGGCGCTGGCGCTCAACGGCGTGGCGATGAACTCGTCGCGGATCATCGGCCCGCTGCTGGCCGGTGCGCTGATCGCGGGCGCGGGCAGCGGCTGGGTCTTCCTGCTCAACGCGCTGCTGTCGATCGTCGCGGGCTTCGTCATCATGCGCTGGCGGCGCGAGCACCGCGAAAGCCCGCTGGGGCGCGAGCGCCTGTCCAGCGCCATCCGCGTCGGCGTGCAGTACGTGTGGCAGTCGGGCCGCATCCGCGCCATCCTGCTGCGCATCGCCCTGTTCTTCCTGCACTCAACGGCGCTGCTCGCGCTGCTGCCGCTGATCGCGCGCAGCCTGCCCGGCGGCGCGGCGGGCACCTTCACCATCCTGTTGGCCGCCATGGGCGCGGGGGCGATCACCAGCGCGCTGTCGATGCAGCGCGTGCGGCGCGTGATGCAATTGCAGGCCATCGTCTTCGCCGGCACGGCGCTGCAGGCCGCCGCGGCGATCGTCGTGGCCTTCGCGCCGAGCATCTACGTCGCCGTCCCGGGCATGTTCGTCGCCGGGGGCGCGTGGCTGGCGGTGGCCAACTCGCTGACGGTCGCTACGCAGATGGCGTTGCCCGACTGGGTGCGCGCGCGCGGCATGTCCATCTACCAGATGGCGTTGATGGGCTCGACCGCCGCCGGCGCCGCCTTGTGGGGCCAGGTGGCGACGTGGACCAACATCCACGACGCGGTGCTCATCGCTGCCCTGTCGAGCACGGTGCTGATGTTCGCCGCGCAGCGCCTGGTGATCGACCGCGGCATCGAGGAGGACCTCTCGCCCTCGGACGCCATCAAGGCGCCGCACGCCGAGGCGCCGCCGCGCACGGGCCGGATCCTGGTGCAGATCGAATACCGCATCGACCCGGCGCGCACCGAGGAATTCCTGCAGGTGATGCAGGAAAGCCGCCGCAGCCGCATGAGCCAGGGCGCGCTGGACTGGCAGGTGGTGCGCGACCTGTACGACCCCGCGCGCATCGTCGAGCACATCGTCGACGAATCGTGGACCGAGCACCTGCGCCGCTTCGACCGCGTGACGCAGTCCGACGTGGCGCTGCGCGACCGCAAGCTGTCCTTCCACGTCGGCGACGCGCCACCGGTGGTGACGCGGTACCTGATCGAGAGGTAGGCGTTACCGCTTGGCCACGAGGTCTTCGTACCCGGCGTGCTTCCCGATCCAGCCGGCGATGTAGCTGCAGCTGGGGATGACCTTCAGGCCGCGCGTTCGCGCATCGTCCAGCGCGAATTTCGCGATGCGCGAGCCGAAGCCCTGGCCTTCGAATGCGGGTTCGACTTCGGTGTGCACCAGCTCGATGGTGTCCGCACCGTGCATGCGGTATACGATGTGCGCGGCCACCTTGCCGTCCTGCGAGAGTTCGTAGCGCTTGCGGGTGGGGTTGTCGGTGATCATCCCGCGATCATGCCCCAGGCCAGGCGGCGTTCGTCGCGGCCGACTCCACGGCCTCCATGGCTTCTTCCCAGGCCTGCGCAGCCGTATCCATCGCGGGCTTCGCATCGAACGGCTTGCCCGTGTGCGCGACGCGCGCGCCCTTCAGGATGAGCGACTTGCAGGTGGACGAAAGCGTGCGGAAGCCCGTCGCGGCGCCGTCGAAGTCGTAGCCGTGGCGCGCGAGCCAATCCAGGTGCGCCGCCGCCAGCTCGAACGCCGCGCCGGCCTGCCGCACGGAGGCGAAGGCCCACTCGTGGTAGTACGCAGGGCCGCGTTCGTGCAGCTGCGCGAGCTCTTTCGCCAGGCGCGGCGCGAAGGCGATGAAGGGGTTGGCGGCCGGCTTGAACTGGAAGTGGTGCCCGAGCAGCTCCATCGCGATCTCGGCGAGCTCGCCGTCGGGCCGGCGCACGCTGCGCTCGATGCGCACCAGCTCCGCCAGCAGCGGCATGTCGCAGCCGCCCGGCTTGAGCAGCTTCACGTAGTCCTCGCCCTGCGCCTCGAAGTAGCCGGCGTTGTGGAAGTAGCCCAGGCGCTGCGACTGCGTGTCCAGCTCGGCGATCACGATGGTGGTCTTGGTGCGCTTGCGGCGGTAGTCGGTGGCCTCGGTGTCGGGCAGCCAGAAGGAGTCGGCTTCGGTCGCGATCAGGCGGCCGCTCGAGAGGTGTTCGACCGCGTGCTCCTCCAGCGCCCGCCACACCGTCATCTCCTGCACGTCGATGCCGTAGAGCTCGCGCAGCTCCGACGGCGTGGGCTTGAAGAAGGTCCACTGGTCGCCGAGGAAATCCACGGCGATGGTGTGCCCGAGCAGCGCGTGCGGCTCCAGCTTCATCGCGCCGAGCAGCTCGATCCACAGGTCGATGTAGCAGTTCTTCTCGGGCCAGTCCCGGTCCGGCGAATGGAGGGGGTGGCGCTGGTGGCGGGCCGGATCCAGGCCCGCGATGGCCTGGATGCGGGTCATGGCCAGAGCTGCTTGCGAACGTCCGCCGGCCACTGCGCCGGGTCGAAGCCGTGCGTGTTGATCAGGGCGATGGCCACGCGCTCCAGGCCGAAGCCCAGGCACGCGGTGTGCGCGGTCTCGCCGCCCGCGGTGCGGATGCCGAACTTGCCGCTGAAATGGTCCTGGTGCCAGTTGAAGGAGCACACCGCGGTGGGCGCCTCGTGCGAGATCACGGGCACGAGGATCTCGAACTTCAGGCGCTGCTCCACCTGCTGCGCGGCCATCATCTTGCCGGTGCGGCCGAAGAAGGGATCGGAGGCGACGTCGCTCTTCGCGTCCAGGCCCAGGCGCTTGAGCAGTTCCATGCCGCGCTCCAGCCACGTGTCACGCCAGGCGACCACCTCCTCCTGCGCGCCCATGCGGATGAACTCGCGCATGCGGAAGGACTGCAGGCGCGTGGGCTCGTCCGACGGCTCGTGGCGGAAGACCCAGCCGGTCACGCTGATCAACCGGCCCTTGCCGGGCAGCATGCCGCTGAAGTTGGGGTACACGGCGTAGCACGCGGCGGGCGCGAGCATGACGTCGGTGGGCTGCAGCATCGCCTCCCAGTCCTCGCCTTCGCGCGCCTTGCGGGCGATCTCGCGCGCCTCGGCGTCCTTGCCGAAGAAGCTGTGGACCGAGCCCGCCAGCTGCGGGAAGTTGTCCAGGTAGCCGAGCTTCTCGATCAGCGAGCGGGCCAGCACCGGCGGGTACTGCAGCTCCTGCGCGCCGTCGTCCTTCGTCTCGCGCGAGACCAGGTCGTTGAAGCGGCGGATGATGTCCTCCATCACCTCGCCGCGGCCCCACACGCCTTTCACGCCCGAGGGCAGCACGAGGTCATGGCCCTCCAGGCCGCGCTGCAGGTCCTGCATCGAGTACAGCATTTAAGGAAGATCCTTGTAGACGAGGAGCATCGCCGCGCTCTTGGCGTTGATGCGGTCGTTGGAGATCATGAGGGAGCCGGAGAGCGAGTCGCGGTACTGGCGCCCCAGGCTGAAGGGGCTGTCGTTCTTGTAGCCGAGGATGCCGACGATCTGCAGCGCGCGGTGCACGATCTGCGGCGCGGCTTCGGAGCAGGCGACCTTCAGGTTGTTCAGGCGCAGCGCCCAGTTCAGCCCGAGCAGCTCCTCGCGGTCCTCGACGGCGTCGAAGGCCTGCGCGGCGGCCCACCAGGTTTGCTTCATGGTTTGCAGGTCTTCCCACACCTCGGCGAGGCGCTGGGCCGTGGGCGGCGTCGAGCCCGGCGTCTGCCGCGCCTGGCCGCGCACGAAGTTGGCGGCGCGCGCCACCGCATCGGCGGCGATGCCCCACCACAGCGACGCCCACAGGATGTGCGAATACGGCACCATGGTCTGCGCGCTGCTGTCGGCGAACGCGCCGGGGATGACCTGCCGCGCGTCGCCATGCGATTCGAGCTTGAAGCCGGGGCTGCAGGTGCCGCGCATGCCCAGCGTATCCCAGCTGGTGGTCTGCTTCAGGTCGTAGTCGCCCTTGCGCACCATCACCAGCACCTGGTCGCTGTTGGCAGCGGTCGCATCGCGGCGGCAGGTGACGAGGATGGCATCGGCGTGCTGGCAGTAGGAGCCCGTGGTGGCGTCCTTGTTGAGCGTGAAGCGCTCGCCCTGCACATCCACGGCGCAGATCGACGAGCGCGTGTCGCCGAAGGTGCCGACCTCGGACGTCATCGAGGCGAGCAGCCACTGCTTCCACACCGTCTCTCGCATCCAGTTGCGGAAGAACTCGCTGTCCATGCCGTGGCGCGCGATGCACGACAGCTGGCTGTAGTGCATGGCCAGCACCATCGCGCTGGACCCGCAGGCCTGCGCGAGCGTGGAACACAACTGCGCCAGCTGCGCCATGGTGCAGCCCGCCCCGCCCAGCTCGCGCGGCACGAGCGCCGAGAGCACGCCGGCTTCGCGCAGCGCCTCCACGGCCTCGGTGGGGAATCGCGCCTTCGAGTCGACGTCGGCCGCATTCGGCGCGGCGACCTCCTGCGCGATGCGTTTGACGGAGCTCAACAAGGAGCCGAAGTCCTGCCCAGGTCTTACTGCTGCGGTATCCATCGTGTTGCCGATTGTTAGGGCAAGCGCCCACGGCGTGGGGCACCGCTGTGTCAGACGACGCCGCGACCTGTCGAGGGTGCCAGCACGGACGAGCCCGCGCACGAGGCAATTTCGGTACAACCCACGTGACGCAAGCAAGCACTGCAGCCGCATGACCACGCAAACCGAACTCGAAGCATGGGCCCCGGAAGGGGCCGGTGTGCGGCTGGGCTTCGACCTGGCGCGCACCAGCGGCATCGCCGAATCCATCCGCCTGTTCGGGCGGCGCTTCACCGACCGCCTGTTCACCGCGCGTGAGCTCGACTACGCACTGGCCGGCAACGGCGTGTGCGCGGAAAGGCTCGCCGCGCGCTTCGCGGCCAAGGAAGCGGTGATCAAGGCGCTGCAACTCTCGGAAGCGGGCGTGGCCTTCACCGACATCGAGGTCGTCAAGCGCGCCGACGGCGCGTGCACGATCGCGCTGCACGGCGAAGCCCGGCGCATCGCCGACCGCATGGGCGTGCAGCGCATCCTGGTCAGCCTGAGCCACGACGGCGATTGCGCCGGCGCCGTGGTGCATGCCTTGCTCCAACAACCCGAAACCACCCCGCACGAATGAACACCGCCCTCGATTTCGAACCCCAGATCCGCCAGGTGCTGCGCGAGCACGGACGCCTCAACCGCGACGTCGGCGAACTCGGCCCCGAGACCGACCTCTACCAGACCGGCATGACCTCGCACGCCAGCGTGAACGTGATGCTCGCCCTGGAAGGCGCGTTCGACGTGGAATTCCCCGACCACATGCTCAAGCGCAGCGTGTTCTCCAGCATCGGCGCGATCCGGCAAGCCCTCGCGGAGCTGACCGCGGCCTAGCCATGCAATGGGCCCTGGCGTGCAGCGCCGGCGACAGCGATTCGCCGCCTGCCGACGGCTGGCTTGCCATCGATGGCCCGATGACCGTGGCGGCCGCGTTGCGGGCCGCCGGCCGGTGGAGCCTGGACGCGCCGCGCCGCAACTTCGACGACGAAGCCTGGTGGTTCCGCGCGCGCTTCGACGCGAAACCCGGCGACGCGATCCTGGGCTTTGACGGCATCGCGACCTGCGCGCAAGCGTGGTTGAACGGCGAGCAGGTCCTGTCCGGCACGAACATGTTCGTCGCGCACCGCTGCGACGTCGAGAAGCTCTTGCGCCCCGCGGGCAACGAGCTCCTCATCCGCTGCGAGTCGCTCAACGCGCAACTGAAAACCCGCAGGCCGCGGCCACGCTGGCGCACGCCCATGCTCACGCAGCAGCAATTGCGCTGGTGGCGCACCACGCTGCTCGGCCGCACGCCGGGCTGGTCGCCGCCCGCGGCGCCGGTGGGCCCGTGGCGCGAGGTTTGGCTGGCGCCGCGCGATGCCGTCTCCGCGCGCGACGTGCGTTTGCACTCGCGCCTGGAGGGCCGCAACGGCTACGTGCATTGCGCGCTGGACAAGCCCATGCGCGCGGAGCTGCGGCTGGCGCGCGAAGGCCGCGAGTGGCGCCTGCCCATCGATGGCGAGGGCACGCTGTGCATCGAAGACGCGCAGCCGTGGTGGCCGCACACGCATGGCGAGCCCACGCTCTACGAAGCTTCGCTCCTCTTCAACGGCGGGGTCCTTCCCTTGCCCCCGGTCGGCTTCCGCACGGTGGAAATGGAGACGGCCAACGGCGACTTCCACGTGCGCGTGAACGGCGAGCGCGTGTTCTGCCGCGGCGCCGTGTGGATGCCGCTGGATCCCGTGTCGCTGCGCGCGAGCCCTGCCGACTACGACAAGGCACTCGCCCAAGCGGCCGCGGCCGGCATGAACATGTTGCGCGTCGCGGGCATCACGGTCTACGAAGAGGATGCGTTCTACGAAGCCTGCGACCGCGCCGGCGTCCTGGTCTGGCAGGAGTTCATGTTCGCCAACATGGACTACCCGTCCTCGGACCATGCCTTCATGCGGTCCGTGGAAGAGGAGGCGACGCAGCAGCTGGCACGCCTGGCCTCTCATCCGTCGCTGGCGATCCTGTGCGGCAACAGCGAGGCCGAGCAGCAGGCGGCGATGTGGGGCGCGCCGCGCGAGTCTTGGCAGCAGGCGCTCTTCCACGACACGCTGCCGCGCCTGTGCCGCGAGCTCGCGCCCGGCGTGCCGTACTGGCCTTCCAGCACGCACGGCGGCGCCCTGCCGCAGCAGGCCGATGCGGGCACCACTTCCTACTATGGGGTGGGCGCGTACCTGCGGCCATTGGAGGACGCGCGCCGCGCCAACCTGAAATTCGCCACCGAGTGCCTGGCCTTCGCCAACATGCCGGAGCCCGCGACGCTGGCGCGCATGCCCGGCGGCGAATCGCTGCGCCCCCACCACCCGGCGTGGAAGGAACGCGCGCCGCGCGACCTGGGCGCGGGCTGGGACTTCGAGGACGTGCGCGACCATTACCTCGAGCTCTTCTTCGGCGCCTCGGCGCGCGAGCTGCGCAGCGCGGACGTGGAGCGCTACCTGGCGCTCAGCCGCATCGCCAGCGCCGAAGCCATGGCGGCGGCTTTCAGCGAATGGCGCCGCGCCGGCTCGTCGTGCGGCGGCGCGCTGGTGCTGATGCTGCGCGACCTGTGGGCCGGCGCCGGCTGGGGCCTGCTCGACGACCAGGGCGTGCCCAAGGCCTGCTGGCATGCCTTGCGCGGCGTGCTGCAGCCCGTGGCGCTGCTCATCACCGACGAAGGGCTCAACGGCCTTTGCCTGCATGCCATCAACGAAAGTGCCGAAGCCCGCGAGCTCACACTCACGCTGAAAGCCTGGCAGGGTGGGGACGTGCAGGTCGCACAAGGCGGGCGCCCGATCGCGCTGGCGCCGCGCAGCGCGGTGGCGATCCCTGCTGCTGAGCTGCTGGACCATTTCATCGACCTCAATTGGAGCCACCGCTTCGGCCCGCCGCCCTGCGACGTGGTGGCATGCAACCTTTTGGATTCGCAGGGCCGCGCGGTGGCGCGCGCCCATCATTTCCCGCATGGGCACGCGCTGGCCGTTGAACGGGACATCGGCCTGCACGCAAGAATCGCCGGGCACGATAGCTTCGGGTGCACCGTTGCCGTGACCACACGGCGTTTTGCTTATGGCGTGCACTTCGACTTTCCCGGCATGACAGCAGACGACAACCATTTCCACCTGGCCCCGGGCGACGAACGCCACATCGCCCTGCGCGGCACCCTCGCACCGCAAGGGCGTGGGTGGGTGCGTGCGATCAACGCGGCGCAGGCCACGCGCATCGAGGGAGCCGCCGGATGAGCGGCCACCCCGTCGTCTTCGAAGCCGCCGGCGCGTCCTGCCTGGGCTGGTTCCACGCCGCGCAAGGCGCGCGCCGCCGCGTGGCGGTCGTCCTGTGCCGGCCACTCGGCTACGAAGCCCTGTGTTCCTACCGCACCTACACGCAGCTCGCGCACACGCTGGCCGCGGCGGGGTTCGACGTGCTGCGCTTCGACTACCAGGGCAGCGGCGACTCCGCCGGCGGCGACACCGATGCGGGCCGCGTCGATGCATGGCTCGCGAGCATCGCCGCAGCGGTCGCGCAGGCACGCCACCTGGCCGGCACGGATGAAGTCGCCCTCTTCGGCATGCGCCTGGGCGCGACACTCGCGATGGAGGCCGCACAGCGCATGGGCGGCGTCGGCAGCCTGATGCTGTGGGCGCCCTGCCCGAGCGGCCGCGCCTTCGCGCGCGAGATGCGCGCCGCCTTCGGCAGCCACGCGCAAGCGTCGCAGCTGGCCGGCGGCGTGGAAGCACTGGGCACCCTGTTCACGCCCGAAACGCTGGCCGCCATCGAGCGGCTCGCACCCGACCGCGCGCCGGCGCGGCGCGTGCTGGTGATCGCGCGCGACGACATGCCCGGCGAAGGGCCGCTGCCCGCGCGCCTGCGCGCGCAAGGCGCCGACGTGACGGCCACGGTGTGGCCCGGCTACGCGGACATGATGGCCGAGCCGCACGACGCGAAGCTCGCGCCCGAGACGCTGCAATCGATCACCGACTGGCTGTGCGCCGCGCATCCCGTCGCCGACAACGCCCACGCGCCGGCTGCACATCTGGCTTGGCCGACCGGCTGGCATGCCGGCGGCGCGATCGAAACGCCCTTGTCCTTCGGCGCCGACGGCCGCCTCTTCGGCGTGCTGTCGCAACCCTCCGCCGCGGCGCTCGCGGAACACGCGGGCACGGCCGTGCTGCTGCTCAACGTCGGCGGCAATTACCGCGTCGGCCCCAACCGCGTGTACGTGAAGCTGGCGCGCGAACTGGCCGCGGCCGGCTACCGCGTGCTGCGCATGGACGTGACCGGCATCGGCGACAGCCGCATCGAGGAGGGTTTTTCCAGCGACAGCATGTACCGCAGCGACGCGGTGGCCGACGTCGGCGCCGCCATCGACCTGATGCACCAGCGCGGCTGCCAGCGCATCTTCCTGCTGGGCATCTGCTCGGGCGCGTACCTGGCCTTCCAGACCGCGCTGCAGGATGCGCGGGTGAACGGCCAGATGATCATCAACGCCCGCCTGCTGGAATGGGACGCCGAGAAGAACGGCCCCTGGCAGACGTCGATGCAGCAGTACTACAAGTCGACGCGCTACTACAAGCAGAAGCTATTGAGCGGCGAGGTCTATGCGCGCGTGCTGCGCGGCGAAGTGGACGTGAGCGGCATCGCGAAGCGCTTCATCGCGCTGGGTGCCGCGCGCCTGCGCCGCGGCATCGACCGCCTGCTGGGCCGCGCGCCGCAGGAGGGCGTGCTGGCCAAGATGAAGCACCTGGCCGGCCGCGGCGTGCAGACGCTGGTGGCGATGTCCGAGGAAGACGACGGCCTGGACTACGTCGAGTTCCACCTGGGATCGCGCGGCGCGCGCATGCGCGGCCACCCCAACTTCCGCATGGTGCTGATCGAGGAAGCCGACCACACGTTCTCGACGGTGGCGAGCCAGCGCGGCCTGCTCGACGCCGTGCGCCAGCACCTCGATGCCGTGCATGAGCCGGCTGCCGCGCCGCGCCCCGTGCCGGGGCTGGCTGAGCCGGCAGCGACCTGAGTCAGGACAAGAGGGGCGGCAAGCGAGGCATGCGCCGACACGGCGCAGGCCGTGCGCGTCCCATCATGGGCTTTTCACGCAACAAGGAAGCACCATGGCTCAGGCAACAACCATCGGCGTGGTGGTCGGCAGCATCCGCCCCGACTCCATCAACCGAAAACTCGCGCTGGCGCTCGGTGCGCTCGCACCCGAGGGCTGGACGCTCGAGCACATCCGCATCGACGACCTGCCCCTGTACAACCAGGACGACGACAAGAACCCCGCCGCAAGCGTCAAGCGCCTGAAGGCGGATATCGCGCGCGCCGACGGCATCCTGATCGTCACCCCCGAATACAACCGGTCCATCCCCGGCGTGCTGAAGAACGCGATCGACCACGCATCGCGCCCCTACGGCCAGAGCGCGTGGGCCGGCAAGCCGGCGGGCGTGATCGGCACTTCGGGCGGCGCGATCGGCACCGCACTGGCGCAGCAACACCTGCGCAACGTGATGGCGTACCTGGACATGCCCACGATGGGACAGCCCGAGGCGTTCGTGCAGTTCAAGGAAGGCCTGTTCGACGACAAGGGCCGCATCGCCAACGACGCGACGAAGCAGTTCCTGCAGAAGTGGATGGACAGCTACGTGGCCTGGGTGCAGCGGCACACGGAGCAGGCAGCCGAGAAGGTCGCGTACGTGTAGCTACGGACGCCGCGGCGTTAGCCCGGAAGTATCATCCCGCGCGTGGACCTTCCCGCGCACCAACTGACGATGACGGTGTTGATGACACCGGACACGGCCAACTTCGCCGGCAACGTGCACGGCGGCCACCTGCTGAAGTGGCTCGACCAGGTGGCCTATGCCTGCGCGAGCCGCTATGCCGCCAAGTACGTGGTCACGCTGTCGGTCGACCAGGTCACCTTCCTCGAACCGATCTTCGTCGGCGAGCTCGTCACCTTCCTGGCCAGCGTCAACTACACGGGCAAGAGCTCGATGGAAGTCGGCATCAAGGTGCTGGCGCAGGACATCCGCAGCCAGAAGATCCGGCACGTGAACAGCTGCTTCTTCACGATGGTGGCGGTGGACGAGGAACGCAAGCCGGTGGAAGTGCCGGCGCTGCGCCCCTTCTCGCCGGAGGAGAAACGGCGGTGGGAGGCGGCGCGCGTGCGCAAGGAACTGCGCAAGGAATTCAGCGAGCGGTTCGAGGAGTTGCGGCCGCCGGCGCCATGAATGCGCAGCTCGAGGCGGTGGCGCGCCAGCTGGATCTCCAGCAAAACCGGCTCCTGCGATTCGCCTTCGCCCTGGCCTGCGCGAGGCGCGTGGAACACCTGCTCGAAGACCCCCGCGCGGCCGAGGCGTTGAAGGCGCTGCAATCGTTCGTCGCGCGCAACTGCGCGGACCCCGGGATCGACGAAGCACGCGAAGCGATCGCGGGGGTGGCGCGAAGCCATGCGGGCTCACGCTCGCTCGACGGTGCCGCGCACGCTGCCGTTTCGGCGACGAATGCCGTCGCCAACGCGCTCGCCGGCCGTGCGCTGGACGCCGCGAGCTACTCCGCCTATGCCAAGGTGTATGCCTACGGCGGCTACGCCGTCAGCGACCCTTCGGCGTTCGAGGAGGAATTCCGCTGGCAGGTAGCGGAGCTGCAGCGGCTGGCCGGCCTGAAGTGACCGCTCAGGGGTGCCACCGCGACACCGCGCGCGGTGTCGCCTCCGACTTCGCCCCCGCCAGCGAATACGACAGCTGGTTGGCCGCGCGCACCACGACCTTCGCGTGTTTCTCCAGCTTGGCCAGCGACAGGCGTGAGCTCGGCCCCGAGATGCACAACGAGCCGAGCAAACGCCAGTTGGTCGAGAACACCGGCGCGGCGACGCTGCTCACGTCCACTTCGCGCTCGCCGGCCGAGATGTGGAAGCCGCGCTCGCGGATCGCCTCGTACGCCGCACCCGATGCGCCCGAGAACGCCAGGATGACGCGCCCGGGCGCGCCCTTGTCGAGCGGCAGGCGCTCGCCGATGCGCACGTGGTGGCGCAGCGACTGCGGGCCTTCCACGCGCGCGATGCACGCTCGGATATCGCCCTCGCGCACGTAGAACGACGCGCTCTCGCCGGTGGCACGGACGAGCTCGTGCAGCGTCGGCTCCACCACCCGGTTGACGTCGAAGCCCGCCTGGTAGCGCGCGCCCAGCCAGCCCGCCGCCGGGCCCAGGCGCCACTGGCCGTCGTCGGTCTGCACCATGTAATGCGACAGGGCCAGCGTGCGCGCCAGTCGCAGCGCCGTCGTCTTGTGCATGCCCGACCTGCGGCTGAGCTCGGCCAGCGACAACGACGACTCGCCCACCGCGAAGGCTTCCATCAGGTTGAGCGCCCGGGTGACGGCGGTGACGCCGCCCGGGGTCTCTTCGGTCGTGTTTCGCTCCATGCGCCGTGGTCCACTGGATGAAACGCCATTGTACTGTGCGCAACACGCCCCGAGAATACGGGGACATCAGGAGACAAACCCATGCAAGCTATCCGCCGCGCCCTCGTGGCCCTGTCCCTCGCCACGGCACTGCCGCTGGCCTTCGCGCAGGCCTACCCGGCCAAGCCCATCCGCCTCGTCGTGCCCTTCCCGGCCGGCGGCGGCACGGACATCATCGCGCGCGAAGTCGCCAACAAGATCACCAACACCAGCAAATGGGCGTTCGTGGTGGACAACAAGCCCGGCGTGGGCGGCAACATCGGCGTCGACGCCGTGGCGAAGTCACCGGCCGACGGCTACACCATCGTGATCGGCCAGACGAGCAACCTGGCGATCAACCCCACGCTGTACAGCAAGCTGCCGTACGACCCGGTCAAGGACCTCACGCCCATCGTCGCCATCGGCAGCTCGCCGCTGGCCATCGTGGTCGCGGCCGACTCGCCCTTCAAGACCATCGCCGAAGTCGTCGCGGCCGCCAAGGCCAAGCCCGGCTCGATCAACTACGCGACGTCCGGCAACGGCACGGTCGCGCACCTGGCTACCGAGCTGTTCCAGCGGGAAGCCGGCGTGAAGCTCACGCACATCCCCTACAAGGGCGCCTCGCAGGGCCTCACCGACGTGATCGGCGGCAGCGTGCAGCTGTACGTCTCGTCGATCCCGACGCTGATCGGCCACATCAAGGCCGGCAAGCTCCGCGCGATCGCGGTGACGTCCGCCAAGCGCGTCGACGACGTGCCCACGGTGCCGACCATCGCCGAATCGGGCTACAAGGGCTTCGAGGCGGTGACCTGGTTCGGCCTGCTCGGCCCGGCCAACCTGCCCAAGGACATCGTCGCGACCGTCAACGCAGAAGTGAACAAGGCGCTCAAGGCCGAGGACCTCAAGAAGAAGATGGACGACCAGGGCATCGACATCATCGGCGGCAGCGCCGAATCGTTCGCCAAGCTCATCCCGGCCGACATCGCCAAGTGGGGCAAGGTCGTCAAGGACTCCGGCGCGAAGGTGGACTGAGCCATGACCGACATCATCAAGGACTTCGAACGCGTCTCCCCGCAACTCGTTGCGGAGGCTTCGCAATACCAGGCCGCGATCCTGGCCGACGTGGCCGGCCGCCGCGGCGCGCTGAACGGCCGCATTCAGGCCCTGCGCCCGCGCATGAAAGTGGCGGGCCCGGCCTTCACCGTGGAAGTGCGCCCCGGCGACAACCTCATGATCCACGCGGCGATCTCGCTGGCGAAGCCCGGCGACGTGCTGGTGATCGACGGCAAGGGCGACCTCTCGGCCGCGCTCATGGGCACGATCATGATGACCGCTTGCAAGCAGCTGGGCATCGCGGGCGTCGTCATCGACGGCGCCGTGCGCGACACGCTGGAGATCGACGAGATGGACTACCCCGTGTTCAGCGCGGGCTCCAACCCCAACGGCCCGACCAAGAACGTGCCCGGCCGCATCGGCCACCCGGTCAGCGTCGGCAACGTCACCGTGCATGCCGGCGACTTCATCCTGGGCGACGCCGACGGCGTGGTGGTGGTGGAGCGCGAGAAGCTCGCCGGCCTGCTGCCGCTGGCGCACAAGAAGGTCGAGGACGAGACGGCGCGCATCGCGGCGATCAAGCGCGGCGACACCGCCGCCAAGTGGCTGGCGGGCGCCCTGCGCACCGCCGGCGTGCTCAAGGAAGGCGAGACGCTGTGACGACGAAACCGCGACTGCTGGTGACCGCGGCCGACCTCGCGCCGCAGGCCCTCGAGCTGCTGGCCGGCTTCGAGGTCGTCTACGCGGGCAAGACGCCCAGCGAAGAAGACATCGTGGCGCTGTGCGCCAGGCACGACCCCGCGGCGATCATCGTGCGCTACAGCAAGGTCGGCGCCGCGGCCATGGACGCCGCGCCGTCGCTCAAAGTGATCTCCAAGCACGGCAGCGGCACCGACACGATCGACAAGGTGGCGGCGAAGGCGCGCGGCATCGAGGTGCGCGCGGCCGTGGGCGCCAATGCGGCGGCCGTGGCCGAGCAGGCGCTCGCGCTGCTGCTGGCCTGCGCCAAGTCGATCCCGCAACTGAACGAACGCATGCACGCCGGCCATTGGGACAAAGCCACGCACAAGAGCGTGGAGCTCGGCGGGCGCACCGTCGGGATGATCGGCCTGGGCGCCATCGGCATCCGCTTTGCCCGCATGGCGTACGCGATGGGCATGCGCGTGATCGCGTACGACCCCTACGCGAAGGATTGGCCGGAGTTCGTGGACCGCGTGGACCTCGGCACGATCTGGCAGGAAGCGGACGCGATCTCGCTGCACTGCCCGCTGACGGCCGAGAACCAGAAACTCATCGACGCCGCGGCGCTGGCGCGCTGCAAGCGCGGCGTGATCGTGGTGAACACGGCGCGCGGCGGCTTGATCGACGAGGCGGCCTTGCTCGCTGCGGTGAAGAGCGGCCGCGTGCTGGCGGCGGGGCTCGACAGCTTCGCCATCGAGCCGATGACGGCCGGCCATCCCTTCCACGGGCAGCCGGGCTTCATCCTCAGCCCGCACATTGGCGGCGTGACGAGCGACGCCTACGTCAACATGGGTGTCGCGGCGGCGCGCAACGTGCTGGACGTGGTGGCGGTGCCGGCCTAGGCCGACTTCTTCGCGCCCAGCTTCGATTCCTTGCCCTGCACCAGCCGCTGGATGTTCTCGCGGTGGCGCCAGGCCAGGAGCATCGCCATGGCGAAGAGCGCGACCGCGATGCGCGTGTCGGCATACCACGCCACGCGGTTCATCAGCAGGTAGTACACCGGCGCGAACGCGGCGCTCACGAGCGACGCCAGCGACGAGTAGCGGAAGAAGAAGGCGATGATCAGCCACGTGAGGCCCGTGCCCACGCCGAGCAGCCACTCGATGCCGAAGACCACGCCGATGAAAGTGGCCACGCCCTTGCCGCCCTTGAACTTGAAGAACACCGGGTACAGGTGGCCGAGAAACGCGGCCACGGCGACCAGCGCCTGCGTGCCGTCGCCCATGCCGTAGGGCTCGCCGAATTTCTTGACGAGGAACACGGGCAGGAAGCCCTTGAGCGCGTCGAGCAGCAGCGTGATGAGCGCCGCCGGCTTGCTGCCGGAACGCAGCACGTTGGTCGCGCCCGGGTTGCCGCTGCCGAAGGTGCGCGGGTCCGTCAGGCCCATCGCGCGGCTGACGATGATCGCGAAGGCGAGGGACCCGAACAGGTACGCGGCGACGACGGCGCCCAGCGAATACGCGTAGCTCATCCGGCTATTCTGCCAGTGCGCAGGTGACGGGCTTCGCGGCCAGAAGCTGGACGCACACCTGCGGCTCGATGCCCACCAGGTAGCCGCGCCGCCCGCCGTTGATCAGGATCCTGGGCAGCGCGAGGATCGTCTCCTCGATGTACACCGGCATCTCTTTGCGCGTGCCGAAGGGCGAGGTGCCGCCCACCAAGTAGCCGCTGTGGCGGTTGGCGACTTCGGGCTTGCACGGCCCCACCGACTTCGCGCCGATCTGCCGCGCGAGGTTCTTGGTCGACACCTTGCGGTTGCCGTGCATCAGCACCACCAGCGGCCGCGCCTTCTCGTCTTCCATGATCAATGTCTTGACGACGGTGAACGGGTCCCAGCCCAGCACCTCGGCGCTGTGCTGCGCGCCGCCGTGCTCCAGGTACTCGTAGGGATGTTCGGTGAAGGCGACGCCGTTCGCCTTGAGCAAGGCGGTGGCCGGCGTTTCGCTGACGTGGCGCTTCAATCCGATGCGGGAGCGGCGTCGCGCCGCGGTGCGGTGAATGCGGCAGCCAGGCACATGGCCGCGATGCAGATCGCGTATTCGATGCCGTTGGAGCCATGCCCGACGACGAACCAGCCGAACTTCAGGTGCACGAGGAAGATGGCGAAGATCATTTGAACGACGAACACCATCGCCACCCAAGGCGTGCGCCAGCCGGCGATCAGGAGGATGCCGCCCACCAGTTCCCACAGCGTGACGCCCCAGGCCCACGCGATGCCCACCGGGAACCCGGCGCCCTGCAGGAAGACGCCGAAGGCCGTCACGCGGTCGGTGGCCATGCGCGTGACGGTGTGCGAGAGGAATTCCACCGCCAGCACGTAGCGCAGGATGTCGTACGCCAGCTTCGGACGGTGGAAGTCGAACGTGCGCATGGCGCGCAGTATGCCCAGTTCAGACCGCCGGGTCACGGATTTCCCAGCGGATCTTGTCGATCTCCGCCAGGAGTTCCGGTGAGAGCTTCGTGCCCCACGCATCCAGGTCCTCGTCCAGCTGCGCCTGCGTCCTCACGCCGATGATGGTGCTGGCCACGCGCCAGTTGGTGTAGCACCAGGCCAGCGCCATCCGGGTCGGTGTCAGCCCGTGCTGGCGCGCCAGCGCGTTGTAGCGGCGCGCGGCGGCCAGCGACTCGGGGCGGCCCCAGCGCTGCTTGCGCACCGATTCGAACTTGCCGATGCGCGCGTCGCGCGGCGTGTTCGGGCCATCGATGCCGCTCTCGTCGTACTTGCCGGTGAGCAGGCCGAAGGCCAGCGGCGAATACGGGATGGACGACACGTTCAGGCGGTGCAGCGTCTCGTCCAGGCCGTTGTCCATCGAGCGGCTGACCAGGCTGTAGACGTTCTGCACGGTCTGCACGCGCGGCAGGTTGTGCTGTTCGGCCAGGCGCACGAATTCATGCACGCCATAAGGCGTCTCGTTCGACAGGCCGATGTAGCGGATCTTCCCTTCCTTCACCAGCTGGTCCATGGCCTGCAGCTGCTCGAGGATCGACGTCTTCGTGCGCTCCTTCGTCGGGTCGTAGTACATGCCGCCGAACATGGGCACGTTGCGCTCGGGCCAGTGGATCTGGTACAGGTCGATCGTCTCGACCTTCAGTTGCCGCAGCGACTTCTCGCACGAGTTGCGGATGTCCTGCGGCGTGAGGCCCTCGCCTTCGCGCACCCACGGCATGCCGCGCGAGGGGCCGGCCACCTTGGTGGCGATGACGAGCTTCTGGCGCAAGCCCGGGTTCTTCTGCAGCCAGTTGCCGATGATGGTTTCGGTGGCGCCGAAGGTTTCCTTGCGCGCGGGCACGGCGTACATCTCGGCCGTGTCCAGGAAATTGATGCCGCGCTCGACGGCGCGGCTCATGATGGCGTGCGCGGTCGGCTCGTCGACCTGCTCGCCGAAGGTCATCGTGCCCAGGCAGATGGGGGTGACCCTCAGGTCACTGTTTCCGAGTTGGATTGTTTGCATTGGCTGACAGCGGTTGGGCTGGGGGGGAGCCAGCATCTTAGCCATGCCCGAAGGCCCTTCGATCGTCATCCTCAAGGAGCAGGCCACGCCTTTCCTCGGCCGCAGGATCGAGCGGGTGTCGGGCAACACCACCATCGACAAGGAGCGCCTCCTCGGCCAGCGCATCGAGGCCCTGCGCAGCTGGGGCAAGCACTTCCTCGTGGAGATGGACGTGGACTTCTCGCTGCGCGTGCACTTCATGCTGTTCGGCAGCTACCGCATCAACGAGCAGAAGAGCTGGGCCACCCCGCGCCTGTCGCTGGGCTTCGATGGCGGCAGCGAGTTCAACCTCTACTCCTGCTCGGTGCGCTTCATCGACGTGCCGCTGGACCTGCTGTACGACTGGAAGGCCGACGTGATGTCGGAGGCATGGGACCCGAAGCTGGCGCTGTCACGCCTGCGCGCGCACCCGGACACGCTGGCGTGCGACGCGCTGCTGGACCAGGACGTCTTCGCCGGCGTGGGCAACATCATCAAGAACGAGGTGCTGTTCCGCATCCGCGTGCACCCGCTGTCGAAGGTCGGCGACCTGCCGGCTGCGAAGCTGCGCGAGCTGGTGAACGAAGCGCGCCAGTACAGCTTCGACTTCTACGAGTGGAAGAAGCAGTTCGTGCTCAAGAAGCACTGGCTCGCGCACACCAGGCGCACCTGCGTGCGCTGCCAGATCCCGCTGCAGAAGGCGCACCTGGGGGTGACGCACCGCAGGAGCTTCTGGTGCGGCAACTGCCAGGTGCACTACTGACTAGCGCTTCTTCGCCAGGATCTTCTCGATCTCGTCCATGATCTGGTTCATGCGCGCGGCGGTCGCCTGGTACGGCGCCGGCGTGGCCAGGTCGACGCCCGCGGCCTTCACCAGGTCGTAGGGGTAGTCGGAGCTGCCGGACTTCAGCAGCTTGACGTACTTGTCCAGCGCGCCCGGCTCCTTCTTGATGATGCGCTGCGCGAAGAGCGAGCTGGCCGCGATCGACGTGGCGTACTGGTACACGTAGAAGCCGCTGTAGAAGTGCGGGATGTAGGCCCACTCCAGGCAGTACGCGTCGTCGATGGTCACCACGCCCTGGTCGTGGCCGTGGTAGCGCTTGAGGATCTCGCAGTAGGCCTTGGTGAACGACTCGCCCGTCAGCGCCTCGCCCGCGTCCACGCGCTTGTGGATCTGACGCTCGAACTCGCCGAACATGGCCTGGCGGTAGTAGGTGCCGCGGATCGCCTCGAGCGCGGAGCCCAGGTAGTACAGGCGCTCGTCGTCGCCCTTCGCCACCTTGAGCATGTGGTCCAGCATCAACGCCTCGTTCAGCGTGGAGGCGATCTCGGCGACGAAGATCGCGTAGCTCGCCGTCGCGAAAGGCTGGTTGGCGTTGCTCAGGTACGAGTGCATGGCGTGGCCCCACTCGTGGGCGAGCGCCGTCTGCGATTCGTAGTCGTCGTTGTAGTTCATGAGGACGTAGGGATGCACGTCGTACGCGTAGCCCGCCATGTGCGCGCCCGACAGCTTGCCCTTGCGCGGGTAGACGTCCATCCAGCGGCTGTCGAAGCCCTTGCGCATCGCGGCGGCGTAATCCGCGCCCAGCGGCGCGACGGCGGCGAGCGTCGCCGCCTTCGCATCCACCAGCGGGAACTTCAGCTTCGTCGAGACCAGCGGCGGGTAGATGTCGTAATAGCGCATCTCCTGCACGCCCAGCATCTTCGCGCGCAGGCGGAAGTAGCGGTGCAGCGTGGGCAACGTCGCGTTGGCCTGCGCGATGAGCGTGTCCATCACCGCCACCGGCAGCTTGTTGGCGTCGAGCTTCGCGGTGATCGAGTCGGGGTACTTGCGCACCCGCGCCATCACCATGTCCTCCTTCAGCTGCGAGTACAGCGTGATGCCGAAGGTCTGCTCGTACGTCTTGTGCGCGCCGAAGAAGGTATCCATCACCAGCTTGCGGTCGGCGCGGTTGGCGGCTTCGCGCCACTTGGTGTACGCCGATGCGTCCAGCCGCACCTCTTCGCCGGTGGACAGCTTGATCGTCGGCCACGGCATGTCGGCGTTGGTCATCGTCGTGTAGACGGTGTTGCCGGTGCCGGTGACCAGGCCGAACTTGGCGACGAGCTCCTCGCCTTCCTTGTCCAGCGTGTGCTCCGCCGTGCGCAGGATGTCGTCCAGCGGATGGCGGTAGATGGCGAGGGTCGGTTCCTGCTTGAGGAAGCCTTCGATGCGCTCGCGCCCGATCTTCAGGATCTCGGGCTTCATGAACGCCTGCGACTCGTTCAACTTGCTGTTCAGGAGTTCCGCGCGCTGCGTGAGCTCCAGGTTCGCCGGCACCGACGTGTCGTCCGAGAATTTCTCGGAGGCGTACACGTACATGCGCGCGATGCGCTTGTCCATGTCGGCGCTCAGGTCCAGGCACTGCTTGAAGCGCCCGGCGCTGGCGCCGAGCTGGCCGGCGCACTTGCCCAGGTCGGTGATCTGCGTGTTGAGCCTGTCCTGTTCCGCGTTCCACGCCTGCAGCGAGGGATAGAGCTCGGCGAGGTTCCAGGTGTCCCGGATGTCGACGGTCTGCGCGTAGGTGGCGCAAGCGACCAGGGCGGCGGCGGTGGCCACCGCGATGCGGTTTCTCATTTGCTTGTCTCCTCCGGGGATCGCCCGGGTCCGGCGATTCTAGTAGCGCGCCTTCTCTTCTTCCCGCAGGCGCAGCACGCGGCGCTGCACCTTGCCGGTGGTGGTCATCGGCAAGGCGTCGATGAACTCGATCTCCTTGGGGTATTCGTAGGGCGCGAGCTTGCCCTTCACGTGCAATTGCAGGTCGGCGATCAGCTGGTCGTCAGGTTGAACGCCGGGCGCGAGCACGACGAAGGCCTTGACCAGCGCGCCGCGTTCCTTGTCCGGCTTGGGGACGACGGCGGCGTTCGCGACCGCGGGATGCTTCACGAGACAGTTCTCGATTTCGCTGGGCCCGATGCGGTAGCCCGCGGCCTTGAAGACGTCGTCGGCGCGGCCCTGGTACCAGAGGTAGCCGTCCTCGTCGCGCGTGGCGAGGTCACCGGTGCGGCACCAGTCGCCGGTGTACTTGCGGCGCGTGGCGTCGTCATTCTTCCAGTAGCCCAGGAAGAAGATCGGGTCGGGGTGGCCGTGCACGTCGTAGCGGTTCACCGCCACGTCGCCCGGCACGTCGGGCGGGCACTCGTTGCCCTCGTCGTCGATGACCGCCACGCGGTGGCCGGGGTACGGGCGCCCCATGCTGTTGGCGCGCGCGGGCCAGTAGCGGTTGCAGTTGCCGACGACGTAGTTGATCTCGGTCTGCCCGAACATCTCGTTCACGATGACGCCGAGGTGGTCGCGGCAGTACGCGAACACCGCGTCACCCACCGCCTCGCCCGCGCTCATCAGGCCCTGCAACTTCAGCTTGAACTGCTTCTTCGGCTCGGGGTAGGCCTTCATCATCGCCTTCAGGGCCGTCGGGAACAGGAAGCTGTGCGTCACGCCGTGCTCCTGCATCAGCGTGAAGGCCAGCTCCGGCGAGAAGCGGCCGTTGTACGCAACGATGGGGCGGCCGAAGTACAGCGACGGCAGCAGCGCGTCCATCAGCCCGCCGGTCCACGCCCAGTCGGCGGGCGACCAGAAGACGGCGTCGCTCTTGTCGTTCTTCCTGCCGTCGAAGCCGAACCAGTTCTGGCTGCAGACGAAACCCGGCAGGTTGCCGATCAGCGCGCGGTGCGGGATCAGCGCGCCCTTGGGCGGGCCCGTCGTGCCGCTGGTGTAGATCAGCACGGCGCCTTCGTCGGCCTTCGTCGCGACGGCCTCGAACTGCGGCGAAAGGTCGTCCGCGGCCGACACCTCGACCACCTCGCGCAGCGTGGGGCACGCTGAGCGCATGCCCTCCACGTTCGGCCGCGACACCTCGTCGCAAATCGCGACGACGGCCTCGCTGTTCTGCAGCCGGTACTCCAGCGCCTCCGGACCGAACAGCATCGACAGCGGCATCGCCACCGCGCCCAGTTGCAGCACGGCCATGTACGCCACGGCGGTCTCGAAACGCTGCGGCATGACGATGGCCACGCGGTCGCCGCGCTTCACGCCCAGCTTCCGCAGCAGGTTGCTCACGCGGTTGGCGCGCGCCTGCAGCTGCGCGAAGGTGAGCGTCGTGCCCAGGCCGTGCGCGCGGATCGCCACGCGCGAGGCCGCATCGGGCCGGCGCGCCCAGCGCGCGCAGCACACGTCGGCGATGTTGAAGCGCTCCGGCACGTCCCAGCGGAAGCCCGCGTGCATCGCGGCGTAGTCATCCCTGCGGCCGACGGGCATGGCGCTGTCTCCTTATGATGGGCTGCAATTTACGCCAAGACCGCCGCGATGTACCAACCCCAACGAAGCGCGGGCAACCTCTTTGTCCCGATCCGCAACCTGACCTACCACGTGCTGCAGTGGGGCGAGCCCGCGCCCGGCAAGACGCCGCTGGTGATGGTGCATGGCTGGATGGACGTGGCGGCCTCGTGGCAGTTCGTGGTCGACGCACTCGGCGGCGACCACTGGGTGATCGCGCCCGACTGGCGCGGCTACGGCCTGACCGAATCGCCACCCGCGGACAACTACTGGTTCCCCGACTACCTCGCGGACCTGGACTTCCTCATCGACCACTTCTCGCCCGACGCGCCCGTGAACCTGGTGGGCCACAGCATGGGCGGCAACATCGCGATGCTGTACTCGGGCGCCCGCCCGGCGCGCATCCGTCGCCTGGTGAACCTCGAGGGCTTCGGCCTGGCGCGCACGCAGCCCGCGATGGCGCCCAAGCGCTACGCCAAGTGGATGGACGAGTTGAAGGCCTTCCACCGCGGCGCGCTGGACCTGAAGACCTACGAGTCCGCCGCCGGCGTGGCCCGGCGCCTGATGAAGACCAACCGGCGCCTGTCCCAGGACAAGGCCGACTGGCTGGCCCAGCACTGGGCCCAGCCCGACGCGAACGGGCGGTGGCGCATCCTGGGCGACCCGGCGCACAAGATCACCAACGCCAGCCTGTACCGCGTGGACGAGGCGCTGGAGATTTACAAGTCGATTGCCGCGCCGGTGCTGGCCGTGGAGGCCAGCGACGACAGCCTCACCGGCTGGTGGGCCGGCAGCTTTACCTTGGCGGAATACCACGAACGTTTGAAGTCGGTACCCGACTGTCGTATCGCCCGGGTCGAGGACGCCGGCCACATGCTGCACCACGACCAGCCGGAGCAGGTGGCCAAGCTCATCGGCGATTTCATCGCCTAGGGAAGAGCCGGCGAGAAAAATTACCGCTGGGCTGCCCCAGCTCTGCGTCGGACACGGCTTACGCTTGCCGTAGGAGGCCTCCTACCGTACGCTGAGTCACCTGTTGTATTCGGGGTGACGAATGCGTCGAGGATGTTGGGGTCTGTTGCTGGGCTTGATGATGCCGATCGCCGCGCTGGCGAGCGAGTTCGACGCCGGCCTGCACACGCTGTGGGAAGTGCTGTGGCACCAGAGCGGCACGCCCACGCGGATCGTGCGGTGGGAGAACGACATGCGCGTTCGCTTCACGGGCACCAACCTGGCCGTGCACCGCGAGCACATGATGGAAGCGCTGCGCACCGTGGCCGGCGAGGCCAAGGTGAAGATCACCGACGTCACGGCCACCGTGGATGAGTCCACCGCCAACGTGACGGTCGAAATCCTGGCCGACAACGCGCTGGAAGACAACCAGCCCTGCGTCACCTTCCTGGACTTCAAGACCGAAACGCGGATCGACTCGGCCCAGGTGCAGATGCGCGACCGTGACGCGTGGCGCTGCGCGTACCACGAGTCCATGCACGTCATGGGCGTGCGCGGCCACCCGGCCGGCCAGACGGTGCTGAGCTATTTCCCCTGGAAGATCGACGGCCTGCTGCCGCTGGACCGCGTGATGCTGCGCGCCTGGTACAACCCCCGCATGCAAGGCGGCATGACGCCGTTCGAGGCCCTGCCGGTGCTGGCCGACGAGCTGGTCGCCACCATGCCGCCGTCGCAGAAGCAAGCCAGCATGCGCACGCGCGACGCCTTCTACACCGACACCATCCGCCAGATGCACTCGTACGCCAACGGCACCGGCGACGTGCCGCAGATCGTGAAGCGCTCGGGCAAGTCGACGTCGGAAGGCATCCGCTACGGCCGCGCGGAGATGAGCTACTTCCTGGGCATCGCCTACCTGGAAGGCGCCACCGTGCCGCGCGACGCCACCGAGGCGGTGCGCTGGCTGGAACGTGCTTCCGCGATGGGAAATCGCGGCGCGCAAGCCAAGCTCGGCGGCTTCCGTTAACGCCGCTTCGTCCGTGCCAAAATCCGGGCCTTTCCCGGATCAGAACCATGGACGCAGAACGCATCAACTCGATCGGCACGCAAGTGGCCGACCTCGCCTCCCGCACGCAAGCCCTCCGGGGGTATCTTTGACTTCGACGCCAAGTCGGAGCGCCTGAGGACGGTCAACGCGGCCCTGGAAGACCCGGCGGTCTGGAACGAGCCGAAGAAGGCCCAGGAACTCGGCAAGGAAAAAAAGCAGCTCGAAGGCATCGTGGTCACGCTCGGTGACCTGGCGCGCGAACTCGCGGACAACCTCGAGCTGTTCGAGATGAGCAAGGACGACGGCGACGAGGCCGGCCTCGCGACCATCGAGACCGACACGCAGCGCCTGGCGCGCCAGGTCGAGGCGCTGGAATTCCGGCGCATGTTCAACAACCCCGCCGACCCGCTCAACTGCTTCCTGGACATCCAGGCCGGCGCGGGCGGCACCGAGGCATGCGACTGGGCGTCGATGCTTTTGCGCCAGTACCTGAAGTACGCCGAGCGCAAGGGCTTCAAGGCCACGGTCGAGGACGAGACGCCCGGCGACGTCGCGGGCATCAAGAGCGCCACGATCAAGATCGAAGGCGACTACGCCTACGGGCTGCTGCGCACGGAGACCGGCGTGCACCGCCTGGTGCGCAAGTCGCCGTTCGATTCATCGGGCGGGCGGCACACCAGCTTCGCATCGGTGTTCGTCTACCCGGAGATCGACGACTCGATCGAGATCGACATCAACCCGGCCGACGTGCGCGTGGACACCTACCGCGCATCCGGCGCGGGCGGCCAGCACATCAACAAGACCGATTCGGCCGTGCGCCTGACGCACATGCCCACCGGCATCGTCGTGCAGTGCCAGGACAGCCGCAGCCAGCACAGCAACCGCGACGTGGCGTGGCGGCGCCTGCGCTCGCGCCTGTACGACTTCGAGATGCGCAAGCGCATGGAGGAGCAGCAGAAGCTGGAAGCCACCAAGACCGACGTGGGCTGGGGCCACCAGATCCGCAGCTACGTGCTGGACCAGAGCCGGATCAAGGACCTGCGCACGAACGTGGAAATCTCCAACACCCAGAAGGTGCTGGACGGCGACCTCGACGCATTCATCGAGGCCTCGCTCAAACAAGGCGTGTAAGCGCGCCAACACAAGGAGACGCAAATGCTGCGTGAAGGACAGAACACCGTGGTGCTGCGCGCGGACTACCAGCCGCCCGCGTACTGGATCGACTCGGTCGACCTCACCTTCGACCTGGACCCGCAGAAGACGCGGGTGCTGAACAAGATGAAGCTGCGCCGCAACGCGCAGGTTCCGGCGCAGCCGCTGCGCCTGGACGGCGAGGACCTGAACCTCGCCCGCGTGCTGGTCAACGGGCAAGGCACGTCGTTCAAGATGGAAAACGGCAAGCTGGTGCTGGAGAACCTGCCGGAGGGCGACGCGCCCTTCGACCTGGAGATCTTCACCACCTGCGCGCCGGCGAAGAACACCACGCTGTCGGGGCTGTACACCAGCAACGACTCGTTCTTCACGCAGTGCGAGGCCGAGGGCTTCCGCCGCATCACCTACTTCCTGGACCGCCCCGACGTGATGGCGACGTACACCGTCACGCTGCGCGCGGACAAGCAGAAGTACCCGGTGATGCTGTCCAACGGCAACCTGGTGGCCGAAGGCGATCTTGAGGACGGCCGCCACTTCGCCAAGTGGGAAGACCCGTTCAAGAAGCCGAGCTACCTGTTCGCCTTGGTGGCGGGGCAACTGGTGGCGCGCGAGCAGCGCATCACCTCGCGCGCCGGCAAGGAACACCTGCTGCAGGTGTACGTGCGCCCCGGCGACCTGGACAAGACCGAGCACGCGATGAACTCGCTGATCAAGTCGGTGGCCTGGGACGAGGCGCGCTTCGGCCTGTCGCTGGACCTGGACCGCTTCATGATCGTCGCCACCAGCGACTTCAACATGGGCGCCATGGAGAACAAGGGGTTGAACATCTTCAACACCAAGTACGTGCTGGCGTCGCAGGCCACCGCGACCGACATGGACTTCATGAACATCGAGTCGGTTGTCGGCCACGAGTACTTCCACAACTGGACGGGCAACCGCATCACCTGCCGCGACTGGTTCCAGCTCTCGCTGAAGGAAGGATTGACGGTCTTCCGCGACCAGGACTTCAGCATGGACCTGGCGGGCGAGGCCTCGGCGCGCGCCGTCAAGCGCATCGAGGACGTGCGCGTGCTGCGCACCGCGCAATTCCCCGAGGACGCGGGCCCGATGTCGCACCCGGTGCGGCCCGACCAGTACCTGGAGATCAACAACTTCTACACCGTGACGGTGTACGAAAAGGGCGCCGAGGTCGTGCGCATGCAGCAGACGCTCGTCGGGCGCGACGGCTTCCGCAAGGGCATGGACCTGTACTTCCAGCGCCATGACGGCCAGGCCGTCACGTGCGACGACTTCGCGCAGGCCATTGCCGATGCCAACCCGGGCTCGCAGCTCGCGCAGAACCTCGACCAGTTCAAACGCTGGTACTCGCAGTCCGGCACGCCGCGCGTGAAGGCCGTGGGCGAGTGGGACGCGGCGTCGGGCCTGTACAAGCTGACGCTGACGCAATCGTGTCCGGCCACGCCGGGCCAGCCGACGAAGCAGCCCTTCGTGATCCCGATCGCCTTCGGCCTGGTCACCAGGGACGGGAGCGAGCTCACCAGCGGCATGCACGTGCTGACGCAGGAAAGCGAAACGCTCACTTTCCCCGGCCTGCAGTCCGAGCCCGTGCCTTCGCTGCTGCGCGGCTTCTCCGCGCCCGTGATCCTGGAATGCAACTACACGGACGAACAGCTGCTCACGCTCCTCGCGCACGACAGCGACCCCTTCAACCGGTGGGAAGCCGGCCAGCGCCTGGGCCTGAACCGCGCCCTGGCCTTCCTGCGCGAGCCCGGCCTGACCAGGAACGACGTCCGGCTGGACAACGCCTTCCTCTCCGCGATGCAGGCCGTGCTGCGCCATCCGCAACTCGACGCGGCATTCAAGGACCTGGTGCTCACGCTCCCGTCGGAGACGTACATCGCCGAACAGCTCGACGTGGTCGACCCGCAGCAGATCCACGCCGTGCGCGAAGGCATGCGCGACCAGCTCGCCGTCGCACTGCGTGACGACTGGGAATGGGCCTACGAGCAGAACAAGGACACGGGCGCCTACGTGCCGGAGTCGAAGACCGCGGGCCAGCGTTCGCTTGCCGGCCTGGCGCTGATGAACCTGTGCATCGCCGCGCGCAAGCAGGGCGACGCGGTGTGGCCCGGCAAGGCGCTGCAGCGCTTCAAGGACGCGAGCAACATGACCGACCGCTTCAACGCCCTGTCGGCGCTGGTGGTGAGCGGCCACGAGCTGGCGCAGCAGGCGCTGGACCGCTTCCATGCCATCTTCAAGCACGAGGCCCTGGTCATCGACAAGTGGTTCGCGCTGCAGGCCGGCGCGCCCGACCGCAACGGCAACATCCTGCCCATCGTCAAGCAGCTGATGCAGCACCCGGACTTCAACGTGCGCAACCCGAACCGCGCGCGCAGCCTGCTGTTCTCGTACTGCGCCGCGAACCCCGGCGCCTTCCACCGCGCCGATGCGGCGGGCTACGTGTTCTGGAGCGACCGCGTGATCGAGATCGACGGCATGAACCCGCAGCTGGCCGCCCGCCTGGCGCGCGCGCTGGACCGCTGGAAGAAGCTGGCCGAGCCGCAGCGCAGCGCGGCGCGCGAAGCGATCGCGCGCGTGGCCGCGAAACCCGATTTGTCGAACGACGTGCGCGAAGTGGTTTCGCGCGCCCTGGAGGACTGAAGCACCCATGGCAACCCGGAAGAAGAACGCGTTCTATGCGCAGTCCGGCGGAGTCACCGCCGTCATCAACGCGTCCGCATGCGGCGTCATCCAGGCGGCGCGCGCCAACAAGGACAAGATCGGCAAGGTGTACGCGGGCCTCAACGGCATCATCGGGGCGCTGACCGAGGACCTGATCGACACCAGCAAGGAGTCGGCGGCGGCCATCGCGGCGCTGCGCTACACGCCCTCGGGCGCGTTCGGCTCGTGCCGCTACAAGCTCAAGTCGCTGGAGGCGAACAAGCGCGAGTACGAGCGCCTCATCGAGGTGTTCAAGGCGCACGACATCGGCTACTTCTTCTACAACGGCGGCGGCGACTCGGCCGACACCTGCTTCAAGGTGTCGCAGCTGTCGGAAGCCATGGGCTACCCGATCCAGGCCATCCACGTGCCCAAGACCGTGGACAACGACCTGCCGATCACCGACTGCTGCCCGGGCTTCGGCTCGGTGGCCAAGTACGTCGCGGTGTCGGCGCTGGAAGCGTCGTTCGACGTGCGCTCGATGGCCAAGACCTCGACCAAGGTGTTCGTGCTGGAAGTGATGGGCCGCCATGCGGGCTGGATCGCCGCGGCCGGCGGCTTGATCGAGGACCATGGCATCCCGGTCGTCGTGCTGTTCCCGGAAGTCGAGTTCGACGAGGCGAAGTTCCTCGCCCGCGTCGAATCGCTCGTGAAGAAGCACGGCTACGTGACCATCGTCGTTTCGGAAGGCTGCCACTACCCCGACGGCCGCTTCCTCGCCGAGCAGGGCACCAAGGACGCCTTCGGCCACGCGCAGCTGGGTGGCGCGGCGCCCGTCGTGGCCAACATGGTCAAGAAGGCGCACGGCTACAAGTTCCACTGGGCCGTGGCCGACTACCTGCAGCGCGCGGCGCGCCATATCGCGTCGAAGACGGACGTGAAGCAGGCGTATGAGCTGGGCGCGGCCGCCGTGAAGCTGGCGGTGAAGGGCCACAACGCCGTGATGCCCACCATCGACCGCGTCTCGGACAAGCCCTACAAGTACAAGATCGGCATGGCGCAGCTGTCCAAGGTGGCCAACGTCGAGAAGTTCATGCCGCGCGACTTCATCACCGCCGACGGCTTCGGCATCACCGAGAAGTGCAAGCGCTACCTGCTGCCGCTGATCCAGGGCGAGGACTACCCGAAGTACGCGGGGGGCGTGCCGGTGTACCAGACGCTGAAGAACGTGCCCGTGCCGAAGAAGCTCGCGGCCTTCGAGCTCAAGTGATGCGCGGCGCCCTCATCGCCCTTGCGCTCGCGGCCACGGGTGCCTGGGCGCAAGTGGCGCCCGGCGACAACCTCGTCGTCGAAGGCATCCCCACGATCCCCGCCGCCATCGCGGAGAAGGCCAGCCGCTACGGCGACGTGCGCTCGGCGTTCATCCAGAGCTGGCACCCGCAGCGCCGCGAGATGCTGATCCTCACGCGCTTCGCCGACACGGCGCAGGTGCACATCGTGCGCCGCCCGGAAGGCGACCGGACGCAGCTCACGTTCTTTCCGGACCGGGTGGCCGGCGCGACCTTCCAGCCGGTCGAGGGCCGCTACTTCGTCTTCAGCAAGGACGTCGGCGGCGGCGAGTGGTTCCAGCTCTATCGCTACGACGTGGAGGGCGGCGCGATCACGCTGCTGACCGACGGCAAGTCGCGCAACGGCTCGCCCGTGTTCACGCGCGACGGCGCGCGCATCGCGTACACGTCCACGCGCCGCACGGGCCGCGACAGCGACCTGTACGTGATGGACCCGCGCGACCCCAAGAGCGACCGCCTCGTGATGCAGGTCGCGGGCGGCGGCTGGGCGCCGCTGGACTGGTCGCCCGACGGCCGGCAGATCGCCGTGCTGGAATACCTCTCCATCAACGAGTCGCGGTTGTGGCTGGTGGATGCGGCCAGCGGCGAGAAGAAGCTGCTCACGCCCGCGGCCGCCGAGCCGGTGGCCTATGGCGGCGCGCGCTTCGCCAACGACGGCCGCAGCCTCTTCGTCACCACCGACAAGGACTTCGAGTTCCAGCGCCTGGCCGTGATGGACCTGGCCACGGGCAGCCTGCGCTACGCGACCAGCGACATCCGCTGGGACATCCGCGATTTCGCCCTGTCGCGCGACGGCTCGCAGGCCGCCTTCGTCGCCAACGAGGCCGGCGTCAGCCGCCTGTACCTGATGGACACGCGCACGCTGCGGCACCGGCCGGTGGCGGGGCTTCCCAACGGCGTGATCGACGGCCTGGAGTGGCACGAGAACAACCGCGACCTGGGCTTTTCCCAGTCGACCGCGCGGCTGCCGGGCGATGCGTTCTCGCTCGACACCCGCACGGGCACGCTCACGCGCTGGACGCACAGCGAGACCGGCGGCATGGACACGGCGTCGTTCCCCGAGGCCAGGCTCGTCGAATGGAAAAGCTTCGACGGCCGCGCGATGTCGGGCTTCCTCTACATGCCGCCCGCGCGCTTCGCCGGCAAGCGGCCGGTGATCGTGAACATCCATGGCGGCCCGGAGGCGCAGGCGCGCCCCTACTTCCTGGGCCGCCTGAACTACTACCTGAACGAGCTGGGCGTCGCCATCCTGTTCCCGAACGTGCGCGGCTCCAACGGCTACGGCAAGACCTTCCTGAAGCTGGACAACGGCTTCCTGCGCGAGGATTCGTACAAGGACATCGACACGTTGTTCGACTGGATCAAGGCGCAGCCCAACCTGGACGGCAACAAGATCCTCGTCACGGGCGGCAGCTACGGCGGCCACATGACGCTGGCCGTCGCGACGAACTACAGCGACAAGATCTGCTGCTCGATCGACGTGGTCGGCATGTCGAGCCTGGTCACCTTCCTGGAGAACACCGAGAGCTACCGGCGCGACCTGCGGCGCGTGGAATACGGCGACGAGCGCGACCCCAAGATGCGCGAGTTCCTGCAGCGCATTGCGCCGCTGAACAACGCGCAGAAGATCCGCAAGCCGCTCTTCGTGGTGCAGGGCAAGAACGACCCGCGCGTGCCGGCGAGCGAGGCGCTGCAGATCGTGCAGACGCTGCGCAAGAGCGACACCCCGGTGTGGTTCCTGATGGCCAACGACGAAGGCCACGGCTTCGCCAAGCGGCGCAACCGGGACTTCCAGTTCTACGCCGAAATCCTCTTCATGGAGCAGTACCTGCTCAGGTGACACGCATGCGAAAGAACCCCGACACGCCGGCCGGGACGGTCCACCGCCTGGCGATCGACAGCACGGCAATCAAGGACAACCTGCTGGGCGATCCGACCCACCGCACCGTCGACGTCTACGTGCCGCACGGCCACGACGGCCGCGGCCTGCCGCTGCTGGTGGACGTGGTGGGCTTCACGGGCGGCGGGCCCGTGCACACCAACTGGAAGAATTTCGGCGAGAACCTGCCCGAGCGGCTGGACCGCCTCATCGCCGAGGGGCACATGCCGCCCGTCGCGGTCGCCTTCCCGGACTGCTTCACGAAACTGGGCGGCAACCAGTACGTGAACTCGCCCGCCATGGGGCGGTGGGACGACTTCATCCGAACGGAGGCGGTGCCGCTGGTCGAAGCGAAGTTCGGCTGCGGCGGCGCCGGCCGCCGCGGCATCTTCGGCAAATCCAGCGGCGGCTATGGCGCCATGGTCCATGCGCTGCTGCACCCCGACTACTGGAGCGCGGCCGCCGTGCACTCGGGCGACATGGGCTTCGACCTGATGTACCGCCACGAATTCGTCCCCGTGCTGCGCGCGCTGGCCAAGCAGCCCGACATCGGCAAGTGGATCGACGATTTCTGGGCGGCGAAGAAGACCAAGGACAGCGACGTCCACATCCTCATGATGTTCGCGCAAGCCGCGAGCTTCGACCCGGACCCTTCCGCCCGCTACGGCGTGCGGCTGCCGGTGACGCTGGACACCTGCGAACTCATCCCGGAGCGCTGGGCCAACTGGATGGCGTGGGACCCGCTGACGCTGGTGGAGCGGCACGGCGCGGGCCTGAAGGCGCTCAAGGCGCTGTACATCGACTGCGGCGACGTCGACCAGTACAACCTGGTCTATGGCGCGCGGCGCATGCACAAGCGCCTGCAGGCGCTGGGCGTGCCGCACGTGTACGAGGAGTTCGAGGACAACCACTCCTCGGTCGACTACCGGATGGACGTCAGCCTGCCGATCCTGGCGAAGGCGCTGGCCTAGGGCACCCGCGGCGTCTTGCCGCGCATCTTCGGCGCGCGCAGGAAGTCGAAGTCCACGCCCTGGTCGGCCTGCGTCACGCACTGCAGGAACAGCTTGCGGTAGCCGCGGTCGGCCACCGGTTCCTTCACGGGGTTTTCGCGCGCGCGCCGCGCCAGTTCGTCGTCGGGAACCAGCAGGCTGATCTCGCGGTTCTTCACGCTCAGGCGGATGCGGTCGCCGCTTCGCACGTGCGCCAGCGGCCCGCCGATCGCCGACTCGGGCGTCACGTGCAGCACGATGGTGCCGAAGGCGGTGCCGCTCATGCGGCCGTCGGAGATGCGCACGATGTCCTTCACGCCCGCGCGCGCGAGCTTCAGCGGAATGGGCATGTAGCCCGCCTCGGGCATGCCCGGCGCGCCCTTCGGCCCGATGTTCTTCAGCACCAGGATGTCGTCGGCGGTGACGTCCAGGCCGTCGCTGTCGATGCGCGCGGCCATGTCCTCGAGGTTCTCGAAGACCACGGCGCGGCCCTCGTGTTCCATCAGCTTCGGGTGGGCCGCGGACTGCTTGATGATCGCGCCGCCCGGCGCGAGGTTGCCCTTGAGCACGGCGATGCCGCCTTGCGGGTAGATCGGGTTGGCCATCGTGCGCACGACGTCCTGCTTGAAGGCGGGCGGGGCCGCTTCGAGCTCGTCGCCCAGCGTGCGTCCCGTCACCGTCAGGCAATCGAGGTGCAGGAGCGGCTTGAGCTCGCGCAGCAGCGTCGCCATGCCGCCCGCCGCATGGAAGTGCTCCATGTAGTGCTGGCCCGAGGGCTTGAGGTCCACGAGCACCGGCGTTTCTCGGCCCATGCGGTCCAGCGCCTGCAGGTCGACCTCGAAGCCCAAACGCCCGGCGATGGCCGTGAGGTGCACGATGGCATTCGTCGAGCCGCCGATGGCGAGCAGCACGCGCATCGCGTTCTCGAAGGCCTTGTCGGTGAGGATCTTGTCGACGGTCAGGCCGGTCTTCGCCATCTGAACGGCCACGGTGCCGGTTTCTTCGGCCACACGCATGCGCGCCGCCGTCACGGCGGGCGGCGAGGCGCCGCCCGGCACGGTCATGCCCAATGCCTCGGCGATGCACGCCATGGTGCTGGCCGTGCCCATCACCGAACACGTGCCGACGCTGGGCACGAGCTGGTCGTTCACGGCGGCGACTTCCTGTTCCTCGATCTCCTGCGCGCGGAACTTGCCCCAGTAGCGGCGGCAGTCGGTGCAGGCGCCCACGGTTTCGCCGCGGTGCGAGCCCGTGAGCATCGAACCCGTGATGAGCTGGATGGCGGGAATGTTCGCCGACGCCGCGCCCATCAGCTGCGCGGGCACGGTCTTGTCGCAGCCGCCGATCAGCACCACGGCGTCCATCGGCTGGGCGCGGATCATCTCCTCCGTCTCCATCGCCATCAGGTTGCGCAGGTACATGCTGGTGGGCTGCGCGAAGCTCTCGTGAATGGAGATGGTCGGGAACTTCACGGGCAGGCCGCCGGCGAGCATCACGCCGCGCTGCACGGCCTCGATGAGCTGCGGCGCGTTGCCGTGGCAGGGGTTGAAGTCGCTGCCGGTGTCGGCGATGCCGATGACGGGGCGGTCCAGCGCGGCGTCGCTGTAGCCCGCGCCCTTGATGAACGCCTTGCGCAGGAACAGGCTGAAGCCGGTGTCGCCGTAGCTCGTCAGTCCCTTGCGCATGCCGGCGGGATCTTTGGGTTGTGCCATGGGGGTCTCCGCGTGCATGATGCCTCGATTCCTCCGGGATCGACAACATGAAGCCAAGAGAACTACGTGGCGTGATCGCGGCGGTTCCCACGCCGGTGTCGGCCGACTACGCGCCCGATGCGCAGCGCCTGGCGAAGCATTGCCGCGAACTGCTCGCGGGCGGCTGCGACGGCATCAACCTGCTGGGGACGACGGGGGAGGCCAACTCACTGCCCGTGGCGCAGCGCCTGCAGCTCATGCGCGACATCGCGTCATCGGGCCTGCCGCTGGCGAAATTCATGGTGGGCACGGGCGTGTGTTCGCTGGCCGAGAGCGTGCAGCTCACGCAGGCCGCGGCGGACCTGGGCTTCGCCGGCGCGCTGGTGCTGCCGCCCTTCTTCTATCCCGACCCGTCGCCTGCGGCGCTCACAGCCTATGTCGACGAGCTGCTCAAGCGCGTGCAGCGGCCTCAGCTCGCGATCTACCTGTACCACATCCCGCAGAACACGGGCGTCGCATGGCCGCTGGAAACGATCGTCGAGCTGAAGAAGCGCCATGCGCAGCTCGTGGGGCTGAAGGACAGCTCGGGCGACCTGTCGTATTCGCGCGCGGTGGTGAAGGCGGTGCCGGGCTTCGACGTGTTTCCCAGTTCGGAGGCGTCGTTGATCCATGCGAAGGACGACGGCTTCGCGGGCTGCATCTCCGCGACCACCAACCTCACGGCGGCCGATTCGCAGGCGGCGTGGCAGGGCGCGGCGGATGCAAAAGTGCGCAGCGAACGCGCCACCGCGCATCGCACGTTGCTCGCGAAAGTCAATCTCGTCGCGAGCGTCAAAGCCGCGCTGGCGCAGCGCTATGGCGATGCCGAGTGGATGCGCACCGTGCCGCCCATCGCGCCGCGCAGCGCGGACGATGCGCGCTCACTGCACGCCGCGCTGCAGTCCTGAAATGGGAATCTGACCCCCATTGGCTGGGTCAGCGGCGAGCAGCCTCTTTCGCCACCCACTCGTCCACCAGCTTCTCCATCACGTCCAGCGGCACAGGGCCGCTATCGAGCACGACGTTGTGGAAGCGGCGCACCTCGAACTTGTCGCCAAGCCGGGCCTTTGCGCTCTGCCGCAGCTCGCCGATCTTGAGCGCACCGATCATGTAGCCCAGCGCCTGCCCGGGGTCGGACGTGTAGCGGTCGACTTCGGACGAGACGAAATTGCGGTCCACGCCCGTGCGCTCCACCATGAAGTCGATCGCCTGCTGGCGCGACCAGCCCATCGAGTGGATGCCGGTGTCGACGACGAGGCGCGCCGCGCGGAACGCCTGCCACTGCAGGTGGCCGAACAGCGAGTAAGGGTCGTTGTCGAAGATGCCCATCTCCCGCGCGAGCCTTTCCCCGTAAACGGCCCAGCCTTCGCCGTAGGCGACGAACCAGCTCATGCGGCGGAATTTCGGCAGCGTACCCATCTCCTGCGACCGCGCCGTCTGCAGGTGATGCCCCGGCACGGCTTCATGGGCGGTCAAGGTGGCCATGGCCCACTTCGGCTTGGCGTTCAGGCCCATGACGTTGGCGTTGAAGTAGCCGGGGCGCGAGCCGTCCATCGCGGGCTGGTCGTAGTACTCCGCCGCATCGGGGCCCTTGTACGTGGGCATGGCGCGCACGCCGTACGGCGCACGCGGCAGCTCGGCGAAGTAGCGCGGCAGCTCGGCGTCGATGCGCTTGCCGATGGCGCGGTAGCCCTCGAGCATCTCGTTGCCGTCGTTGTCCTTGTAGAAGAACCGGGGGTCGGTGTTCAGGTACTGGACGAACTGCGGGAAGCTGCCCTCGAACTTCACCTGCTGCATCACGCCTTCCATGTCCTTGCGGATGGCGGCCAGCTCGCGCATGCCGATGGCATGGACCTGCTCGGCCTTCAGGTTTGTGGTGGTGCGCGAGCGCACGAGGTAGTCGTACACCTTCGCGCCGTCGGGGTAGTTGCGCAGCGCGCCGTTCTCCGGGGCCCTGGGCACCAGCTCGGTCACGATGAACGCGCGCAGCTTGCGCAGCGGCGGCACGACGTCCCGCGGGATGGCCTCGCGGGCCGCGGCCTGGAGCCTGTCCCGCTCGGCGGCAGTCACGTCGGCGCCCAGCTTCTTGAAGGGCGCGAACCACGGGCTGTCGTCCGCCTTCATCGCCAGCTGGTCGTCCAGCTGCGCAAGGGCGCGTTCGAGCACGCCCTTGGCGGGCACCCAGCCCACCGCGGCGCCTTCGCGCATCTGCACGATCTGCTCGTCCACGTATTTGGGGTAGGCGGCGAACCGCTTGAGGAACTGCTGCGCCTGCGCGGCCTTTTCCATCGGGACCTGGCGGGCCAGGTCGGCAGCCTGGGTCTGCGCGCCGTCCAGCGCGCCGATCAACATGGAGCGATAGCCCTTGAACGCATGCTCCTCCACGGCCTCGCCCTGCTGGTGCACGAAGATGTCCAGCGAGACCTTGTCCGTCGGCGAGAGCTTGTCCCGCCGGATCGCCCGGGCCTGCCGCAGCCAGTCCCGTTCCTTCGCGTCGTAGGCGGCACGCGCGGCGGGCGAGCGGTCGGAGAGCCTGTCGTTGTAGCGGTAGTCGCCGCGGAAGGTGCTCAGCTCGGGGAACTCGCGGGCCTGCGTCTCCCACTGGGAATCGAACAGCGCGTGGAGCTTTTTCGTTTCCGCTGCATCCGCCGCCGCCAGCGCGTGCGCGCATGCCAACGCGAGCGCAACCGCCGCCAGCTTCTTCATCGTCTTCATTTCAGGATCTTTCCGTCGGCATCGATGCGGTGGACCTCGCCGACATTCAGCGCGCGGATGCCCGCCTCCACCTTGGCCATGTCGCCCACCACCACCCACACCTGCTGGTTGGGCAACAGGAACTTCCTGGCCAGCGCATTCGCCTGGTCCGGCGTGAAGGCCAGCACCGTGGGCGTGATGCGCGTGTAGTAGTCCTCGGGCAGGCGGTACTGCAGCACGTTGGCATACGCCTTCGACAGCTCCACCGTCGTTTCGAAGCGGCCGGGCAGCGCCAGCGTTTCGCGGTCCTGGGCCACCTTCAGTTCCGCCGCGGTGATCGGGCGCGCACCGGCAACGCCGGCGTACTCGTTCACGACTTCCCTGAATGCTTCGGAGGTCTTGTCGCTCTGCACGGCCGAGACGGAGACCAGCGGGCGCTGGCCGAGTGCCGCGCGCAACTGGCTGTACACGCCGTACGACCAGTGCTTGTCCTCGCGCAGGTTCATGTTCATGCGCGAGCTGAACGTGCCGCCCAGCACGTTGTTCACCAGCTGCATCTGCACGAGCTCGGTGGCATCGGCCGGCTGCGCGACCTGGCCGCCGACGATCACGCTCTGCTGCGAACCGGGGCGGTCCAGCAGGTACACCGCCACCTTCTCGGGCGGCTTGACCGCCGCGAGGTTCTTCTTCGGCACCTCGGCCGCGTTCCAGCCCGCGAACGCCTTCTCGAGCATCGGCTTGACCTGCGCCGCCGTGGTGTCGCCCACGACCAGCAGCGTCGCGTTGTTCGGCCGGAACCACGTGCGGTGGTACTTCACCAGGTCGTCGCGCGTCATGCGCGAGACGGCGGCTTCGGTGCCCGTGCCCGTCAAGGGCCGCGAATAGGCATGGCCGCTGCCGTACAGCAGCGAAGGCATGACGCGCAGCGCGGACGCCTCGGGGCTGGCCTTCTCGCGTGCGATGCCGGCCAGCTGCTCCTTGCGCAGCCGGTCCACCTCGCCCGGCGGGAAGGCGGGGTGCAGGATCACGTCGGCGTAGATGTCCAGCGCCGGGCCCAGCGTGGTCTTCAGCGCGTTCATCGCGACGAACGATCCGTCGAGGTTGGCGCTGGTTTCCAGCGTCGCGCCCAGGCGCTCCAGTTCCTCGCTGATCTTCGTCGCGCTGCGCGTGGGTGTGCCCTCTTCCATCGCGTGCAGGACGAGGTTCGTCAGGCCCGGCAGGTCCTGCGGGTCGGCCGCGTAGCCGCTGTCGACCAGCAGCGACAGGTTCACCACCGGCGCCGTGTGGCGCTCGGCCACCAGCACCTTCAGGCCGTTGGACAGCGTGAGCTTCTGCAGCTCGGGCATCTTCAGCACCTGCGCCTTGCCGAGTTCGGGGCCCGCCTTGCGGTCGAGTGCTGCGGAAGCCGCGGCCACCTGCGGATACGGCTGCACTTCCAGCACGTAGTCGCCGTCCGAGAGCCATTCCTTCATCGCCCTGTGGATGACGGCGGGCGTGGCGGTCTTCACGACGCGCACGTAGTCCTTCCAGCACTCCGGGTTGCCGTGGAAGGTCTGGCACTGCGCCAGCAAGTCGCTCTTGCCGCCAAAGCCGCCGATGCGCTCGGCGCGGCGTGCGTAGTCGGCCAGGATGGTGGTGCGGGCCAGGTCCACTTCGGCCTGCGTCGGGCCGCTCTTCAGCAGCGCTTGCAACTCTTCGTCCGCCGCCGCTTCCATCTTGCGCACGTCGGCGCCGGGGCGCGCGGTCAGCTGCATGTTGAACTGCCCGCCGATCTCGGACGAATTGTTGAACGCCACCGCGTCCACCGCCAGCTGGTCCTGCCGCACCAGGCGCTTGTACAGGCGCGACGTCTTGCCGCCGCCGAGGATCTGCGCGGCCACGTCGAACAGCGCGTCTTCCTTCGTGGGGATGCCCGGCACGTTCCAGATCCGGTAGATGCGCGCCTGCGGCACGCGGTCCTGCACCAGGCCGCGGTGCGTGCCCGTCATCTTCGCGGGCCATGCGGCCTGCTTGGCGATCGGCGGGCCGGGCGGGATGTCGCCGTAGTACTTCTCGACCTTCTGCCGCGCCTGTTCGGGCGTGATGTCGCCGGCCAGCACCAGGATCGTGTTGTTCGGGCCGTAGTAGGTCTTGAACCACTCCTGCACGTCCTTCATCGACGCGGCGTCCAGGTCGGCCATCGAGCCGATGATGGTCCACGAATACGGGTGCTCGGGCGGGTAGGTGTTGGGCGGCACGAGGTCGCGCACGATGCCGTAGGGCTGGTTCTCGCCGCTGCGCTTCTCGTTCTGCACCACGCCGCGCTGCAGGTCCAGCTTCTTCTGGTCCAGCACGCCGAGCAGGTGCCCCATGCGGTCGCTCTCGGCGAACAGCACGTAGTCGAGCATCGACGTCGGCACGTTCTGGAAGTAGTTCGTGCGGTCCTTGCTGGTGGTGCCGTTCAGGTCGGTCGCGCCTATGCCCAGCAGCGCGGAGATGTAGGTCTGGTTGAAGTTCTCGCTGCCGCTGAACATCAGGTGCTCGAACAGGTGCGCGAAGCCGGTCTTGCCGGGCTTCTCGTTCTTCGACCCCACGTGGTACCACGTGTTGATCGCCACGACGGGCAGCTTGTGGTCCTCGTGCACGATCACCGTCAGGCCGTTCTTCAGCACGAACTTCGTGTACGGGATGTCCGGGATGGGCACGTCGGTGGCAGCGGGCGCCTTCTGCGCGAGCGCCAACGGGGCGGCGAACGCCAATGCCGCAAGCGCGGCCCTTGCCGTGGAAAGTCTCATCATGATCCCCTCAAGCGGTGACTTGCGCGGAATAGCCGCGCGGGATGGCGGCGAGCAGCTGCTGCGTGTACGGGTGCTGCGGGCGGGCGTAGATGTCCTCGGCGCTGCCGCGCTCGACGATCTCGCCCTTGTTCATCACCAGGATGTCGTCGGCCATGTACTTCACCACGGCCAGGTCGTGGCTGATGAAGACGTACGTCAGGCCGAACTCCTCCTGCAGGTCCAGCAGCAGGTTCAGCACCGTGGCCTGCACGGACACGTCGAGGGCGCTCACGCTCTCGTCGCAGATGATGATCTCCGGCCGCATCGTCAGGCAGCGCGCGATCGCGATGCGCTGGCGCTGGCCGCCCGAGAACTCGTGCGGGTACTTGCCGAAGGCGGTGGCCGGCAGGCCCACGCGCTCCAGCCAGCCCAGGGCCAGCTTGGCGCGGTCGTTGTCGCTTTCGCCGATGCCGTGGATGCGCATCGGCTCCATCAGGATCTGGCCGACGGTGAAGCGCGGGTTCAGGCTGGCGTACGGGTTCTGGAAGATGATCTGGATGCGCGATCGGAAGGGACGCAGGTCCTTGCCGTCGAGCTTGGCGAGGTCCTGGCCTTCGAAGAGGATGCGGCCGTTGGTGGCCTCGGTGAGGCGCGTGAGCATCATGCCCACCGTCGTCTTGCCCGAGCCCGACTCGCCCACCACGCCGAGCGTGCGGCCCTTGTGCAGCACGAAGTCGGCGCCCTGCACGGCCGTCAGCGCCTTGCGCTGGAACAGGCCCGTCTTGAGCTTGTAAATCTTCTGCAGCTGCTGCACCTCGATCAGCGGTGCGCCTTCGATGGGGCGGGACTGGCGCTGCTCGGTGACGATCGGTCGGTTGTTCACGATGTCGTCGATGACCGGCAGGCGCTTGGGGCGCGTGTCCAGGCGCGGGCGGCACGCCAGCAGCGCACGCGTGTACGCATCCTTCGGCGCATTGAAGATCTGGCCCACGGGCCCGGCTTCGCGCACCGTGCCGTGGCGCATCACGATGACTTCCTTCGCGATCTCGCCCACCAGCGCCAGGTCGTGCGAGATGAACAGCACGCTCATCTTGTGCCGCTCCTGCAGCTTGGCCATCAGGTTGATGATCTGGCGCTGCACCGTCACGTCCAGGGCCGTGGTCGGCTCGTCGGCGATCAGCAGCTTGGGCTCGCACGCGATCGCCATGGCGATCATCACGCGCTGCTGCTGGCCGCCCGAGAGCTCGTGGGGGTACGCGCCCAGCCGTGCTTTCGGCTCGGGAATGCCCACTTCGTTCAGCAGCTCCAGCGTCTTTTCCTGCACGCCTTTCGAGTCGAGCGGCGTGTGCAGGCGCAGCACCTCAGCGATCTGCTCGCCCACCGTCAGCACCGGGTTGAGCGACGACATCGGCTCCTGGAAGACGACCGACATCTCCTTGCCGCGGATGCGCCGCATGTCTTCCTGGGGCAGCTTCAGCAGGTCGCGCCGGCCTTCGAAGATCACCTGGCTTTCCGGCGCGACGATCGCGTTGTCCGGCAGCAGCCGCATGATGCTCATGGCACTGACGCTCTTGCCGCTGCCCGATTCGCCGACCAGCGCCACGGTGGTGTTGGCGGGCACGTCGAAACTGACGCCGCGCACGGCTTCCTGCACGTCTTCGCCGAGGCGGAAGGCGACCTTCAGGTCGCGCACTTCGATCAACTTGTCCATCTCGTCCTCAGCGCAGTTTCGGGTCCATCGCGTCGCGCAGCGCATCGGTGAGCAGCGCGAAAGCGGTGACGAAGGTGGCCATGAAGAACGTGGCGGCGACGAGCTGCCACCACTTGCCCAGCACCAGCTCGGTCTGCGCTTCGGCCAGCATCGTGCCCCAGCTGACCATGTCGATCGGCACGCCCAGGCCCAGGAAGGACAGGATCACTTCGGCCTTGATGAAGGCGACGACGTACAGGCTCAGGTTCACCAGCACCACGTGGCTGATGTTGGGCAGGATGTGCCCGAACATGCGCGCCATGTGGCCCGCGCCGATGGCCTCGGCCGCCTTCACGTACTCGCGGTTGCTGTGCTTGATGTACTCGGCGCGCACCAGGCGGTAGATGCCCGTCCAGCCCACGGCGCCGAGGATGATCACCACCGGCAGGATGCTGTGCGCGAACACCTTGCCCAGCGGCCCCGACTTGAACACCGCGGCCAGCGCGAAGATCAGCAGGATGTACGGCACCGACGTGAACACGTTGTAGACCCACTCGAGGAAGTCGCCGAAGCGCCCGCCGAAGTAGCCGGCGATGGCGCCGAGCAGCGTGCCGACGAAGGTGGCCACCAGCGCCGCCGCGATGCCCACCAGGATGGACACCTGCGCGCCCTTGACGGCCTTGGCCAGCACGTCGCGGCCGATGCGGTCGGCGCCGAAGGGCAGCGTGGGCGCCAGTTGCGTCGTCACCGTCTTGATCTCGCTGGCGCGCTTGGCCCACTCGGCGTACTTGGGCGCGAGCGGGTCGATGTCGGTCAGGTCGACCAGCGGCAGGTCGTCCTTCTTCACGAGTTCCTGCACCGCTGCGTCCGGGCCCATGAAGGTCGGCGGCGCGAAAGGCAGGCCCGACTCCACGCTCCAGTTCGACGCGATGGCGCCGACCTGTGCCAGCACCACCATCACCATGAAAACGGCGACGACGTAGAGCGAGACCATGCCGACGCGGTCGCGCTTCAGGCGCGTCCACGCCTCGGCCCACACGCTGGGCGACTTGGGGATGTCGGTGACCGGGGGCGCGGCCACGACGGGCGGCGCCACCACCGCGGTTTCGACGGCGGCGCTCATTTGAGGACCACCCGCGGGTCGACGAACTTGTACAGCATGTCGGTGATGAGGTTGATGACCATCGTGAGCACGGCCAGGTAGATGGTCACGGCCTGGATCACGGGGTAGTCGCTGCGGCCCACGGCCTGGTAGACCTCGCGGCCCAGGCCGGGGATCGAGAAGAACACCTCGATCAGGAAGGAGCCGATGAAGATCGACGGCAACGCGGTCGCGACGTTGGTGAGGATGGGGATCATCGCGTTGCGCAGCACGTGCTTGAACAGGATGCTCTTTTCCGGCACGCCCTTGGCGCGCGCGGTGCGCACGTAGTCCTGGCCGATCTCGTCGAGGAAGAAGCTGCGGTACAGGCGCGTGTTGGGCGCCAGGCTCACGAGCACCGCGAGCATCACGGGCAGCGGTGCGTAGACGGCCAGGTTGGTGAGCGTGCTGTTGGTCCAGCCCTGCACCGGGAACCAGCCGAGCCGGAAGGCGAAGAGGTACTGGCCGACGATCACGTAGACCAGGAAGCTGATCGACAGCGCGACCGTGGAGATGATCATCACGGCGCGGTCGGTCAGGCTGCCGCGCACGTAGGCGACGGCCATGCCGGCGATGATGGCCAGCACCACGTCGAGGACCAGGATGGGGATCATGATCGTCAGCGTGGCCGGCAGGCGGGTGATGAAGATGTTGCTCACCGCCTCGTTCGTGGCCCAGCTGCGGCCCCAGTCGAAGGCCAGCACCTGCTTGACGAAGATCCACAGCTGCTCGGCCACCGGCGCATTCAGGCCGAGCTGGTTGCGGATGGATTCGATCTGCTTCGGGCTGGCCTGCAGGCCGCCGAGGATTTCGGCGGGGTCGCCGCCGAAGTACTTGAAGAGGAAGAAGACCAGCAGGATGACCCCTGCCAGGGTGGGGATCATTTGAAGGATCCGCCGGAAAAGATAGGAAAGCATTCCAGATACCTCGTGCCGCGGGGTGGCCGGCACGCTACTTTAGGGGAAGCCGCTAGTGGCAGCCGTCTGGGCGGGCATTATGCTTGCAGGTTCGCGATCCCTTATAGGTGTTTCCAGCCATGAAGACGAGCCTCTGGGCGGCGGCCACCAGCCTCTGCCTGGCAATGGGTGCCACCAGCCCCAGCGTCGCACAGACTGCAGCGCCTGCGGAAAAGGTGTTCAAGTACGCCTTCAACGCAGCCGAGACGGGCTTCGACCCGCCGCAGTTGTCCGACCTCTATTCCCGCATCGTGACGGGGAATATTTTCGAAGGCCTGTATGGCTACGAATACCTCACGCGCCCCGTCAAGGTCAAGCCGGTGCTGGCCGACGGCATGCCGCAGGTCTCCGCCGACTACAAGACGTACACGATCAAGCTCAAGCGCGGCGTCTACTTCGCGGACGACCCGGCCTTCGGCGGCAAGAAGCGCGAGGTCACGGCGCAGGACGTCGTGTTCACGTACAAGCGCGTCTTCGACCCCAAGCTCAAGAGCCCCATCCTGTCGGCGCTCGAGGAAGAAAAGATCATCGGCCTGGCCGACCTGAACAAGCGCGCCGAAGGCGGCAAGTTCGAATACGACACCGACGTCGAAGGCCTGAAGGCGCTGGACCGCTACACGGTGCAGATCAAGCTGGCCGAACCGCGCCCGCGCTTCATCCACACGATCGCCGACCCCGGCATCCTCGGCATCGTGGCGCGCGACGTCGTCGAAAAGTACGGCGACACGATCATGGAACACCCGGTGGGCACCGGGCCCTTCAAGCTGTCCGAGTGGCGCCGCGCCTCCAAGATCACGCTGGTGCGCAACCCCAACTACCGCGAGGTGATCTTCGACGAGACCGCGCCCGCCGGCGACAAGGTGGCCGAGGAGATCGCGAAGCACCTCAAGGGCAAGCGCCTGCCGCTGGTGGACAAGGTGGTCGTCTCGATCATCGACGAGCCGCAGCCGCGCTGGCTCGCTTTCCTCAATGGCGAACACGACCTGATGTGGACGCTGCCCAACAACTTCTCGCCGGTGGCCATCCCCAACGGGAAGATCGCCCCCAACCTGCAGAAGAAGGGCATCCGCGCCGAACGCGTCGCGCTGTCGGACACGACGATGGCCTACTTCAACATCAACGACCCGGTGGTCGGCGGCTACGCACCCGAGAAGGTGGCGCTGCGCAGGGCGATCGGCCTGGGCATCAACACCGACGAAGAGATCCGCCTGCAGCGCCGGGGCCAGGCCATCCGCGCGCAGGGCTTCATGATGCCGGGCACGGCCAGCTTCGACGGCGACTTCCGCTCCGAGATGGGCACGTTCGACCGCGCCCGCGCCGTCGCGCTGCTCGACATGTTCGGCTACACCGACAAGAACGGCGACGGCTACCGCGACATGCCTGACGGCTCGCCGCTCGTGATCACGCTGGACACGCTCGGCCAGGCCGACTACCGCGAGCGCGACGAGCTGTGGAAGAAGTACATGGATGCGATCGGCATCAAGATGAACTTCCGCATCGGCCAGTGGCCCGAACAGCTCAAGGCGGCGCGCTCGGGCAAGCTGCAGATGTGGAGCTACGGCCTGTCGGCCACGTCGCCCGACAGCGGCGTGGTGCTGCAGCAGGCCTATGGCAAGTCGCTGGGCGAGCAGAACCTGTCGCGCTTCAAGAACGACCGCTTCGACGAGCTCTATCGCAAGCAGCTGCTCATGCCCGACGGGCCGGAGCGCGACGCGGTGTTGCGCGAATGCGTGCGCATCCTCGTGGCCTACATGCCGATCAAGACGAGCGTCCACCGCCTGGGCACGGACCTGTGGCAGCCGTGGATGATCGGCTGGAAGCGTCACCCGTTCTCGCGCAGCTTCTGGCAGTACATCGACATCGACCCGGCGAAGCAGCCGAAGAAGTAAGGTGCCGGCGATGAAAGCAATCCATTGGGTGTGGGCCGCGGTCCTCGCGGCCGGCGTGTCGCTGCCGGCGGCGGCACAAGGCCCCGAAAAGGTCCTGCGCTACGCGTTCCCCATCGCGGAGACGGGCTTCGACCCGGCACAGGTGCACGACCTGTATTCGCGCGTCATCACGGCCAACATCTTCGAGACGCTCTACGACTACGACTACCTCGCGCGCCCCGCGAAAGTCAAGCCGGTGCTCGCCGAAGCGCTGCCGCAGGTGTCGGCCGATTTCAGGACCTGGACGATCCGGCTCAAGCGCGGCGTGTACTTCGCGGACGACCCGGCCTTCGGCGGCAAGAAGCGGGAAGTGACGGCGCAGGACGTGGTGTACAGCTTCAAGCGCATCTACGACCCGAAGACGCGCAGCCCGCACATCAGCGCGCTGGAGGAAGAGAAGATCATCGGCCTGGACGAGCTGCGCGAGAAGGCCGAGAAGACCGGCAAGTTCGACTACGTGAACGACATCGAGGGCATGAAGGCGCTGGACCGCTACACGGTCCAGTTCAAGCTGGCCGTCACGCGCCCGCGCTTCGTGCAGACCATCGCCGACCCCGGCATCCTCGGCGTCGTCGCGCGCGAGGTGATCGACAAGTACGGCGACGAGATCATGGCCCACCCCGTGGGCACGGGGCCCTTCAAGCTGGCCGAGTGGAAGCGCTCGTCGCGCATCACGCTCGTGAAGAACCCGAATTTCCGCGACGAATTCTTCGACGACCAGCCGCGCGCCGGCGACAAGTCGGCCGAAGCCGTGGCCGCCAGGCTCAAGGGCAAGAAGCTCCCGATGCTCGACAAGGTGGTGGTCTCGATCATCAACGAACCGCAGCCGCGGTGGCTGTCGTTCCTCAACGCCGAACAGGACTTCATGGAGCGCCTGCCCGCCACCTTCGTGAACCAGGCCATCCCCAACAACAAGCTGGCGCCCAACCTGCAGAAGAAGGGCATCCAGATGGAGCGGGTGCAGCTGTCGGACATCACCATGTGGTACTTCAACATGGAAGACCCCGTGGTCGGTGGCTACACCCCCGAGAAGGTGGCGCTGCGCCGCGCGCTGGGCCTGGCCTACAACACCGAGATGGAAGTGCGCCTGCCGCGGCGGGGCCAGGCCATCATCGCGCAGGACATCCTCGGCCCCAACACGACGAGCTGGGACCCGAACTTCCGCTCGGAAATGGGCAAGTACGACCGCGCGCGGGCGATCGCCCTGCTCGACATGTTCGGCTACACCGACAAGAACGGCGACGGCTGGCGGGACATGCCCGACGGCAAGCCGCTGGTGCTGGAGATGAACACGCAGGGCACCGCCGACCAGCGCGAGCTGGACGAGATCCTCAAGAAGCACATGGACGCCGTCGGCGTGAAGATGGAGTTCAAGATCGGCATCTGGCCCGAGCAGCTGAAGGCCGCGCGCGCCGGCAAGCTGCAGATGTGGCAGCTGGGCTTCTCCGCCGCCGAGCCCGACAGCGGCGTCGGCCTGCAGATCGGCGCATCGGCGCAGGCGGGCCAGCAGAACCTGGCACGCTTTTCGAACAAGCAGTACGACGAGATCTTCGCGAAGCAGGGCGTGATGCCCGACGGCCCCGAGCGCGACGCGCAGATCCGCGATGCCGTGCGGATCATCGTCGCCTACATGCCGTACAAGATCCGCGTCTCGCGCATCGGCACCGACCTTTGGCAGCCCTGGGTGATGGGCTACAAGCGCCACCCGTTCTCCAATTCCTTCTGGCGCTACATCGACATCGACACCACCAAGCTGCCGGCCCACTGATCGCCTCCCGAAAGAAGACCCGATGAACAAGAAGATCCCCCTCCTCGCCGCCGCGCTGCTGCTGGCGCTCGGCGCCTCCGCCGCCGTGATCCCCCCCGGCGTGCAGCTGCATGCGTCGCAGACGCTGATCCGCAACAACGGCTCCGAGCCCGAGACGCTCGACCCGGCCAATGCGGAATCCGTCGGCGCCAACAACATCACCCGCGACCTGTTCGAGGGCCTCACGGCCAACGACTCGGCCGGCAACATCGTCCCGGGCGTGGCCGAGAGCTGGAAGCAGATGAACCCCACCACCTGGGTGTTCAAGCTGCGCCAGAACGCCAAGTGGTCCAACGGCGACCCCGTGACCGCCAACGATTTCGTCTTCGGCATCCGCCGCTTCCTCGACCCGAAGACGGCGTCCACCTATGCGACGACCTTCGGCGTGTTCCTGCAGAACGGCCTGCTGGTCGCGCAGGGCAAGAAGCCCACCACCGAGCTGGGCGTGAAGGCCATCGACAAGTTCACGCTGGAATTGAAGACCGCCGGCCCGGTGCCCTTCCTGCCGGCGCTGATGTCCAACAACAACCTGGGCGCGGTGCACGAGCCCTCGGTGAAGAAGTTCGGCAAGGACTGGGTCAAGCCCGGCAACATGGTCAGCAACGGCGCCTACATGCTCAAGGAGTGGAGCGTCAACAGCAAGGTGATCATCGAGAAGAACCCGCAGTACTGGGACGCGAAGAACGTGACGCTCGAGCGCGTGACCTACCTGCCCATCGAGGACGAGAACGCCGAGACCAAGCTGTTCGAGACCGGCCAGATCGAGTGGACCAACCAGCTGCCGCCGGGCACCTTCGAAAAGTTCAAGGCGCAGTACCCCAAGGACATCAAGAACCAGCCGATCATCGGCCTGCGCTACTACTCCTACCAGACGCAGAGCCCGCAATTCAAGGACGTGCGCATCCGCAAGGCGATGTCGATGGTGATCGACCGCGACATCCTGGCGCAGAAGGTGACGGCCGACGGCCAGAGCCCGGCCTACGACGTGGTCGTCAAGGGCACGATCGGCGAGGACGTGGGCCAGTACGACTGGGCCGCCTGGCCGATGGCCAAGCGCGTCGAGGAGGCCAAGAAGCTGCTGGCCGAAGCGGGCGTGAAGCCGGGTACCAAGTACACGCTGTCGTACAACACCAGCGAATACCACAAGAAGATGGCGATCTTCGCGCAGTCGGAGTGGAAGACGAAGCTGGGCCTGAACGTGGAAATGGAAGCGATGGAGTTCAAGGTGCTGCTGAAGAAGCGCCACGACGGCACCTTCCAGATCGCGCGCAACGGCTGGCTGGCCGACTACAACGACGCCACGACCTTCCTGGCGCTCGTGCGCTGCGACTCGGACCAGAACAACAACTTCAACTGCAACCGCGAGGCGGAGAAGCTGATCACCGAGGGCTCCAACACCACCGACCTGGCCAAGCGCAAGGACCTTTTCAACAAGGCGGCGAAGATGATCATGGACGAATACCCCATCATCCCGCTGCTCCAGTACTCCCTGCCGCGGCTGGTAAAATCGTACGTGGGCGGTTACTCGCAGGATAACGTGCAAGACCGTTATCGCAGCAAGGACCTGTACATCATCAAGCACTGAGCACGCGACCAGCGTGCTCCTGGCGCGACGCGCAGCACCCCGCGCGCCGCGCCTTCGCGAGGGGTCTTAAGCCTTTATGTGGTCCTACACATTGCGTCGCCTGCTGGCGACGCTGCCGACTTTGCTGGCCGTCATCACGGCCTGCTACCTGCTCGTGCATGCCGCACCGGGCGGCCCCTTCGACTCGGAACGCAAGGTCTCCGAGGCGGTGCTCGCCAACCTGCAGGCCAAGTACCACCTGGACAAGCCGCCGGTGGAGCAATATTTCTACTACCTGGGCAACCTGCTGCACGGCGACCTGGGCGCCTCGTTCCGCTACGCCGACTGGTCCGTCAACGACCTCGTCGCGGCGGCGCTGCCGGTGTCGCTGTCGATCGGCGGCACCGCCATCGTGCTGTCGTTCGTGATCGGCGTGGTGCTGGGCATCGCCGCGGCGCTGCGCCAGAACAGCGCGGCCGACTACACGGTCATGTTCTGCAGCAACAGCGGCAGCGTGCTGCCCTCGTTCGTGCTGGGCCCGCTGCTGGTGCTGGTGTTCGCGATCCTGCTCAAGTGGCTGCCCGCCGGCGGCTGGGACGGCTTCAACTGGAAGTTCATGATCCTGCCGATTGCGCTGCTCACGTTCATCAACGTCGCGACCATCGCACGCGTGATGCGCGGCAGCCTCATCGAAGTGCTGCACAGCAACTTCATCCGCACGGCCAAGGCCAAGGGCCTGCCCACCCGCGTCGTGGTGTTCCGCCACGCGCTCAAGCCCGCGCTGCTGCCGGTCGTGTCGGTGATGGGCCCGCTCACCATTTCGTCGATCACGTCGGCGCTGGTGACTGAGACCATCTTCTCGCTGCCCGGCATCGGCAAGCTGATCGTCAACGGCGCCGGCAACCGCGACTACACGCTGGTGCTGGGCCTGGTGGTGCTGATCACCGTGCTGGCCGTGCTCCTCAACCTGCTGGTCGACCTGGCGTACGCCGCGCTCGACCCGAAGATCCGCTACTAGGCCCGCGATGCTGCTCTACACGAAGAAAAGCGACGCGCTCGTCGACTCGCTGGTGGAAGCCACCAAGGCCCCGCCGGGCCGCAGCCCATGGGCGGATGCGCGCGGGCGCTTCCTGCGCAACAAGGCCGCCGTGTTCGCGCTGGTGGTCCTGGCGATCATCACGCTGCTGTGCGTGTTCGGCCCGATGGTGCTGCCCTACGAGTTCGACACCGCCGACTGGGACGCGATGAAGCTGCCGCCCTCGCTGAAGGGCCACCACTACTGGGGCACCGACGAATCGGGCCGCGACCTGCTGGTGCGCGCGCTGATCGGCGGGCGCATCTCGCTCATGGTCGGCATCATGGCCACCATCTGCTCGGTGATCGTCGGCATCGCCTGGGGCGCCACCGCCGGCTTCATCGGCGGCAAGGTCGACGGCCTGATGATGCGCTTCGTCGACATGATGTACGCGATCCCCTACCTGCTGATCGCGATCCTGCTGGTCACCATCCTCGGCCGCGAGTTCTACCTGGTGGTGCTGACCATCACCGCCTTCTCGTGGATGGACATGGCGCGCGTGGTGCGCGGCCAGACGCTGTCGCTGCGCTCGATGGAGTTCGTGGAAGCGGCCCGCGCCATCGGCGTGCCGACGCACCGCATCATCTTCTCGCACATCGTGCCCAACCTGCTGGGCGTGGTGGTGATCTACACCACCGTCACCGTGCCGGGCGTGATCCTCACGGAATCGGTGCTGTCCTTCCTGGGCCTGGGCATCCAGGAGCCCATGACCAGCTGGGGCGTGCTGATCCACGACGGCGCCGGCGTGATGGAAGTGGCGCCGTGGCTCCTGCTCTTCCCGTGCGCCATGCTGTCGCTCACCTTGTACTGCTTCAACTTCATCGGCGACGGCCTGCGCGACGCGCTCGACCCCAAACAGCGATGACGAAACTGATCGATGTCCAGGACCTCAACGTGAGGTTCGACACGCCCGAGGGCGTGGTCACTGCCGTCAACGGCCTGTCGTTCTCGCTCGAGCGGGGGCAGACCTTCGGCATCGTCGGCGAATCCGGCTCGGGCAAGAGCCAGAGCATGATGGCCATGATGGGGCTGCTCGCGGCCAACGGCCGCGCGTCGGGCAAGGCCCTCTTCAACGGCGAAGACCTGCTCACGATGCCGGCCGCCAAGTTGAACAAGATCCGCGGCAACCGCGTCGCGATGATCTTCCAGGACCCGATGACGTCGCTCAACCCGTACCTCACGGTCGAGCGGCAGATGACCGAGGTGCTGGAGCTGCACAAGGGCCTGACGCGCAAGAGCGCGTTGACGCTGGCGATCCAGACGCTGGAGCAGGTGCGCATCCCCGACGCCGCGCGCCGCATCCGCATGTACCCGCACGAGTTCTCCGGCGGCATGCGCCAGCGGATCATGATCGCGATGGCGCTGCTGTGCCAGCCGGACCTGCTGATCGCCGACGAGCCGACCACGGCGCTGGACGTGACGGTGCAGGCGCAGACCATGTCGCTGCTGCGCGACCTGCAGCGCGACTTCGGCACCGCCATCATCCTGATCACGCACGACCTCGGCGTGGTCGCGGGCCTGTGCGACCAGGTGATGGTGCTCTACGGCGGCCGCATCATGGAGCAGGGCAACGCCGAAGCCATCTTCTACCGCCCCACGCACCCGTACACGCTGGGCCTGCTCGGCGCGGTTCCCAAGCTCGATCACGAAGGCGAGAAGCTGGTGGCGATCCCCGGCGTGCCGCCCAACATGGCGCGACTGCCCCCGGGTTGCCCGTTCAGCGAGCGCTGCACCTACGTGATGGACGTGTGCGTGAACCAGCGCCCGCCGCTCGTTCCCGCCGTGAACGACCCGATGGTGCTGCGGGCCTGCCATCGCCCGGTTGCCGACATCGCGCGTGATGCCGAGGTGGTGCTGTCATGAACCAGGAACCCCTCCTCTCCGTCCGCGACCTGCACGTGCACTTCCCGGTGCGCGGCGAAGGCCTGTTCCCGAAGAAGCGCACGCTCAAGGCCGTCAACGGCGTGAACCTCGAGCTGTACCCCGGCGAAACGCTGGGCATCGTCGGCGAATCCGGCTGCGGCAAGTCGACGCTGGCCCGCGCCATCCTCAACCTGATCCCCGCGACGTCGGGCCAGGTGGTGTGGCTGGGCAAGGACATGGCGGGCGCCGATGCATCCGAGTGGCAGGCCGTGCGCAAGAACGCGCAGATGGTGTTCCAGGACCCGCTGGCGTCGCTGAACCCGCGCATGAACGTCGCGCAGATCATCGGCGAGCCGCTGCGCACCCACAAGCCCGAGCTGTCCAAGGACGAGGTGCTGGCGCGCGTGAAGCAGGTGATGGCGCGCGTGGGCCTGATGGAGAACCAGCTCTATCGCTACCCGCACGAGTTTTCGGGCGGCCAGTGCCAGCGCATCGGCATCGCCCGCGCGCTGATCCTCGAGCCCAAATTGATCGTGTGCGACGAGCCCGTGTCGGCGCTGGACGTCTCGATCCAGGCGCAGATCATCAACCTGCTGAAGGACCTGCAGCAGCAGATGCAGCTGGCGCTGATCTTCATCGCCCACGACCTGGCGGTGGTCAAGCACGTGAGCCAGCGCATCCTGGTGATGTACCTGGGGCGCGTGATGGAGCTGGCCGACAAGCACGAGCTCTATGCCGCGCCCAAGCACCCCTACACGCGCGCGCTGCTCTCGGCCGTGCCGCTGGCCGACCCGCGCCTGGAGCGCGGCAAGGTGATCCAGCTGCTGCAGGGCGACCTGCCCTCGCCCATGTCGCCGCCTTCGGGCTGCGTGTTCCGCACGCGCTGCCCGCACGCCTTCGACAAGTGCGCGGTGGACGTGCCGCCGCTGATCCCGGTCAACGACAAGTCGCAGGCGGCCTGCTGGCTGTACTGATGACCGCGGAGAACGAAGCTCTCGAGAAAGAAGCCCCCGCGCGGGATGCGACGCTGCGCAAGCACCGCCTGCCCTGGCGCCTCGCGCCCGGCGACCTGTTGCACGACAAGCTGTACCGGCGCCTGTGGCTGTCCATCCTGACCAGCGGCTTCGGCGCGCAGATCACGATGCTGGCCATCCCGCTGACGGCGGCGGTGCTGCTGCACGCAACGCCCACGCAGATGGGCCTGCTCACGTCGATGGAGCTCGCGCCCTTCATCCTGTTCTCGCTGCCCTCGGGCGTGTGGCTCGACCGCGTGCGCAAGCTGCCGGTGTACGTGGCCGGCGAGCTCACCGTCGGTGTCGTGCTGGCCACGGTGCCGCTGGTGTGGGCGATGGGCTGGCTGACGATCGCGTACCTCTACTTCGTCTCCTTCATCATCGGCTGCGTGTTCACCACCGCGGGCTCGGCGTCGCAGATCGTGCTGACGCAAATCGTGCCGCGCGAGCGCCTGGTGGAAGCGCATGCCAAGAACGCGTTCGCCAACTCGCTGGCCGAAGTGACGGGACCGGGCATCGCCGGCGCGCTGATCCGCCTGGTGGGCGCGCCGTTCGCGTTGCTGGTCGACGCGCTGCTGCTCCTGGGCAGCGTGATGATCCTGCGCGGCCTGAAGATCGAGGAAAAGCCCGGCCAGGACATGCCGGAAGGCTTCTGGCACGCGCTGAAGGAAGGCGTGCAGTTCGTGCGCAGCGTGCGCCTGCTGGTCGTGATGGCCGCGATGGTGGGCCTGTGGCAGCTGTGCCACCACTCGGCGATGGTGGTGCAGATCCTCTTCGCCACGCGCGAGCTGCACCTGGACGAGAAGCAGGTGGGCCTGAGCTACGTCGGCCTGGGCATGGGCACGATCGCGGCGGGCATCTACGGGCCGCGCATCGCCAACCGCATCGGCGTGGGCGCGAGCCTGTTGTGGGGCTTCGGCGTGTGCGGCATCGGGTGGATCCAGCTGGCGCTGGCGCCGGCCAACACCTGGGGCGTCGCATCCTTCGTGCTGATGCTGGTGTGCTTCGGCTTCGGCGCGGTGCTCATCTTCATCAACTTCCTGTCGCTGCGGCAGGCCGTCACGCCCGAGCCCCTGCTCGGCCGCATGACCAGCACCATGCGCTGGCTCATCCTCTTGCCCTCGATCCCGGGCGCGCTGCTCGGCGGCTGGCTCGGCGAGCACATCGGCCTGCGCACCGCCCTGGCCACGGGCGGGGTGGGCGCCCTTGCGCTCGCATTGATCGGCTGGCGCTTGACCCACCTGCCCGGCCAGGTGCGCCTGCCGAAAGCCGCCGCCTGACAGCGGCACAAGCAGCGCGCCTACAGCACCGCTGAGCTTGCGGTTCGAACAATCCGTTTCACGGCCTGACCGTAGGCCGACTCGCGTCCCCAACCGTTGAATGCGGGTGTCCCCACAAGGAAACGACATGATCCGAAACCTCCGCAAGGCCGCCTTGCTGCTGCTCGCGACGCTGGGCTTCCTGCTCGCCAGCACCGCAGCCCAGGCCGATCCTCCCTACCGCGTCGCGCGCCTGTCCTATGTGGCCGGCGGCGTAAGCCTCTCGCCGGCCGGCGAGGCCGACTGGTCGCGCGCCGTCGTCAACCGCCCGCTCATCGGCGGCGACCGCCTGTGGGTGGCCGAGCGCTCGCGCGCCGAGCTGCAGCTGGGCGGCACCGCCCTGCGCATCGGCGACGAGAGCAGCGTCGCCGTGCTGAACATCGACGACCGCATGGCGCAGCTGCAGCTGACGCAAGGCGACCTCGAAGTGCGCGTGCGCAGCATCGACGCCAACCAGGTCGTCGAAGTCGACACGCCCAACCTCGCCGTGGTGATCCGCCAGCCCGGCACCTACCGCATCGAGGTCGATCCGCAGGACGGCTCCACGGCGGTGACGGTGCGCCTTGGCGCCGCGCTGCTCTACGGCGAAGGCCGCGGCTTCCGCATCGGCCCGGCCGACACCTGGCGCTTCTACGACACGCGCCTGGCCGATTACGACACGTACCGCTCCGACCGCGTGGATGAGCTCGCGCGCTGGTCCGCGCAGCGCGACCGCCGCTGGGAGCGTTCGGTCAGCGCACGCTACGTGTCGCGCGACATGATCGGCTTCGCCGACCTCGACGAATACGGTTCGTGGCGCCAGGTGCCCGAGTACGGCTGGGTGTGGACGCCCACGCGCGTCTCGGCCGAATGGGCGCCTTACCGCGACGGCCACTGGTCCTGGGTCGAACCCTGGGGCTGGACCTGGGTCGATGAGCAGCCGTGGGGCTTCGCGCCCTCGCACTACGGCCGCTGGGCGCACGTGCAGGACCGCTGGTCCTGGGTGCCCGGCCCCGCCAACGTGCGCCCGGTGTATGCACCCGCGCTCGTCGCCTTCATCGGCGCCGCGGCCATCGCGTCGTCCGGCGGCGGCAACAACGTCGTCGGCTGGTTCCCGCTGGCGCCGCGCGAGGTGTACCGGCCGTCCTACCAGGTGAGCCGCGAGTACTTCACGCGGGTGAACGTCTCGAACACCAAGGTCAACGTGACGCAGGTGACGAACATTTACCAGACCAACACCGTGACCAACGTGTACGTCAACCAGCGCGTGCCCAACGCGGTGGTCGCCGTGCCGACGCAGGCCTTCGTGCAGGCACGCCCCGTCGCGCGCGAGGTCGTGCGCGTGCAGGTGCAGAACGTGCAGCCGCAGGCCATCGTGCGGGCGGCGCCCGTCGCACCCGCGAAGACCAGCGTGATGGGTGCGCAGCCGGCGCAGCAAAGGCCGCCGGAGCAAGCCTTCCGCAAGCAGGTGGTCGCGCAGACCGCGCCGCCGCCGCCGCCGCAGTCGGTGGAGACGCGGCGCACGCAGTTGCAGGCCAACCCCGGCCAACCGGTGGCCCCCGCCTCCGCTCCCGCACGCGGCCAGCAGCCGCCCGCGGGTGGCGCGCCTGCGCCCTCCGTGAAGGTCGTGCAGCCGACGCAAGCCGCTTCCGCGCCGCCCGCCCCGGCCGCCGCGCCCGCCAGCCGCGCCGAACGCGAGCAGCGCCGCGGGCAACGCGAGCAACGCCGCGAGGAACGTGACCGCAATGCGCCGCGCACGGAAGCGCCCGCTTCCGCACCGGCACCCGCACCGGCTGCGCCTGCATCGCCGGCCGCACGTCCGGGCGCGCAAGCCCCGGCTGCTTCGGCGCCCGCACCTGCGCCCGCTGCTCCGGCGTCGCCTGCCGCGCGTCCGAGCGCGCCGCCCGCGGCCGCATCCGCGCCGGCACCGGCCACCCCGCCCGCCGCTTCCGCGCCGGAGCGCGGCCGCGGCGAAGGCCGTGGCGAAGAGCGCCAGCGTGGTGGCCGTCCGGAACTCGGCCGCCCCGGCGCCGCCGGCACGGCGCCGAACGCACCGGCCAGCGCACCTGCACCGGCCACGGCACCGCCGGCTGCAACGCCGCCCACGCCGCCGTCGCGCGCCCAGGAAGCCGCATCGGCCCGCGAGCAGCGGCGCGACCAGCGCGAAGAGCGCCAGCAGCCGCAACCGCAGCAACAGCAACAGCGCGGCCCGCAACGCGAGCCCGCCGCGTCCGCGCCGCCGCCTGCGCCTGCGGCACCCGCCGCCCCCGCCGCACGCCCTGCGCCGGCACCCGCACCGCAGGCCGCGCCTGCACCGGCACCGGCACCTGCACCCGCACCGGCCGCGCGCCCGCCCGAGGCCGCACCGTCGGCGCCCCGCGATCAGCGCCAGCAGCAGCGTGAGGAACGCCAACAGCAACGCGAAGAGCGGCAGCAGCCGCGCGGCGAGGCACCGGCTGCGCAGCGCCCCGCGCCCGCGCAACCGGCCCCGCAGGCCGCCCCGGCGCCGACGCCCCCGGCACCGCCCGCAGCGACCGGCCGCCCATCGGCGCCGCCCGCGACGCCGGCGTCCGCCGCGGAGCAGCGCCGCGAGCGCGCCAGCGAACGCCGTGAGGCCGCGAGCGAGCGCGAGCGCGAGCGGGGCCGCAGGCCGTAAAGCGCACCGCGCGTAACAGCGAAAAGGCCGGCCGCAAAGCCGGCTTTTTTGCTCGGGGAGCCCTCTGCGAGGCAGGCGATACTACGGTCCAGCAGCACTGCAGGACCCCTTTCGCATGAGCACCGCCGTCACGAACGACCACGAAATCGCCGCCGCGCTCGAGGCCGCCACCGCCTTGATGACGGCGGGCGCACCCGAACTGGCCGCACAGGGCCTCGAATCGCTGGTCGCGCGCCAGCGCGATGCGTTCGTCGCCTGGCTCGTGCTCGGCCGCGCACGCGAATTGAACGGGCAGGCGCAGGCCTCGCTCGCCGCGTATTTCCAGGCGATCACGCGCGCGCAGCAGATGGGCGTCTGGCTGAACCAGGAGTCCACGCCGCCTGCCTTGCTCGGCACCGTCGTGCACGCGATCGAGCGCGTGCGCACCGGCCGCAAGGAACTGCTGCGCGGCTCGTACGACAGCGTGCGCCAGGCGTACGGCGCGCAGGAGCTCAAGCGCGTGGACCGCGCGGTGTCGGTGTACCTGAAGGAAACCGAGGCCGTGCCGCCCAGCGAGCACCAGAAGCCGCGCCTGTTCTTCTTCCCCGACCTGCCGCCCGGCCCGTACCACGACCCGAAGCTGCAGCCGTGGCTCAAGACGCTCACCGACGGCTTCGAGGCCATCCGCGAGGACGCCGTGCGCGTGCTGGCCGAGGACGGCCACTTCGAGAACTTCATCCGCTTCCGCGAGAACGTGCCCATCGAGAACTACCTGGCCGGCAACAAGCCCGCGTGGGAGGCGTTCTTCTTCTGGCGCCACGGCCGCCGCTTCGACGACCACCACGCGCGCTGCCCCGACACCAGCCGCATCCTCGAATCCATCGAGCTGTGCCGCATCGACAACGAGTCGCCCGAGATCCTCTTCTCGGTGATGACGCCCGGCACCGAGATCCTCGCGCACCACGGCGTGACCAACGTGCGTTCGGTGATGCACCTGCCGCTGGTCATCCCCGAAGGCGCCTTCCTGATGGTGCACGGCGGCGGCGAGCACCACTGGAAGGCCGGCGAACCCGTGCTGTTCGACGACACCTACCTGCACAGCGCCAAGAACCCGTCGCCGAACACGCGCGTGGTGCTGCTGATGGACTGCTGGAACCCGCACCTCACCGCGCCCGAGAAGCAGGCGCTCAAGCTGGTGCTGGAGACGATCAGCGGCTTCCGCCGCGCGGCGGAGCAGTACGACGACGACGACCGCTGATCGCGGCGCGAGGGAATGAAAAAGGCCCGCCGAAGCGGGCCTTTTCGTTGGCGCGGGCTGCTTAGAAGCGAGCCGTCGCGTTGACGTACCACGTACGGCCGCGCGAGTCGTAGTAGCGGTCGTCGTAGCCGAACTGCTGGCCGCGGTTGACGCCACCCGTCGAGACGGCGAACGGCGGCTTGCGGTTGAACAGGTTCAGCGCACCGATGGTGAACGTGAACGTCTTGTTCATTTCCCACTGGGTCTGCCAGTCGAACGTGTAGTGCCACGGCACGTCGATGCGGACGTCTTCCGTGCCCGTCACGTTGCCGGCGGCGTCGAGGACTTCCACCGTGGTGGTGGCGTCCTTGTAGCCCGACTTGAAGTTCATCGCCAGCGTGTTCGTGAACGCGCCGGTCTTCAGGGCCGCGCTCGCACGGCCCTGCACGCGGAACGTCACGCCGCCCACGTTGTCGCCGTAGTCGCCGATGGCCGAGTAGTACGGGCCGTTGATGACCTGCTGGGCGACTTCACGCAGCATGTACGTCGCGTTGAACTTCATGTCCAGGCCGCCGAACGGCGTCTTGGTGCGCGAGCTGATGTCGAAGTCGATACCGGAGGAGTACGACTTGCCCAGGTTCAGGTTACCCGCGTTGAACGCGACGTAACGCTTGCCCGTGCCGACGTCGAGCGCCGAAGTCCACGAACCGGGGTAGGCCGTCGGGTCGAGGAACACCGACTGCTCCGGCAGCGTGCCGAACACGTCCTTGACGGCGACCCACCAGAAGTCCGCACCGGCCGACAGCCACGAGGCGGGCTCGACGCGGAAGCCGATGGTGGCCTGGCGCGAGGTCTCGGGCTTGAGCAGCGGGTTGCCACCGGCGACCACGTCGTACTGCTGGCTGCCGGGACGGCACTCGGCGCCGTTCGCGGCGGCGACGGCAGCAAGGCCGGCCGAGCAGGTGTACTTGTCGCTGGTGACGCCGAACGGCTGGGGAGCGGCGGCAACCTGCGGCACCGTCGGGGCGTGGAAGCCCGTGCCGACCGAGCCGCGGATCAGCGCCTGGGGCGACAGCTTCCAGCGGAAGGCGGCCTTGCCGTTGTCGGTGTTGCCGAAGTCGCTGTAGTTGTCGTGGCGCGCGGACAGCGTGACTTCCAGGTCCTTGATGATCGGGATCTGCAGTTCCGCGAACACGCCCCAGTTCTTGCGGTCGGCCGAGTACGGCACCGTCGCCGCGGCGTCGCCGAAGCGCTGGTCGCACTGGGTCGGGCCGCTGGTGGCGTTCGGGTCGCACAGCGTGCCGGCAACCGGGTCGGCCAGCAGGCCCTGCGCGAACAGGGACGGGGCCGACTGGAACTTCTCGCGGTTGTAGTTGACGCCGGCCGCCAGGGCGAGCGGGCCCGCCGGCAGCTTGGCAAGCTCGGTGGAGCCGCGCAGGTTCAGGGTGTCCAGCGTGGACTTGCCGCCGTTCCAGTAGCCGTTGTAGTTCACCGCCGCGATCGCCGCGTTGGCCGCGGGCGTCTGCTGGCCGGCCAGCACGAACGGGTTCAGCAGGCCCGACTTGCGCAGGTTCGAAATGGCCAGCGCGCCGGGGTAGCCGGAGACGTTGGAAGCGGCTTTCGACTGCGAGTGCGTGTAGAACGCGTCGTAGTCCCAGTTCTTGAACACCGTGCCCTTGATGCCGGCCACGAAGTCCATGAAGTCGGCCTTGTCGCTCGAGGTGCGCTTGCCGAGGTCATAGAGGCGGTAGAACGCGACCGTGTCCTGCGTGATGCCGATCGGCGCCAGGTACTGGCTGAACAGCGGCGAGGTGGTCGGGATCGCGATCGAGCCAGGCACCGGGGCGATGCGCGACGTCTGCTTGGACTGCGACATCAGCAGGTCGGCGTAGGCCTGGTGCGCGCCCAGGTTCATCGTGAACGACAGGAAGCCGGCGTCGCGCTTGCGGATCGGGAAGATCTCGAGTTCGCCGACGAAGTCGAAGCCGCAGAAGTCGTCCGAGCCGTCGATGACGCGGAAGGTCTTCTCGGGGCAGTTGCCGTTCGTGATCAGGTACGGGTTGACCAGGTTGCCGTTGTCGTCCACCACGTTGGCGGGGATCGGGCTGGCCGAGTACTGCTGGAAGCGGTAGTTCTTGCCGTTGGCCGAGAAGAACACGCGGCCGGTGCTCGCGTAGTCGCGCGAGGTAGACCGCAGCAGCGTGCGCTCGTCGTGCGCGTACGAACCCAGGATGTTCCAGCCGTCCTTGTCCAGGTCGCCGATGCCCTTGGTCACGCTGAAACGCGTTTCCTTGGCGCCGCCCTTGGGCGAGGAGTAGCCGACGGACACCTGGCCTTCGGTCGTGCCGCGCTTGGTGATGAAGTTGACCACGCCCGCAACCGCGTCCGAACCGTACAGGGCCGAGGCGCCGTCGGTCAGCACTTCGACGCGCTCGATGGCGGCGATGGGCAGCGCGTTCAGGTCGAAGCCCGCGGCAAAGCCGGTGAGCGTCTGGCCGCCGAAGATGGCCATGCGGTGGCCGTTCAGCAGCACCAGGGTGCGCGATTCGCCCAGGTCGTGGACGGAGATGCCGGAGAAGCCGAACGTCTCGCCGCCGACGGAAGCGGATTCGCCCGTCGAGCCCTGGATGGCCGGCAAGCGCTGCATCAGGTCGACGACCGAGGTCGCGCCGCTGCGCTCGATGTCCGCACGCTGGATCACGACGACGGGCAGCGCCGTCTCCGCGTCCACGCGGCGAATCGCCGAACCGGTGATTTCAACGCGCTCCAGCGAGGTCTGCTGCGCAAGGGTCTCCTGCGCTGCCAACATCGCCGCGGTGCCCCACAGCGCTGTGATCGCAGCGCGTGAGACAACCGACCTTCTAAACCTTTGTGTATCGGTTCTCATGAGTTCTCCAGACTTTTCCTGCCGAGATAAAGGGGCGAAGCCCTTGGGGCTCGCCCCGCAATGAGGACAGCGCACGAGCGTGAGACTCGTGGGTACCATCCAGCCGTCGTTTTTACACTCGTGACAAAGTGCCGTCACTTGAGAGTCACCCGAAAAGCGGCTGTTTGTTGCCCAAAAACATCGAAGAAAAATGGCCCTTCGAAGCGTCCTAAAACGGGCGCTTTACAGGGGACCAAAAAAGAAGCCCGCACAAGGCGGGCTTCGAGGGAAAACCAGAATTTCTATTCTGGTGCAGGCTACTCCTGCTTGAAGTTGAATTCCTGCGTCGCGACGATGTCACCGCCCGTCGTGGTGATGCATTTGTATTGCATCATCGCCTCGCGCACCGCGGCGTGGAAGATGCGCGGCCCCGACAGGATGTCGACGCTCACCACCCGGCCGTCACGGATGAGCGCCTGCGCCCTCACCAGGCCTGTGGTGCCGTCACGCAAGGCCTGCCTTGGCATCTCCGGCTTGGTCTGCGTCGGGCACGCGACCCCCATCTCCTGCCGGCCCGAAGGCGCGGGCGGGGCTGCGGGCGGCGGCGGCGGCGCGATGACCGGCGGGGCCGGCGGCGGCGTGGTCACCGAGGGGATCACCGGCGCGGACGTCTCCGGCGGCTTGACCTCCGGCGGCGGGATGAACGGCGGCGGCGGCGCCTCGAGCTTGGGCGTCGGCTTGACGATCTCCTTCGGCGGCGGCGGGGGCGGCGGCGGCGGGATGATCACTTCCTGGATCACCGCGGCCTCGAGCGGCTTCTTGATGATCTTCAGTGCGTCGCGCGCGGTGCCCGTGATGAGCGCCCACATGATGAGCGCGTGGATGGCGATCACCACGCCCCAGCCGATCATGCGGCGGGTCGGATCCTTCTGCCCGTACTTGCGGTGGTGCAGCGGGATGTTCTGGTTGGCGGCAGCGGCTGTCATTGGACGAACTGCTCATGGCCGATCACGGCCATCTTGGTGAGCCCCTTGCGCTTGGAGGTGGACAGCACGTTGGCGAACACCGCGTAGCTGCAGTCCTTGTCGGGACGGATCTGCACCACGGGCTGCGGGTTCATCGTCGCGACGAGCTCCATGTTCTGCTCGAGCTGCTGAGCGCTCACGGGCAGGCCCTGCCAGTACACGGTGCTCTTCTCGTCGATGTTGATCATCAGCTTGTCGGGCTCCACCTGCGTGGGCGGCGCGCCGACGGGCATCTCGAGGTTGACCGCGTGCAGCTGGATCGGGATGGTGATGATGAGCATCACGAGCAGCACCAGCATCACGTCGATCAGCGGCGTGGTGTTGATGTCCATCATGGGCTCCGGGTCACCGCCCTGGCCGAATCGCTTCGTCTTGGTTTGGGACTTCATGTCGTTCTCTTCCCGTTCAACCGCCCAGGGGCGGCGGCTCGGTGATGAAGGCCACCTTGGTGATGCCCGCGCGCTGGCACGCGAGCAGCACCTTGCCGACCCCGCCGTACTTGGAGGCGAGGTCGCCGCGGATCTGCACCTCGGGCTGCGGCTTCATGGTGGACACGCGCTTCAGGCGCTCGACGAGGAAGGCCTCGTTGGGCACCTTCGCGTCGTACCAGTAGATATCGCCCTGCGGATTCACCGAGATGATCACGTTTTCGGGCTTCGTTTCGCGGATCTCCACGCGCTCCTTCGGGAGCGTGACGGGGATCGACGTCGTCACCACGGGGATGGTGATCAGGAAGATGATCAGCAGCACCAGCATCACGTCCACGAGGGGCGTGGTGTTGATGGCGGACATGACCTCGTCTTCGTCGCCGGAGGCCGGGCCGACAGCCATTGCCATGGCTTGACTCCTGGTTGGTTGGAGTTTTCGGCTTGCGCTTAGGCGGCGCGGCCGGCCGAGCCCACGATGACGGCGTTGAGCTCGTCGGCGAACTCCCGCACTTCGTCCATCACGGCCTTGTTGCGGCGGGCGAGCCAGTTGTAGGCGAGCACGGCGGGGATGGCGACCGCGAGGCCGATGGCCGTCATGATCAGCGCCTCACCCACGGGGCCGGCCACCTTGTCGATCGACGCCTGGCCGGAAATGCCGATGGCCGTGAGCGCGTGATAGATGCCCCACACCGTGCCGAACAGGCCGACGAAGGGGGACGTGGAACCGACGGTGGCCAGGAAGGCCAGGCCGCTTTGCGTGTTGGCGTGGACGCGATCGACCGCGGCGGTGATGCTCATCGGGATCCAGTCGGCCATCGGGATGTGGCTCTTCAAGCCGCCGTGGTCGTTGGTGGCGGCGACGCCGGCTTCGGCGATGAAGCGGTAGGCGCTGTTCTTCTCGAGCGCGTTGGCCGCCGAGCTGACCGTCGGCTGGGCCCAGAACTTCTGGTCCACCGTGCGGGCGTGGCGGTTCATCTTCGACTGCTCGAGGAACTTGGTGATCAGGATGTACCAGCTGCCCGCCGACATGATCGCGAGGATCACGAGCACCGCGCGGGCGATGTTGTCGGAACCCTTCCACAGGGCTTCGATGCCGTAGGGGTTCTCCGTGGACGCCGCGGCAGGTGCGCCGCCGGCGGCGGCCTTCTGCGCGGAGGCCTGGGCCGCCGCGACGGCCGGGGGCGTGGCGGCGTCGCTGGCGACGGCGGCCGGTGCCGATGCGGGAGCGGCCTGCGCGTGCGCGGGGGATTGGGCGAGGAGAGCGAGGGGCAGCACCACGAGGGCGGCTGCGCGATGGAAGAAGGCCGAAGTCCGCAAGATGATTCCTTTGCTTTTGGGATTCAAAAGTCTTTAACGCTTTGGCAGCGGGTGGGTGCCAGAGCTCACTTGAACCGCGTGGCGCCCGGTAGGGCCCCCACCTTGTCCAAACCGACGAGTATAGATTGTCCGCAGCGTGCCAAATACCTCTGGCAGAGGTGGCGGACTCAGGATAAGTACCGATCCCGGGACCGCATCGCCGCCGAACCGGGCGGTTCGTCGCAAAAAGCGCGCCAAACCGCCGCAGCCGGGTGGCGCATCGCGCCACGCTATAATCGAAGGCTCAGAAAAAGAAGAGGCCGGTGTAGCTCAGTTGGTAGAGCAGCTCATTCGTAATGAGAAGGTCGAGGGTTCAAATCCTTTCTCCGGCACCACCCGACACCACGATTGCCAAGGGCGCGCACCGCAAGGTCCGCGCCCTTCGTCTTTGTAGCCCGGCAAGCGCGCGGGCGCACCTGTCCCGCGTCGCGTAGGCGGCAGTCGCTCAGGCGACCGGTCGCTTGGCCACCAGCGTGAGGATGTCGTAACTGGCGACGAGCTCGCCGGCCTGGTTGGTCACCTCGACGTCCCAGGCCACCACGCCCTGGTCCTTCTTCTTGTCGATCTTGCGCTTGGCCGTCAGGCGCGCCTGGATCGTGTCGCCGATGCCCACCGGCTTGACGAAGCGCAGGGTGTCCAGGCCGTAGTTGGCCAGCACGGGGCCCGGCGCGGGCGACACGAACAGGCCCGCGGCCGCCGACAGCACGAAGTAGCCGTGCGCGATGCGCTTGCCGAAGGGCGACTCCTTGGCCGCGATCTCGTCGAAGTGCATGTAGAAGTAGTCGCCCGAGATGCCGCCGAAGTTCACGATGTCGGCCTCGCTCACCGTGCGCCGGTGCGTGAGCAGCGAATCGCCGATGGCCAGGTCCTCGAAGTGCTTGCGGAAGGGATGCACGCCGTCCTCGTGGACCTTGGCGCCCCGCACGTGCTCGCGCGTGACCGCCGCGAGCATCGTCGGCGAGCCCTGCACGGCCGCGCGCTGCAGGTAGTGCTTGACCGCGCGCACGCCGCCGAGCTCCTCGCCGCCGCCGGCGCGGCCGGGGCCGCCATGCTTGAGCACGGGCAGGGGCGAGCCGTGGCCCGTCGACTCCGCGGCCGCCTCGCGGTCGAGGATGAGGATGCGGCCATGCGTCGCGGCGGCAGCGGGCACGAAGCGCGCGGCGACCTGCGGGTCCTTCGTGACCAGCGTGCCGACCAGGCTGCCCTTGCCCTTCGCGGCCAGGGCCAGCGCCTCGTCGATGTCCTCGTACGCCATCAGCGTGCTGACGGGGCCAAAGGCCTCGATGTCGTGCACGGCGGCGTCGGCCATGGGCTTGCGCGCGAGCAGCAGCGTGGGCGCGAAGAACGCGCCTTCGGCCACGCCCTCGCCTTTCGGGGCGAAGCCGTCGCGCTCGCCGAACACCAGCTCGGCGCTCTTCATCAGCGCCGCGACACGCGCCGCGACGTCGGCCTTCTGGTCGAGCGAAGCGAGCGCGCCCATGCGCACGTCTTCCAGCGACGGATCGCCGACCACCGTCTTCGCGAGCCGGGCCTTCAGGCGCGATGCGACTTCGTCCACGTACTTCTTCGGCACGATCGCGCGCCGGATCGCGGTGCACTTCTGCCCCGCCTTCACCGTCATCTCGCGCGCGACTTCCTTGACGTACAGGTCGAACTCCTCGTCGTCGGGCGTCACGTCGGGCGCCAGCACCGCCATGTTCAGCGAGTCGGCTTCGGCGTTGAACGGGATCGAACTGCGCACCACGTTCGGGTGCACGCGCAATTTCGCCGCCGTATCGGCCGAGCCGGTGAAGGTGACGACGTCGCTGCCGTCCAGGCGGTCCAATAGGTCGCCGGTCGAGCCGATCACGAGCTGAAGCGAGCCCTCGGGCAGGATGCCGGACTCGACCACCAGCCGCACCATGGCCTCGGTGAGGTAGCTGGTCGAGGTCGCGGGCTTGCCGATGCACGGCACGCCGGCGAGGAAACTCGGTGCGAATTTTTCGAGCAGGCCCCAGATCGGGAAGTTGAACGCGTTGATGTGCACGGCCAGGCCGCCGCGCGGCACCAGGATGTGCGTGCCCGCGAAGCCGCCCTTCTTGCCCAGCGCCATCGCCGGGCCTTCGTGCACGACGTTGCCCGAAGGCAATTCGTTCGTGCCCACGCTGGCGTACGCGAACAGCGTGCCGCTGCCGCCTTCGATGTCGATCCAGCTGTCGGTGCGCGTGGCGCCCGTGTGGGCGGAGACGGCGTACAGCTCCTCCTTGCGTTCGTTGAGGAACTTCGCAAGCGCCTTCAGGCGTTCGGCGCGCTGCTGGAAATCGAGCTTGAGCAGGTTGGGCACGCCGGCCTTGCGCGCGTGCTCCACGGCCTGCGCGAAATCGGGCTTCTCGCCATGCGTGCTCGCGACCGGCTTGCCGTTGACGGCGCTGCGCAGCTGCTGTGCGCCTTCGCGGCCGACCCACTGGCCGGCTATGTAACTTTGCAGGACCTTCATCGATTACCTTTCGTCGAACGACAGCACCACGCGTTCGGTCATGGGATGCGCCTGGCACGTGAGCACGAAGCCGTTGGCGACCTCGTTCTTGTCCAGCGCGAAGTTGCGCTCCATGCGCACGTCGCCCTCGATCACCTTGGCGCGGCAGGTGCCGCACACGCCGGACGTGCACGAGAACGGCACCTCCAGGCCCGCGGCCGATGCGCAATCGAGGATGCTCGGCTGGTCCTTGTGGAAGGTGATCTCGCGCTTGAGGCCGTCGCGGATGATGGTGATCCTCGCCTGCTCGGCGTCGCCGGGCCGCGCCTCGTGCACCACCGCGCCCACGGCGCCGGCCGCCTGTTGCGGCACGCCGAAGCGCTCGATGTGGATGCGCTCCTCGGGCACGCCGGCCGCGAGCAGCGCCGCTTCGGCCTCGTCGTTCATCTGGAACGGGCCGCAGATGAAGACGTGGTCGATCGTCGAGGCGGGAAGGAGCGCCTGCATGAACTCGCCCACCTTCTCGCGGTTGAGGAAGCCCATGTTGATCGGCGCGTCGGTGTGCTCGTCGGAGAACACGTGGTGCAGCACCAGGCGCGTCATGTACTTGTCCTTGAGGTTCTCGAGCTCCTCCTTGAACATGGTCGAGCGCAGGCTGCGGTTGCCGTAGATGAGCGTGAAGCGGCTTTGCGGCTCGCGCGCCAGCACCGTCTTCATGATCGACAGGATCGGCGTGATGCCGCTGCCGCCCGCGATGCCGACGTGGTGGCGGTGCGCCTGCGGCTCGATGGGCACGAAGAAGCGGCCTTGCGGCGCCATGACGCTGATGGTGTCGCCGGGCTGCAGGTGCTCGTTGATCCAGTTGGAGAACACGCCGCCCTTGACCTTGCGCACGCCCACGCGCAGCTCGCCGTCGTCGACGCCCGCGCAGATCGAGTACGAGCGGCGCATGTCCTCGCCCGCGATGTCCTTGCGCAGCGTGAGGTACTGGCCCTGCGTGAAGCCGAAGACCTCGCGCAGTTCGGTGGGCACCTCGAAAGTGACGACCACCGCCTCCTGCGTGTCGGGGGTGATCTTCTTGACGCGCAGGGGATGGAAGAGCGGTGTGCTCATAGCGGCTTGAAGTGTTCGAAGGGTTCGCGGCAGGAGAGGCAGCGGTACATCGCCTTGCATGCGGTGGAACCGAAGGCGGAGAGCTTCTCGGTGTGCAGGCTGCCGCAATGCGGGCAGGCGATCTTCTCTTCCGAGCGCCGGAAGATGCGGATGGGCGACGTGCCTTCGGGCAATGTCGGGCCCGGCGGGGCGATGCCGTACTCGCGCAGCTTGCGCTTGCCGTCCTCGCTGATCCAGTCGGTGGTCCACGCGGGCGCGCGGCGCAGCGTGGCGCGCGCGGGGCCGAGGCCTTCCAGGCGAATGGCATCGAGCACGTTCTTCTCGATCACTTCCGTGGCCGGGCAGCCGGAGTACGTGGGCGTGAGCACCACTTCCAGCTCCTCGCCGTGGTCGATCACGTCGCGCACGATACCGAGGTCACACACCGACAGCGCCGGCACCTCGGGATCGAGGACGCCGCCGAGCACTTCCCACGCGCGCTCGGTGCGGGTCACCATGTGCCCCCGGGGAAGGCGCGCTGCAGGTACTGCATCTCGGTGAGGATGAAGCCCATGTGCTCGCTGTGCACGCCCTGCTTGCCATTGGACAGGAACGGCGCCGTCGCGGGCACCTCGAGTTGCGCGGCGGCCAGGACAGTGCCCATCTCGGCGAGCCAGGCGTCCTTCAGGTCGCCCCAGCGGGGGCCCAGGCCCGATTGCGCAGCGGCTTCGTCGACGGCGTCGGAAGCGAAGAGCTCCGCGCCGAAGCGCCACAGGTCGTCCAGCGCGCGCTTCGTGCGCTGCTTCGATTCGTCGGTGCCCAGCGCGAGCCGCACCAGCCAGTCGGCCGAGTGCTGCTGGTGGTAGCGCGCTTCCTTGATCGCCTTGCCGGCGATGGCCGCCACTTCGGCATCGCTCGATTCCACGAGCTTGCCCCACAGCAGCTTGAAGAAGGTCGCCATCATCGTGTTGCGCACCACCGTGTACGCGAAGTCCCCGCGCGGCAGCTCGGCGATGGTCGCGTTGCGGAAGTCGCGCTCCTCGCGCAGGAACGCGAGCTGGTCCTCGTCATGGCCCGCGCCTTCGATCTCGCCGGCGCGCGTGAGCACGCCGCGCGCCTGCCCCAGCAGGTCCAGGCCGATGTTGGCCAGCGCGATGTCTTCCTCGAGCACGGGCGCGTGGCCGGTCCATTCGGTGATGCGCTGCGCGAGGATCAGCGCGGTGTCGCCGACGCGCAGGAGGTACTGGACTTGCGGGTCGCTGGAGACCCGGATGGAAGCTGCGTGCATCGTGCCCTCACATGTGATCGACGGACGGCGGCAGCTTGAAGAACGTCGGGTGCCGGTACACCTTGTCTTCGGCGGGGTCGAAGTACATGTCCTTCTCGCCCGGATCGCTGGCGACGATGTGGTCGGATCGCACCACCCAGACGCTGGTGCCTTCCTGGCGGCGCGTGTACACATCGCGCGCCATCTGGATCGCCATCTTCGGGTCGGCGGCGTGCAGGCTGCCGCAGTGCTTGTGGTCCAGGCCGCTCTTGCTGCGCACGAACACTTCCCACAGGGGCCATTCGTTTTGCGTGACGTCGCTCATGCTGCTTCCTTCATGGGTTCGCGGTTGGCGAAGGCGAGTGCCGCGTCGCGCACCCACTGCCCGTCGTCCCAGGCCTTCACGCGCGCGGCCAGGCGCTCGCGGTTGCACGGGCCGTTGCCGTTGACCACGTTCCAGAATTCGTCCCAGTCGATGGTGCCGAAGTCCCAGTGCTGGCGCTCCTCGTTCCACTTCAGGTCGGGGTCCGGCAGCGTCACGCCCAGCACCTTGGCCTGGTCCACGCATGCGTCGACGAAGCGCTGGCGCAGTTCGTCGTTCGACACGCGCTTGATGCCCCAGCGCATCGATTGCGCCGAGTTGGGCGACTGGTCGTCCGGCGGGCCGAACATCATGATCGACGGCCACCACCAGCGGTTCACCGAGTCCTGCACCATGTCGCGCTGGGCCTGCGTGCCCTTCTCCATCATGGTCAGCAGCGACTCGAAGCCCTGGCGCTGGTGGAAGCTTTCCTCGCGGCAGATGCGGATCATCGCGCGCGCGTACGGCCCGTAGCTGCAGCGGCAGATCGGCACCTGGTTCATGATCGCCGCACCGTCCACCAGCCAGCCGATCGTGCCGACGTCGGCCCAGGTGAGCGTCGGGTAGTTGAAGATCGACGAGTACTTGGCCTTGCCCGTGTGCAGCGCCTCGATCATCTGGTCACGCGACGTGCCGAGCGTCTCGGCCGCCGAATAGAGATAGAGCCCATGGCCGCCCTCGTCCTGCACCTTCGCGAGCAGGATGGCCTTGCGCTTGAGCGTGGGCGCACGCGAGATCCAGTTGCCCTCGGGCAGCATGCCGACGATCTCCGAGTGCGCGTGCTGGCTGATCTGCCGCACCAGCGTCTTGCGGTAGTGGTCGGGCATCGCGTCCTTGGGCTCGATGAATTCGCCGGCCGCGATGCGCGCCTCGAACTTCTCCTCGAGCGCGACGTCGGCGGCCGAGCGCACGGCCTTGGGCTTGGCCGCGCCGTCCTTGCCCATGGTGTCCATGGCCTGCGTGTACATATGAGTGTCTCCTGGGAGCCGGGGCGGTTTTAGGGAATTAACCGACCGGTCGGTCGGCGAATGATACGCCAGAAGTTCACCCCAGCGCAAGGAGCCAAGCGCTCAGCGGCGCTTGCGCGCCTGGGTTGCGGACTTGGGCACCTCGAACGGCAGCCGCGTCTCGCTCTTGATCTCCTTGAGCACGACGCTCGACCGCACGTGCGTCACGCCCGGCAGCTTGAAGAGCACCTCGTGCAGGAAGCTCTCGTAGGCCTTGATGTCGGGCACCAGCACCTTGATCACGTAGTCGGCCTGGCCGGTTGTCGCGTAGCAGCTCACGATGGGCGGGCAGGCGCTCACTTCGCGCTCGAAGCGCCGCACGTCGTCCTCGT